>JBCDLG010000202.1:0-1687 GCA_038745625.1 Pseudomonadota bacterium | reverse complement strand
GACGTGGAATTCATCCGCGCGCTGGCCGAGTTGCTGAAAGCGAATGACCTTACCGAGCTGGAGGTCATGCGCGAGTACGGCGAGGATGACAGCCTCAATGTCCGCGTGAGCCGCGCCGCCCCCGTCGCCGCTCCGATGCCCACGCCCCAGCCGGTAGCTATCCAGGCGGCTCCGGCTCCAGCAGCCGCCACGCCAACCGCTGTACCAAGCGATGCGTCAGCGGATCCGGCAGAACACCCTGGCGCCGTTACCTCTCCGATGGTCGGCACGGCCTATCTTCAGTCCGAGCCGGGCGCGCCGGCCTTTGTGAGCCAAGGGGCCAAAGTAAAAGAGGGTGATACGATCCTCATTATTGAAGCTATGAAGACGATGAACCAAATCCCGGCACCCCGCTCTGGGACGGTCACGCGTATTCTCATCGATGACGGCGCACCGGTCGAGTTCGGTGCCCCGCTGATGATCATCGAGTAATGTTTCGGAAGATCCTGATCGCCAACCGGGGCGAAATCGCACTCCGCGTCATCCGCGCCTGCCGTGAGATGGGCATTGCTTCCGTGGCGGTTCACTCGACCGCTGATGCTGACGCGATGCATGTGCGCATGGCCGACGAGGCCATCTGCATCGGCCCTGCCCCGTCGACCAAGAGCTATCTCAACGTTGCGGCTATTATCTCCGCCGCAGAAATCACCGGTGCCGACGCGATCCATCCGGGCTACGGGTTCCTAAGCGAGAACGAGGGCTTCGCCCAGGCCTTAGAAGATCACGGGCTCACATTCATCGGTCCCACGGCCGAGCACATCCGCGTCATGGGTGACAAAATCACTGCCAAGGACACGATGAAGGCACTAGGCGTGCCATGCGTGCCAGGGTCAGACGGCGGCGTTCCGGACGTTGAGGCGGCACTCAAGGTCGGCGAGGAAGCTGGCTACCCGGTTATCGTCAAAGCCACGGCAGGCGGCGGCGGGCGCGGCATGAAAGTTGCGCGCTCAGCCGAGGAGCTAGAAACCGCATTTCGCACCGCCCGAACCGAGGCGAAGGCCGCGTTTGGCAACGACGAGGTTTACATCGAGAAGTATCTCACGACGCCGCGCCACATCGAAATCCAGGTCTTTGGAGACGGTAAAGGCAACGCCGTCCATCTCGGCGAACGAGACTGCTCTCTGCAACGTCGCCACCAGAAGGTTTTTGAAGAGGCCCCTGGCCCGGCGATCTCACCAGAGGAGCGCGCGCAGATCGGCAAAACCTGTGCCGATGCGGTCGCCAAGATCAACTACATTGGCGCGGGCACAATCGAATTTCTCTATGAGAAGGGCGAGTTCTACTTCATCGAGATGAACACGCGCTTGCAAGTAGAGCACCCCGTTACTGAAGCCATTTTTGGCGTCGACCTAGTCCGCGAGCAAATCCGCGTCGCGGAAGGAAAGCCGCTATCATTTAGCCAAGACAATCTGACGATCAACGGTCATGCCATTGAGGTTCGTATCAACGCTGAGACGTTCCCTGGCTTCGCACCACGCCCCGGCAAGATCACGCAGTATCATGCGCCCGGCGGCTTAGGCGTGCGGATGGATAGCTCTCTCTATGATGGCTACTCGATCCCCCCGCACTACGACTCGCTCATCGGCAAACTTATTGTCCATGGCCGCGACCGGCCGGAGGCCCTTGCTCGATTGAACAGAGCCTTGGG
>JBCDLG010000201.1:0-1927 GCA_038745625.1 Pseudomonadota bacterium | reverse complement strand
GTACCGCTCAGACATCCTTGAGCAGGTTGGCGCGGAACCGCCCACAACCTACGAAGAGATGCTTGAGACTGCAGAGGCGATCCGTGCTGCGGGTATTTTGGAAAACCCTGTGGGTGGCGCCTATGCTGCGGGCTGGAACCTGGCCCAGGAGTTCAACAACATGCTCCTCGGCTATGGCGGCTCGCACTTCAAGCCCGGCTCTGCCGAGCCCAACGTGAACAGCGAGGCGGGTGTCAACGCGCTCAACATGATGAAGGCACTGTCGGAGTACATGAACCCCGACTTCCTGACGCATGACTCCAATGCGACGAACGCCGAGTATCGCGCTGGCAATACCGCGCTCATGAACATGTGGGGCTCTCGCGCCGCAACGCTCGTGACCGCAGAGGGCGTTCCGCAAGAGGTGATCGATGGCTTCGCAATTGCGGGCCCAATGACCGTTGGTGGCGGTGATACGCCTGCGACGACACTTTGGTGGGACGGCTTTACAGTGGCTAAGAACATCTCTGATGAGGACGCTGCTGCCACCTTTATCGCGCTCAAGAATGCGATCGATCCGGCGATCCTTGAGGACCCCGAAGTGCCAACCCAGGCGGTTTGGCTGATCGACGGATATGAGCCGACACCGGCCGCCGTTGGCGTCTTTGCTGCTGCTAATGCAGGCTCCATTCCCTACCCGATGCTGCCTTTCATGGGGCTGATGCATACGGCACTCGGTAACGAGCTTGCTGACTTTATGCAGGGCAACGAGTCCGCTGAGCAGGCGCTGGCAGACGTGGAAGCAGCGTACATCACTGCAGCTCGCGAACAGGGCTTTTTGAACTAACGGCAGTGGTGCGCGGAGCGCACCCGTCCGCTTAAATCACCGGCGGGGCGTCGTGTCGGCCCGCCACCTTCTTCTGACATTTGGGGACAGTCATGAAGCACCGTACTTTCTTTTGGTTCTTCTTTCCGACGGCGGCGGCGATGCTTCTTTTTATCGCGTTCCCCATCGTATCGGTTCTTACACAATCGGTTTTCACCCCTATCGAGGCGGTGCTGATTGAGGTGGAAAACTGCGGCCCGTTTGGGTGCACGACCGAGACGTCGATCGACCAGGAGGCCACCCAAGCGTTGCGTGACGCCGCGCCATTCGGCCGGTTTGTGGGCTTCGAGCTTTATGCCGACCGCAACCACCTGGCCTTTGGAGAGGTCGGCGAGCTGTGGCGTACTTCTGACAGCGTAGGGGCGTTTTTCGGCGCCGTTATGAACCTGCCGTTCTATGACGCACTGGCCTTCACGCTAACTTACACGTTCATCTGCACACCCTTCTTGATTGCGCTGGGCTTTGCCATCGCGGTTGCTGTGAACTCGCTCCACCGCCGGCTCAAGGGGCTGATGATCTTCTTTTCGCTCCTACCCATGATCGTGACGCCACTTATCGGCGCGCTGGTCCTGTCTTGGATGGTCGATAGCCGGGGTATTCTCGGCAACTTCCTCTCTTGGCTGGTCAATGACCCGGATCTGTCGGTGAAGGCCTCGACGCCACTCATGTGGATCTGTCTCATTGTCTATGGCATCTGGTCATCCGCGCCGTTCGCCTTCGTGGTGTTCTATGCAGGCCTCCAGACAGTGCCCGAGGACACGCTGGAGAGCGCGCAGATCGACGGGGCAACGCGCTGGCAGCAGATCCGCTATGTGATCATTCCGCATCTGGCGCCGCTTGTGACCTTCGTGGCTCTCATCCAGCTGATGGATAACTTCCGCGTCCTCGAGCCGATCCTTGGCTTCGGCGCCCAAGCGCACGCGCAATCGCTTAGTACTTTCATCCTAAGCGACCTCAGCGGCGAAACACGGCAGCTATCGTCGGCTGCCACCACCTCGGTCCTCACGATCATCGGGATCGCCATCCTTCTCACGCCGGTGCTGATCCGCACCTGGCGCGACT
>JBCDLG010000200.1:0-2031 GCA_038745625.1 Pseudomonadota bacterium | reverse complement strand
TCATGCCGTGGCGTTTGCCGGTCGAAAGGGCCATGATCTTGCCTGTGCCGGTGACCTTGAATCGCTTCTTGGTCCCAGACTTGGTCTTCATTTTGGGCATGTTCATCTCCTACTTTCAGGCGCACCGAGGCCATGCCGTCGCGCCAGGCGCGCGCGGGAAGCGCGGGGTAGAGCAGAAGAGCCTAGGAGAGTCCAGGGCGGCGCGGCTACGGGCAAAAATCAATGCTGATCGCGATGTGACCGTGGTCCAGCGCTGCCGTCGCTGCAATGTCGACCTTGGCTTGCGCGCCGATGTAGGTGGCCAATGCTTCGTTCGCCCAAGCATGATCCAGGTCCCACTTGGCGTGACCGCCGCCGAGCAGGATCGGCACCATCCCCTCCGTCGCGAGCAAGTCTTGGCTGAGGCGGTTCATATCGCCGATGAGCAAGACCTGGTGGCCCAGCCCGACAAGCTTGCGCAAAACTGGGATGATCACCTCCATTTCAGCTTTCGCTCTTGTCGCGCTCGCTGATTTGAGATGCACGAAGATGATATGGACGAACATCCCCGCGATGGTTCTCGTCGCTTGGGTATGGACGAGCGGGCGCGTGGAGGACTTGGTGTGATCGATATCGGTTGATTCCGTCAGTGCACGCCCCAGCCCCTTTTTCTTCCAGACGCTCATGGCGGGGGCGCTGTCATTGCTGACAAACGCCTCGTCAAAGACCTGGGGGTAGGGATTGTCGTCGCGTTCCGCGAGCAGGATCAAATCGTAGGAGGCGTAGTCAATCGCGCCATGATTGCCCCCGCCGCCCTGGTTCATGTACAGGACGCGCATCATACACTCCGCCTTGTCGCCGACCCCATCGGAACACTGGGCTTTGAGAAAAGCAAACGCCGAAAGCACCTTTGTCCGCTATCATGATGCGGCGTATGAAGAGGTGGCCGATCAATCGGACCATCGTCGGGAGCGCTCCGAAAGCTCGTAACCATCCTTGTAAAGAGTGACCGGCACTGCGGCGCCTTGCCCAGCTGACCCTCGGCTTTTGTTGACCAAATGAAGCTTGACCACAGAGCGCTGCGGCGCTGAACGAGGTAGCATGAGCGAGACGATCACGATCCGCACCCCTGATGACTGGCACACCCATCAACGCGACGGGGCGATGCTGAGGGCGGTGGTGAACCACACAGCGCGGCAGTTTGCCCGGGCGATCGTGATGCCCAACCTCGCGCCGCCTGTCGTGAAGAGCGCGCAAGCTGCGGCCTATAGAGATCGGATCAAGGCGGCGCTCTCGCCTGAAAACGCCGGTTTTGAGCCGCTGATGACCTGCTACCTCACCGATACGATTGAAGCGGTGGACGTGGTGGCCGGACACGAGGCGGGCATTCTCACCGCGGCCAAGCTCTACCCCGCCGGTGCCACCACCAACTCCGACAGCGGTGTTACGAATGTTCGGAACATCTATCCCGTGCTCGAAGCGATGGAGAAGGCGGGCATGCCCCTCCTGATCCATGGCGAGGTGACCGAGGACCACATCGACATTTTTGACCGAGAAGCGGTCTTTATCGAGCAGATCCTCACAGGACTGATCGAGCGTTTTCCTGGTCTCAAGGTCGTTTTTGAGCACATCACGACCAAGAACGCGGTGGAGTTTGTCGAGGCCTCAGGGCCGCTGGTCGCCGCCACGATCACGCCGCAGCATCTCCACATCAACCGGAACGCGATCTTCAAAGGCGGGATCAATCCGCACCAATATTGTTTGCCGGTGGCCAAGCGCGAGGTGCATCGCTTGGCGCTGCGCAAGGCCGCGACCTCGGGTAATCCGAAATTCTTTCTGGGCACGGATACGGCGCCCCACGTGCGGTCGGATAAGGAAACGTCGTGTGGATGTGCGGGCATCTTCAACGCGCCCTTCGCGCTTGAGAGCTATCTCATCGTCTTCGAAGACGAGGGCGCCATCGACAAGTTCGAGGGCTTCGCCAGCGAGCATGGGCCAGCCTTCTATGGCCTGCCTCTCAACGAAGGCACGGTGACCCTCCAACGCGAAGAG
>JBCDLG010000199.1:0-2136 GCA_038745625.1 Pseudomonadota bacterium | reverse complement strand
GAGCGGTGCACTGGCCAGGACCTTGCGGATCTCGTGGTCGCGGAGGTGGAGCGGATCGCCGCGATCGACAGCAGACCGCTTGGCCATCGGGGCGCTGCTGCGTAAACGGACGGTACCATGCTGCAACGACTTGCCACCCAGGCCCTGACCCTCTTGCCGCCGGAGGCCGCGCACCAGGCGACGATCAAGCTGTTAAAGGCGCCATTCTCGCCGATCGCGCTTTCAGGCACGAGCCCGATGCTGCGGACCGAGCTTGCGGGTATGGAGCTGCCGAACCCCATCGGCATGGCAGCGGGATTTGATAAGAACGCGGAGGTTCCGGCGCCGCTTTTGAGCCTAGGATTTGGCTTTGTGGAGGTCGGCGCCGTCACGCCTCGGCCGCAACCAGGCAACCCCGCCCCGCGTGTCTTCCGCCTTCGGAAAGACGAGGCGATCATCAACCGCTACGGTTTCAATAATGATGGGCTTGAGGCGATTGGCAAGCGGCTCAAGGCGCAGTCCAAACGCCCCGGTATTGTCGGTATCAATCTTGGTGCGAACAAAGACTCAGAAGATCGCACCGAGGACTATGTCACGAGCCTCAAGGCGCTCGAGCCATACGTGTCATTCCTCACGGTCAACGTCTCCTCGCCCAACACCCAAGGTTTGCGTGCGCTTCAGGGAAAAGAGGTGCTGACGGAGCTTTTGACCAAAGTTCTTGCCGCCCGCTCCACGGACAAGCCGGTCTTTGTGAAAGTCGCACCGGATCTCAGCGATGAGGAACGCGCCGATATCGCGGCCGCGGCGATGGAGGCGGGCGTCGATGGAATGATCGTCTCCAACACAACGCTTGACCGAGATGGTCTCAAAAGCGCGGACCGGGACGAGGCTGGCGGGCTGTCGGGGCGTCCCTTATTCGAGAAATCCACCGCTATTTTACGCGACTTCGCCCGGGAGACAGAGGGCCAGCTGCCGCTGATCGGTGTCGGCGGTGTCTTCTCGGCCGCAGACGCCTTCGCCAAAATCAAAGCTGGCGCCACCGCCGTCCAGCTCTACACCGCGCTCATCTACGAAGGTCCGGGCCTGATTGGTCGCATGCGGCGGACCTTGCCGAAGCTTCTGAAGGCGGAAGGGTTCTCTTCTGTGAGCGAGGCTGTGGGTGCCGACCTTTGACGGCCAACGCTTCTTGCCCAAGGATCAACGCCGGGGCGCCCAAGAATCAGCCAAGAAACGCGAACGCCTACAGACTTCCGGCGAGCGATAAGAACCGAACGAGGATCCAGCCATGCACGCATTTCTAGCCCTGAGCCTGATCGCGGGGTGCGACGTCACGGTGATTGAGGGGCGGATCGAGACCCCGACCCGGACCTTCGAGGCGGTGGCGATTGAGGACGGCCGCATCGATGCTGTGGGCGCGCGGGACGAGATGCCCGCGGTCGCCGACCGCTGCCGCGCCACCCTTGATGATGATCAGATCGCGTTCCCCGGGCTCACCGATGCGCATATTCACTTGCTCGGCGTCGGCCTTAGGGAGATGATCCTTAATCTCGATAGCGTCCAGTCGATTGGTGAACTGAAGATCGCTGTGGCCGAGGCGGCATCGGCTGATTCAACGGGTGCGACGCTCTTTGGACGGGGTTGGATCGAGACATCCTGGCCGCAAGGCCGCCCACCGAACCGCCAAGATATCGATGCTGTGGTCGATGACAGACCTGTGTTGCTGATGCGCTCTGACGGGCATGCCATGGCGGTGAACACGGCTGCGCTCCGGGCCGCTAACATCACACCAAACACGGAGGATCCAGAAGGCGGCCGCATCGTGCGGGACGGCAATGGCCAGGCGACCGGGGTCTTGATCGATAATGCGATGAGCTTGGTCAAAGACCTTGTACCAACGCTGGATGAAGATCGTCGGCGGGAAGGCTTACGTCGGGGGGCGGAGCGTTACGCATCGCTTGGCTGGACCGGGGTGCACAACATGTCGGTCGAGGTCGAGGATTTGCCGCTGCTTGAAGAGCTTGCCGCGCAAGGCGCGCTGCCCTTGCGTGTCGCGAATTTTGTGGTGCCTGAGGCGCTCGACATGCTGGCTGAGAATGGCCCGGGTTGCGATGCCACGGGTCTTGTTTGTCACTTGGGCGTCAAGTTCTACGCGGACGG
>JBCDLG010000198.1:0-2164 GCA_038745625.1 Pseudomonadota bacterium | reverse complement strand
CTCGCCAGAAAAGCGCTCGGTGGTTCGGCCCTGCGACGAGGGCTCGGGCTGGCTCGCTGGCGCCTCAGACGTCTGCTCTTGCGCAGGAGCGACGCGGCCGATCAGATCATCGAGCATGTCGGCCGGCGACATGTCCTCGCCATTGGTCGCCATCCAATACTGACCGCCGAGCACAGCGCCAGCGCCCGCCACCAAGCCAAAAGCGAAACTCCGAAGTCCCATGACACCCCCAACCGTCACTGCAGCGCAGTCCACGAAGACAAACGCCAAAGTCGCGCGGAGTTCAAGGGTGCAGAGGGCGAGGTGCTCAGAACGCGAGACCGATATTCGCGCCTAGGACCAGTGAATCCTCGCCTTCCGAGATGTCGTAGTTGATCGCTGGTGCGATGATAAAGCCATCGAATTCAATCTCGTAGAAGACGCCGATACGCCCAACCGCGTAGCTTTCGTCGTCGATCCACTCAACGCCCGGCCCGACCTGCAATACGAATCCATCGCCTATATGAATATCGGCGACCGCGAGCGCTGTGGTGGAATCGATGCTGCCAAAGGCGCGCTCGACGACGGTGCCGAGGCCGAAACGCCGGGTAAACTGGTACTCAAGATCGACACCGAGCGTGGGCGCACCGGTGTCCTGAAGCTCTCCCTCGGTGATCACTGTGGTGCCGACGAAAAGCGAGGTGTGGAAGCGATCATGCTCTTCGGCGGCGACCGTGGTCGAGGCGGCTATGACGACTATGCAGGCGGCGCCCGTCGCGATTGCTCGGGTATGCTCTCGTATCATGCCAGCCTCCCTATCGTGGCGACGCTGTGTGCCCCTCCGCGACGGGGAGGCGACCGAGGCACAAACGCTACCATAAGGCAGCGTCGTCAAGGAATGCTGGGTGACAGGACCGGCGGCATACCCCGCCGGTCCATCGCCGACAGAGGTGCCGTCTAGTACCGGTACTCTTCGTTCTTGAATGGGCCGGTTTGCGCCACGCCAATGTAATCGGCTTGCTCACCCGTCAGTTCACTGAGGTTTGCGCCAACATGGGCAAGGTGCAGCGCGGCCACTTTCTCATCGAGATGCTTGGGCAAGACGTAGACTTTGTTGTCGTATGTGCCTTCGCTATCGGTGAAGAGCTCGATCTGCGCCAGCGTCTGGTTGGTGAAGCTGGCGGACATCACAAAGCTTGGGTGACCCGTCGCGTTGCCAAGGTTCACAAGGCGGCCTTCGGAGAGAAGGATGACCTTCTTGTCGGCCGCAATCTCGATCATGTCGACTTGATCTTTGATGTTCGTCCACGGATAGTTGCGTAGAGCGTCAACCTGGATCTCGTTGTCAAAGTGGCCGATGTTGCAGACGATCGCCATGTTCTTGCACATGCGGAAGTGATCGGCGGTCAGAACATCTTTGTTGCCTGTTGCCGTAACGATGATGTCAGAGCGCGGCGCGGCCTGTTCCATCGTCACGACCTCATAGCCGTCCATGGCCGCTTGCAGGGCGCAGATCGGGTCGACCTCGGTCACCATCACCCGGCAGCCAGCACCGCGGAGAGACGCGGCAGAGCCTTTGCCGACATCGCCATAGCCAGCGACGGTCGCGACCTTGCCCGCCATCATCACGTCCGTACCCCGACGGATCGCGTCGACCAGCGACTCTTTACAGCCATATTTGTTGTCGAATTTCGACTTGGTGACGGAGTCGTTGACGTTGATGGCTGGGAAAGGAAGCGTGCCCGCCTTCTCGCGCTGGTAGAGACGCATCACACCGGTGGTGGTCTCTTCGGTCACGCCTTTGATCGACGCTTTGACGCGGCTGTAGAAGCCTGGATCTTTCGCCAAGCGGCGCTTGATGGTCGCGAAGAAAGCTTCTTCTTCTTCATTGGACGGATTGTCGAGCACCGAAGGGTCGGTCTCCGCCTGGCTACCGATCAGGATCAGCATGGTCGCATCGCCGCCATCATCAAGGATCATGTTGGCGATCTCGCCGTTCGGCCATTCCCAGATGCGGTCGCAGAAGTCCCAATACTCTTCGAGGGTCTCGCCTTTATGCGCGAAGACCGGCGTGCCCGAAGCAGCGATCGCCGCGGCGGCGTGGTCTTGGGTTGAGTAGATGTTGCAGCTGACCCAGCGGACTTCCGCGCCGAGGGCTTCCAGCGTGCGGATCAGCACCGCGGTT
>JBCDLG010000197.1:0-2194 GCA_038745625.1 Pseudomonadota bacterium | reverse complement strand
GTCGCTGGTCAATCCTGGCGATCAGAACAAGATCGCGACCGACGTTAACGAGGCGATCGACACAGCCATCACGATCAGCCGCGGATCGTGGAAGCATACGCTTGATCTCCGTACGGAGTTAGAGGACGACCTTCCTGCGGTGAGCTGCCATTCAGGCGAGCTCGACCAAGTCATCATCAACCTGATCGTCAACGCCGCTCACGCGATCGAAAGCACAGGACAGCACGGTGAGGTCTGTGTGCGATCATTCCGCTATAAGTCGAGCGTCGGCATTCAGGTCCAGGATAGTGGCTCTGGGATACCGGCCGAAATCCAGCACAAGATCTTCGATCCCTTCTTTTCTTCTAAGGGCGTCGGAAAAGGGACCGGCCAAGGTCTCTCGTTCAGCCATTCATCGATCGTCGACAGGAGCGGCGGAACGCTCTTCTTCGAAACGGAAGAAGGTCAGGGCACAACATTTCATATCTATCTGCCTGTTCATGACGACAACGTATCAAACGGAGAGGACGCCGTATGAGCCAAGTGTTCCTGATCTACGCCAGCAACCGCACCGACCCCACGGACCAGATGCTGGTCCGCGACATCGCGATCGACTCCATGCAAGCCAATCGAGGCCGCGATGTGAGCGGCATTCTGATGGCCGTCGGCAACTACTTCCTCCAAGTGCTCGAAGGCGAAACAGAGACAGTCGACGCACTGCTTGAAAAAATCGGCAAAGACGATCGCCACACGGATATCCAGGTGCTCTACCGCGGCCATCTGGAGGAGCGCGTCTTCGGCCAGTGGAGCATGGGCTGCGTGCGGTCGAACGGCGAGGTGTTGACCGACAACAGCCACCTCGACGCGATCCGAGAACAGATTTCCCAGCTGTGTGACGGCGAGACCGAGAATCAAGGCGAAAAGCTCCGTGACATGATTGTCCAAATCCCGAAGCTCATCGCAGACAATGAGTTGGCCGTCGCGTAAAGAGAGAGAAGCCGTCTCGCAACGAGCTGTGACACGCGCTCTATGGGGTTGCGGGCCCCTCAAGATCAGCGCGCAACGCGTCACGAATATCGCGGGCCAACTCCAATGTGGCCCGCTGCCATTGCGTACGTTGAATCTGGCTACGGAGCATTACCTGTAGGTGCGGCTCCATCGCCACCAACGCATCCCAATCCATAGCGACCGGTATATTGCTGGTCTCAAAGCCTGTGTCTTCAATCCGGTAGCGCACCGCCCGCTCTACCACCACAGAATCACGCATCGCCAACTGCCCAGCGATGAGGCCGACATCGGCAGCCTGCGCCCGCTTGTAGCGCGCCAGCATATCGCGAAGCTCGTCATCTTGGACTCTTGAGAGACTACCCGACGCGACCAATTCCTCATAGGTCGGAGCAAGTTCCAAATTCACCCAGACTTGGTTCACCCGCTCCAAAGCATCTGCGAACGCGCCCTCGAGAGCTGGCTCCTCACCGCTCCTGATCGTGTCGATGATTAGACGCGTGGCCGGTGATTGGAGTTCGATCTCGGGCTGGTAAAGATCGCCGGTCTCCACGATCCGCTCGAAATCGGCCAGCAAGCGCTCAAGCAACACGCGCTCGCGCTGCACCTCAAACCGTGCCTCGTTCCAATTGGCCGCCTGAAGGCCAAGGAAGACCCCGACAGCGACGATGACAAACTCAAGGACCGCTGCCACCCATAGGGGCGCCGCCGCCTCGCCGGTCCTGCTCCTCAGGATCATGATGCACCTTTTCCCTCCGTTGAGGGACTAACCTGCCGCAGCAGGAACAATTGTCACGCTTTCACCGCAACCGCAGGCGTCGGTTTGGTTCGGGTTGTTGAAGGTGAAGCGGCTCGAGAGCTTCTCCGTCACATAGTCCACCTCAGTCCCGAGAAGGAAAAGGATGGCCTTGGGGTCAATGAGGATCGTCACGCCGCGGTCTTCGACCACTTCGTCGAGCGTTTCTTTCTCGGTGGCATAGTCGAGGGTGTACTCCATCCCAGCGCAGCCGCCGTTTTTGACGCCAATGCGCACGCCGATAAAATCTTCGTCAGCATGCTGCATAATTGTCTGCATCCGCTCAGCGGCGCGGTCAGTCAGGGTGATCGCCTGGGGTCTTGGTCGTCTCGCCATCACATCCATCCAAGCTCAAGCTTGGCCTCCTCGCTCATCCGCTCGGGCGACCATGGCGGCTCGAACGTCATGTTCACC
>JBCDLG010000196.1:0-2338 GCA_038745625.1 Pseudomonadota bacterium | reverse complement strand
ATCAGGAAGGGATAGCGCCAGCCCGATTCCTCCTGGACGATGTCGCCTCCCATGGAGGTGTTTGCTCGCGATTGTTGTCGCCGCGCCATGCCAGTCATCCCCGAGAGGTTCGAAAAAGCCCTCTTGCGAGAGAAGCTTTAGCCGCTGGTGAAGGCAAGGGGGAAGACGGCGCGGGTTGCAAGTTGCCAAGGCGGCTGAGGTGAGCTTCAGACGCTGGTGAAACGGAGAACCCGCATGTCTGATCTCACGCTCCTTATCGGCAACAAGAACCTCTCATCCTGGTCGTTGCGTCCTTGGATTGTTGTCCAGCATTTTGGCCTTCCCGTTAAGGAATTGAAGATCCGGCTCGACACGCCGCAAACCTATACTGAGGTCAAAAAACACTCGCCGTCGGGCTTGGTGCCGTGCCTTTTGCGCGACGATTTGGTGATCGGCGATAGCCTCGCGATCATCGAGTATCTCGCTGATCTTTACCCGGAGCATGTAATCTGGCCAGCGGACCGGGAACAGCGGGCGCGAGCGCGGTCCATGGCGGCGGAAATGCACTCCGGCTTCGCCCAGCTCCGCGGCACATGGCCGATGGACGTCATCAATGTGGATAAGTCTCTGAGCTGTCCGCCAGGTGTTGCGAAAGACCTTAAGCGGATCCACACGCTTTGGGGCGACGCTCTTGCGAAGAAAACCGAGGACGGACCGTTCCTCTTTGGGTCCTTTGGCGCTGTCGATGCGATGTTCGCGCCTGTTGTATCCCGCATACGGACCTATGGCCCGGTGCCGAGCTTTGCGCCGTTTGCTGATTACATGGATGCAGTGTGGACCATGCCAGCGATGAAAGTCTGGCGGGAAGGCGCCGAGGAAGAGGCGCGCGACGGCTGGTACGACTAGTCCGTCATCTCTAATGAGCCGGGGAATGGTGGGCGCACCAGTGATGCGCCCACGAATAAGACCTAGATCTTGCCGACCATTTTGGCGACCAGCGGGTGGCGGACGATGTCGGCTGACTTGAACCGGGTGACGCCGATTTCGTCGATCTCTTCGAGCTTGTTGCAGATGTCCGCAAGGCCCGAAACACCAGGCAAAAGGTCGGTTTGCTCGGGATCGCCGGTGACCACCATTGTCGAGTGCCAGCCCAGCCGTGTGAGGAGCATTTTGAGCTGCGCATAGGTGCAGTTCTGCGCCTCATCGATCACCACGAAAGCGTTGTTGAGCGTACGGCCCCGCATAAACGCGATCGGCGCCACTTCGATCACGCCTTCTGCCATCAGCTGGCGGACCTTTTTGGCCGAAAGCCGGTCCGTGAGTGCATCATAAAGTGGGCGGAGATAGGGCGAGAGCTTCTCTTCCATGTCGCCAGGCAGGAAACCCAACGACTCGCCTGCTTCAACCGCGGGGCGCGAAAGGACGATCCGGCCGATCCGGCCCGCCTCCAGAGCTTCGACGGCTTTGGCGACGGCGACGTAGGTCTTGCCAGTACCGGCGGGGCCGGTGGCAAAGACAACCGAATTCTCATCGATCTGTTTGAAAAGCTCAGCCTGCGTTTCGTTCTGGGGGCGGATTTTCTTTTTGTAACTTTGGTCGCGCGGGGCGTCCGAGGGCATTTCACGTTCGAGGGGAGACCATCCGTCTTCAAACAATACGCGGACGTTGTCCGGCATGGCGCGTCGATCTTCTTGGCGTTGGGTACCCGATCTTTTGATCGATTTTTTCGCTGAACGACGAGCCATGACGCATCTCCTTTACGGTGCGGCTGCTGAAGAAAGGAAGGAGAGGAAGGCGCGTTCTGCGCGGGTGGCCATGGGGGCCAGGAGAGCGACGCTTGGCGTTCCTCATTAACGTTACTCTGGCTGATTCGCATGAAGGCCATGTGAATCTTCGAGCGTGAATTTTGCGGAAAGACAGTCTTGCGGTGCTGAGGGCTTGCCCGGCGCCGCCAGGGGAGTGAGATGGCTGGTATGACGAATGTGCCAGACCGCTATTCCTCCGTTGCGAAGGCCCTGCATTGGACCATTGCGTTGCTGATTCTTACGCTGATTCCCGCCGGGCTCATCATGCATAATATGCCTTTTGGCGAGACGAAGTTCCTGATCTATCAGGTGCATAAGTCGTTTGGATTGATGGTGCTTATGCTCGCGGTCGTCCGCCTCGTCTGGCGGCTCACGCATCCTGTGCCGCCGCTCCCTGAGAACCTGAAGGCCTGGGAGAAGGTCGCGGCGCGAATCACACATGTCGGGTTTTACGTGATTATGGTCGGCATTCCGCTGATCGGTTGGGCGATGGTGTCGTCGGCGCCGATCGGCATTCCGACCAAGCTTTTTTTCCTCATTCCGGTCCCGCACTT
>JBCDLG010000195.1:0-2430 GCA_038745625.1 Pseudomonadota bacterium | reverse complement strand
TTTCCGAGGTGGCATCATGGTTAAGCGCCCGGATTGGGGTTTAACCGCCTGCAAGGCTTTGCTACTGCCCCGCGAACGAAATCGCACTTAGGTACAATCATGAGCCAAACCCCGACCAACGCAGCCCCCTCCGTGGAAGGCTCGATGTTCCTGTTCCGCAAGCCGGAACTCCTCACCAAAGAATCCCACGGCACGATCGGTATCGACAATCCTGATCGTCCGTTTGCCTTTGCGGCTGCTGCGCGCGCTGTGCCGCTCGTCCTGACCGAGCTCACGACAGCGATGCGCGACTACCCGATCATCTTCTCCAACAAAGAAACGCCGATGCCGCTCGCTGTGCTCGGCCTCATCGAAGATGACAACCTTCTGGTCGACGAGAAGGGCGAGTGGGAACACGGACGGTATGTCCCCGGATATATCCGCCGCTATCCCTTCGCTCTCGCCACCGAGCGTGAAGCCACGGACCCTGAGGGCCAGCGCATGGCGCTGATTGTCGATGGCGAGTTCGAAGGGCTCAGCACATCGGTTCCAGAGGACAAGCGGTTCTTTGACGACAACGGCCCGAGCAGCGCGCTCCAGCAGGCAATGGATTTCTGCCAGAACTATGAGCGCGACCGCGCCCAGACGATCCAGTTCGGCGAGATCCTCGCAGGCTACGACATCCTCACCGAGCAGTTTGGTCAGTACACGCCTCCGGGTGAAACCTCGCAGCCGTTTGCCCGCTATGTGGGCGTCGATGAGAACAAGCTGAAACAGCTGCCTGCTGACAAATACATTGAGCTTCGCGACAACGGTATGCTGCCGCTGCTCTTTGCGCACATGATGTCGATGGGCAATTGGGGCAACATCCTTGATCGCCGGGCCCGCCGCTACAATCTCAGCGGTGCCGATGTGATCAAACCACGCGCGTCGAACTAAGCACGCCTTGCTGAGGTGGTGCGTCTGCACCGCTTGATTTTTTGCGCGTCGCCCTCTAGGCGGCGCGCTTCTTACGTGGGAGGGCGCCACCCGTACCACGTCCACATCAACCGAGCGGCTCGGATCGCTCGAAAGGAAGTGAGCCATGGCAAAGAAGATTGCCGGCTACCTGAAACTTCAGGTGCCCGCCGGCGCGGCCAATCCATCGCCGCCCATCGGTCCTGCGCTTGGTCAGCGCGGCCTCAATATCATGGAGTTCTGCAAAGCCTTCAACGCGGCGACGCAGGAGAATGAGAAGGGGATGCCTATCCCCACGATCATCACGATCTACTCCGATAAGTCCTTCACCTTTGAGACGAAATCGCCGCCCGCGAGCTACTTCTTGAAAAAGGCAGCCAAGCTACAAAAAGGTGGTCAGACGCCGGGCCGCGAGGTCGCTGGCACCGTCACCCAAAAACAGCTCGAAGACATCGCGGAGGCCAAGATGAAGGACCTCAACGCGCATTCGATCGAGCAAGCGGCGAAAATCATCGCTGGTTCAGCACGGGCCATGGGCCTGAAGGTGGAGGGCTAATCCATGGCTGAAGGAAAACGCTTCCGTGCGGCGCTTGAAGGTCTCGACCGCGACACGCTGCACACGGTCGATGCTGCTGTTGAAGCCGTGAAGGCTCGCGCGACCGCCAAGTTCGATGAGACCATTGAACTTGCCGTCAATCTCGGTGTGGACCCTCGTTATGCGGACCAAATGGTGCGCGGTGTGGCCTCGCTGCCTAACGGTACAGGACGCACCGTCCGTGTCGCTGTCTTCGCGCGTGATGCGAAAGCTGATGAGGCGAAAGAGGCGGGTGCTGACATCATCGGTGCAGAAGACCTCGTTGAGAAGGTCCAAAACGGCGAGATGGATTTCGATCGCGTCATCGCAACGCCGGATATGATGCCGCTTGTTGGCCGTCTTGGTAAGCAGCTCGGCCCACGTGGCCTGATGCCGAACCCGAAAGTCGGTACGGTGACTCCGAATGTCAAAAAGGCGGTTGGAGATGCCAAAGGCGGCGCGGTGCAGTTCCGTGTCGAGAAGAACGGTATTGTCCATTGCGGCGTTGGCAAAGCCAGCTTCGATGCGCCGAAAATCGCCGAAAATGTTCGTGCGATGATCGATGCGATCCAAAAAGCCAAACCCTCAGGCGCCAAAGGCACTTATATCAAGAAGATTGCCGTCAGCTCGACCATGGGCCCTGGCGTGAAAATCGATCCGCAGGCGGCGCTCACCTCTTAAGAGGCGGCCAACCTGCTGTGACGGGCGGGTGCGCCCGTCGTGGCTAGGATGATGCGAGAAATAAAAAAGGGCAGCGACGCCGTCGCTGCCCTTTTTCATGTTCGTTTGTTGCGCTTACCGGCTGCGACGTCCACGGCGACCGCGGCTGTTGTCGTCACAGGTCCGACCGCGATAGGCCGTCTGGCCTGACGTGTCGTTGAAGATGCCCTGTGCAATGTCCGTGTGCGCACGGATCGCGC
>JBCDLG010000194.1:0-2455 GCA_038745625.1 Pseudomonadota bacterium | reverse complement strand
GGTGCTGGCGCTGTACTTGGCCAGGGCACCCATTCAACGGCTTATTCACTCGGCCTGTATCGCTATTGGCCAGGGTCTGAGATTTGCGTCGCGTTCGATCTTCAGTGTTCGGACAAGACTGGTGGCGCGGAACCGCGAGGTCTTGTTGGCAGCTGGGCGCGAGGCCGCCGCACGGATGGTGGAGCGCGAGTATGAGCGCTTCAGCGATAAGGTGCACCGCGATCTCGGCGATTATCCAGCACTGCATCAGGGTCTGACCGAACAGGCGAGCAAGCTCGACGAGGATTATGCAGCGAGCGCTGCGAATCCGCCCGCGCCCCCAGGTTGGGCTGAGGCGGTGGAGGCTGTCGCTGCTGTCCCCGCGAAAGCGGAGCCTGTACTCCGCCAAGTGCTGGAGAGCATCCACGGCTCCTTCAAAAAAGCGGGCGAGGAAGCCAATCGGGCGTATCGCGACGATTGTCGGACGCGCCACAAGCATCTTCACGACATGGCGCCGAGCTGGCGCGAGTCAGCCAAGCTGCTTGATCAGGTGAAAACCCGTGTTGAGACGCTCAACGAGCGTGCGGCGACGGTCGACACTTGCATGAAGCGCTATGAAGAGATCAACGCGGACAGCGACCAGGCGGCGATGTCGCTTCAGTCATCCGCACTCGTCCAGTTCTTCATCTCAGGTCTCGTGCTGCTCGTCGCAACCGGCGGCGCGATCGTGAACTTCCATCTCATCGCCCGGCCGATGTCGGAGATGGTGGGCGGTAACACCTATATCGGTGCGTTCCGAACGGCTGACATTGCCGCGCTCGTGATCATTTTGGTTGAGCTCTCGATGGGTCTCTTCCTGATGGAGTGTTTGCGGATCACCAATCTCTTCCCAGCGATCAGTGCTCTGCCTGATCGGGTACGGCAGCGTTTGGCGATCGTCTCATTCACGTTGCTCCTGTCGCTTGCTTGCGTGGAGGCTGGTCTCGCCTATATGCGCGAGCTGCTCCTGCAGGATGAGCTAGCGACTGCGGCAGTGCTCCGAGGTGATCAGACGACGGATCCGGCCTTCCTGTGGATCACCACGGTGGCGCAGATGGGGATGGGGTTCATCCTACCCTTCGCGCTGACCTTTATCGCCATCCCGCTGGAAACGTTCATTCACTCCATGCGCGCAGTCCTTGGATGGATGGCGGCGGGCTTCCTTCTGACCTTGAGCTTCAGCCTTCGGGTTCTTGCGCGAGCGTTTGAAGAAGCCGCGACGGTGATCAATCAGCTCTATGACGTCGTGATCTTTGCTCCTCTGTGGGCGGAGCAGCGGGTCAAGGACCTGCGCGGCGGACAGATCGAAGTGGTCGGTGCCCGCAAGGTCATCAAGGACGCCGAAACGCGCCTGAAAGAGCGCGAAGCGGCGTAAGGAGGATCAGATGCGTAAGCTCATCCTAGGACTGACAGCTGGTCTCGCGGCGACGCTCGCGGCTTGCGGGGAACCGCCGCAACGGAACACGGGTGTCTACATGCTGATCGATACTTCGGGGACCTATACCCAGGAGATCGATCAGGCGCAGCAGATCATCAATGTGATCCTTGCCAGGCTCGAGCCCAACGACGCGTTCGCCGTGGCGCGCGTCGACACGGGCAGTTTCTCCGAGCGCGACATCATCGCGAAAATGCACTTTGATGATCGGCCTAGCGTGACCAATCAGCAGAAGCGGCAGTTCCGCGACAGCGTCGACGCCTTCGTACAAGGCGTCAGCCCCGCATCGCACACGGACATTACCGGTGCGATGCTGCAGGCGACAGAGTTCCTGGCGGAGAAGGGGACCGGCCGCAAGGTCATCTTCATCTTCTCAGACCTCAAGGAAGACTTGCCGCCGGGCTATGTCCGCAACTTCCCACTGCCGCTGGATGGCGTCCACGTGGTCGCCGTCAACGTCACCAAGCTGCGTACGGATAACATCGATCCGCGTGAGTATCTCAACCGGATCTCGTCCTGGCAGGAGCGTGTGGAAGAGGGCGGTGGCACCTGGCAGGTGATCAATGACCTTGACCGTCTCGATGCGACCTGGGAGTCGTCTGTCTAACCGTCAGACGTCGTCCCAGTTCCCGCCAAGGGCCAAGTTGAGGTCAACCCGCTGGCTGATGAGCTGCCGCTGCACATTCGCAAGGTTGCTTTCCGCCTCAAAGACGCGCGTCTGGATATCGAGCACGTCGATCAGCTCGGTCTCACCCTCGCTGTAACGGAGCTGCGCTATGCGATAGGCCTCTTGGGCCTGACTTGCGGAGTCGGCCAGGAAGAACTCTCGTTGGGCCAGCACTGTGCCGCTGTCCAAAGCGTTCTCCACCTCCTCGAAGGCCTCAATGGCCGTTTGCACATAGTCGGCGATGGCTTGGCGTTGCTCAGCATCCTGGATTTCCACTTCGGACTGGCGCAAGCCACCATCAAAGATCGGCGCAGCGATATTGCCCGCGAGAGTCC
>JBCDLG010000193.1:0-2539 GCA_038745625.1 Pseudomonadota bacterium | reverse complement strand
GCGGTTTTCGCCTTCTGTGCCAGGGATGAGATACAGCCAAAAGAGCTGAATGGGGAGGAAGATCAGCACCGTCGAAAAGCCGCCAAGCCCGCTGGCGGTGAGATCGTCGTCCGTCGCTGTCGGGTCCTGCCCATCGAAAAGTGCGCGCCAGCCGCCTTCGGCAGGGACATACTCGCCAAGGAAGAAGGTGAAACCAATGACGTAGAAGACGAGAAAGATGGCATTCCACTTGCCCGTCCGGCCCGTATCGTGGAGCCGTTTCCACGGCGTTGCGACCATAAGGGGCCACAGGATCAGTGCCCAGATGATCGCGCTTAAAGCGGCGCTGTTGCTTGCATCCACAGCAAACATCACCGCCAAGAGCGGGAGCAAGACCGAGAGCGCAAGACCCTTCCGGCTCAACCGCCCTCGCGGACTGAAATAGTGATTGATCACGTCTTTCGGCGTCATTCCTTCGCCCGCGGATCAGGCCCGTATCTGTTGGAGCCCTTGTTGCCCTTCCAAAACGCCAGGAAGAGGATCTCGATCACAGCAATCGTCGCGCCGATACTGGCGGAACGGCCATCGACCTCCGGAAGGTCTCCCCCGTTCTGAAAATCGATGGCAGCGAAAAACGATCCCACACGGCTGATCATTTCTCCCGGTGGCGCGAGTGGCCCCACAATGGTGAAGAGCGCCACGACCGCCAAGATCACCAAATGCACACGACCGGATATGCCGATATCATGAAAACGGGCGATCGGCGCCGCAATATAAGCTGACCACAGAAGAAGCACACTGACAACGACAATCCCGATCGGCGCAAACTCTCCCGTCATCACGCGGAGCAGGATGATCGCGACAATCGCGGCGACATTGGGGATGATCAGGTCCCAAACAAAAAGCCGCCTTGTGATCCGCCCCCGCGGATCAAACACCATACCCAAACTATGCCCACTCATAGATTCCCCACGCCTTTCCCCAGACTCTAAACGTAGAGCACTTTCTTGACCGCTGCCACCACGCGCTCCGCATCAGGAAGGCTCATGGCCTCAAGGTTGGCGGCGTAAGGCAGCGGGACATCCTCTTGCGTCACGCGGGCAGGCGGCGCGTCGAGATAATCGAAAGCGGCCTCGGTCACGGACCAACCGACCTCAGCACCCACGCCCATAGGCGCCCAGCTTTCCTCGACCGTGACAAGTCGGTTCGTTTTCTTCACGCTCTCGATCACAGTAGCGCGGTCCATTGGGCGGATCGTCCGTAGGTCGATGACCTCTGCATCAATGCCCTCTTTTTCGAGAAGCGCTGCGCCTTCCACCGCGCGTTTCATTCCTTGCGCGTAGGAGACGATGGTCACGTCTTTGCCCGGACGAACGATCTTCGCTTTGCCAATTGGCAGGGTGTAGTCGTCGAGATCCGGCACATCGAACTTATCGCCATAGAGCATCTCGTGCTCCAAGAAGACGACAGGGTTGGGATTACGGATCGCGGCTTTCAACAGCCCCTTGGCATCCGATGCCGAGTACGGCGCAATGACGATCAGGCCAGGCACATGCCCGTACCACGGCGCGTAGTCCTGGCTGTGCTGCGCGGCGACGCGGCTGGCCGCCGCGTTCGGTCCACGGAAGACAATCGGGCAACCCATCTGCCCGCCGGACATGTAGCGGGTTTTCGCCGCAGAGTTGATGATGTGGTCGATCGCCTGCATCGCAAAGTTGAACGTCATGAACTCGACGATCGGACGTAGGCCCGCAAAGGCTGCGCCGACGCCGACACCGGCAAAGCCATACTCCGTAATCGGTGTATCGACCACGCGTTGAGGCCCGAACTCTTGCAAAAGCTCACGGGTCACTTTGTAAGCGCCCTGATACTCAGCCACCTCCTCGCCCATGACAAAGACCGTGTCGTCGAGGCGCATCTCTTCAGCCATCGCATCACGGAGCGCGTCGCGGACGGTCTGCTCCTTCATCGGCGTGCCTTCCGGCAGCTCAGGCTCTGAGACCACCGCCGCCTGAACAGGCGCAGCCGCGGCGGCATCACTCGCCGCCGGGACCTCCACCGCAGTCTCAGCAGCGGGTGCCGCCGCGAGGTTCGCCGTATCGATATCGGAAGCGTTCTCGCCGTCCTCGAGAATGACCGCGATCGGCGCGTTCACTTTAACGCCTTCGGTGCCTTCGGAGATCAGGATCTTGCCGAGGACGCCCTCGTCAATCGCCTCGACTTCCATCGTCGCCTTATCGGTTTCGATCTCCGCCAGGATGTCGCCAGAGCTGACCTGGTCCCCCTCCTTTTTCAGCCATTTGGCGAGGGTCCCCTCCTCCATCGTCGGCGACAGGGCGGGCATCAGGACAGGGATAGTCACGCGGCGTCCACTTCATACAATCAGCTTCTGCCTTGCTAATCAGCCGCGCGCCTCCCTGCAATGGCAGAAGGCGCGCGGGAGTCAGCTCTTGCGGATGATGCGGTTGATCACCGTATCAACCAAGGGCGCGGGAAGGAACGTGCGCAACCCGATGTTCTGGATAGCACTTCTCGGCACAGCGTAACGTGTGCGCGGGTT
>JBCDLG010000192.1:0-2576 GCA_038745625.1 Pseudomonadota bacterium | reverse complement strand
GTACCGCTCAGACATCCTTGAGCAGGTTGGCGCGGAACCGCCCACAACCTACGAAGAGATGCTTGAGACTGCAGAGGCGATCCGTGCTGCGGGTATTTTGGAAAACCCTGTGGGTGGCGCCTATGCTGCGGGCTGGAACCTTGCCCAGGAATTCAACAACATGTTCCTCGGCTATGGTGGCACGCACTTCAAGCCTGGCTCTGCTGAGCCCAACGTGAACACCGAGGCGGGCGTTAACGCGCTTACCATGATGAAGGCTCTGTCGGAGTACATGAACCCCGACTTTCTGACCCACGACTCGAACGCCACCAATGCTGAATATCGCGCCGGCAATACCGCAATCATGAACATGTGGGGCTCCCGCGCCGCGACGCTCGTGACAGCGGACGGCGTCCCGCAGGAGGTCATCGACGGCTTTGCGATCGCAGGCCCTATGACGGTCGGCGGCGGTGATACGCCTGCGACGACCCTTTGGTGGGACGGTTTCACAGTGGCCAAGAATATCTCTGACGAGGACGCAGAGGCGACATTCATCGCGCTTAAGAACGCGATTGATCCGTCCATCCTTGAGGACCCTGAAGTGCCAACTCAGGCTGTTTGGCTGATCGACGGCTATGAGCCGACGCCAGCCGCTGTGGGCGTGTTTGCTGCGGCCAATGCTGGGTCCATTCCGTACCCGATGCTGCCCTTCATGGGGCTGATGCATACGGCGCTGGGCAACGAGCTTGCCGACTTTATGCAGGGCAACGAGTCCGCTGAGCAGGCGCTGGCAGACGTGGAAGCGGCCTATATCACTGCCGCTCGCGAGCAGGGTTTCCTGAACTAACGGCAGCGGTGCGCGATGCGCACCCTACCGCCTAAATCACCGGCGGGGCGTTGTTTCGGCCCGCCACCTCCTTCTTACATTTGGGGACAGTCATGAAGCACCGCACATTCTTTTGGTTCTTCTTTCCGACGGCGGCGGCGATGCTTCTTTTCATCGCGTTCCCCATCGTATCTGTTCTGACACAGTCGGTTTTCACCCCTATCGAGGCGGTGCTGATTGAGGTCGAGAACTGCGGCCCGTTTGGGTGCACGACCGAGACATCGATCGACCAAGAAGCCACCCAAGCGTTGCGTGACGCTGCGCCGTTCGGCCGGTTTGTGGGCTTTCAGCTTTATGCGGACCGGAACCACCTGGCCTTTGGAGAGGTCGGCGAGCTGTGGCGTACTTCTGACAGCGTCGGGGCGTTCTTCGGCGCCGTTATGAACCTGCCGTTCTATGATGCATTGGCCTTCACGCTCACTTATACCTTCATCTGCACGCCCTTCTTGATTGCGCTGGGCTTTGCCATCGCGGTTGCCGTGAACTCGCTGCATCGCCGGCTTAAGGGGCTGATGATCTTCTTTTCGCTCCTCCCCATGATCGTAACGCCACTTATCGGCGCGCTGGTCCTGTCTTGGATGGTCGATAGCCGAGGTATTCTCGGCAACTTCCTATCTTGGCTGGTCAATGACCCGGATCTTTCGGTGAAGGCCTCGACGCCGCTCATGTGGATCTGTCTCATCGTCTATGGCATCTGGTCATCCGCACCGTTCGCCTTTGTCGTGTTCTATGCAGGCCTCCAGACAGTGCCCGAAGACACGCTTGAGAGCGCGCAGATCGACGGGGCAACGCGCTGGCAGCAGATCCGCTATGTGATCATTCCGCATTTGGCGCCGCTTGTGACCTTCGTCGCTCTGATCCAGCTCATGGATAACTTCCGCGTCCTCGAGCCGATCCTTGGCTTTGGTGCCCAAGCGCATGCGCAGTCGCTTAGTACTTTCATCCTAAGCGACCTCAGCGGCGAAACACGGCAGCTATCGTCGGCTGCCACCACCTCGGTCCTCACGATCATCGGGATCGCCATCCTTCTCACGCCAGTGCTGATCCGCACATGGCGCGACTTCAACGCAAAGAGCCACTGAGATGTCGACAGCCGCACAACGCCGCCCGCTTCCGCTCAAGATCGGCCTGTGGGCCTTTGTGGGCATCTGGTTCATCATGGCTGCCCTTCCGTTCTTCTGGACGCTTTGGGGATCTTTTAAGGTCGAGCTCGACTTCTTTTCCATCGCCGACTGGACGAATGCTCTCGTGGGCCGGAATACCGAGGCGACCCACGGGAGCTCTTTCACCGGAGCGGGTTATGAGGGCGCTTTCATCGATAACGGCTTTGCGGGCAACATGCTCAACACACTCATCGTGTGCGTCTGCGTTGTATCGATCTCGCTGACCATCGGCACGTTGGGTGGCTACGCGCTATCGCGCTCGGGCTTCAAATACGTCTTCTGGCTGCTCATTATCGCGCTGATGTTCCGCGCGCTGCCGCAGATCACGCTGGTCTCGGGCTATCTGCCGGTCTTCTTTGACTGGAACATTTGGGGGTACCTGCCCACCGCGATCCTCGTGCTCGTGGCAATCAACCAGCCCTTTACCCTATGGATGCTGCACTCGTTCTTTGAGTCGATCCCGAAAGACCTTGATGAGGCGGCAAAGGTCGATGGCTGTACGCAGTTCCAGGCTTTCCGGCATGTGATTATCCCGGTGATGTGGCCTG
>JBCDLG010000191.1:0-2734 GCA_038745625.1 Pseudomonadota bacterium | reverse complement strand
AGGCGCTGAAAACTCCCAAAGCGGACATGGCCATGGGAAAGGCGGACGAGAACCGCCGAGCGCGTCGGGGACGGCTCATCATGGCGCTCAAGCTCTTCCCCGGTTTCGATAATGCTCAGTGTCCGTGATGTGGGCACGCCGAGCGCTTCGAGCATCTCCGTCGCCAACACTTCGCGCACCGCGCCCTTGAGGGTCAGACGCCCATCACCGGTACGGGAGTAAGGCGTCCGGCCCGAGCCCTTGGTACCCAGATCCATCAACCGGCCGCGACCATCGCGCAGCTGCGCAAAGGTGAAGCCGCGGCCATCGCCGATATCGGGATTATAGTTTCTGAACTGATGACCGTGATAGGCGAGCGCTAAGGGCTCAGGCAGATTATCCGGCAACGGCGCAAAACGGGCAAAGTGCTGAACCCACGCATCGTCTGTGAGGGATGCAAGGCCCACCTCCTCCGCTGCGCGATCATGGCGAAAGCGCAAAATCGTCTGAGGAAAGTCAGCAGGCTCAACGGTTGCGTAAAAGCGCGAACCTAGCCCGAGGATCGGCTGCTGAGGAGCGGGACCTTCAGCCAAACCTTAGTAGCCAAAGCGCCGCTGTTGGAAGGTAAGCGGCGCAGGATCGATCACGCGAATGCCGCTGCGGTTGATCTCGAGGATCGCAAGACCGCGCTCAACCAGGCCCTCCTCGGTCAAACGGAAGAGGCCATCAGCACCGAGGAACCCGTTTGGATTGGTCAGCATACCGGCGGAGAACTTATCATCCGACTCCATCTCAGCAAGCCGCGCGGTGATCAGTGTCGCATCATAGGCCAGCGATGCAAGCCGCGCTGGCGCTTCACCGTAAGCCGCCTCATAGCGCCGTGTGAAACCGCGCGAGAGCTCAGGATCGGGCGCAGCAAACCAGCCGCCCTGCAGCGCAGGCTCACCGGTCAGAAGTGGGTTGTTCCAGGCCGAAACGCCGAGCAGCTTGATCTCACGAACATCAACATCATTGTACGGAAGAAGCGGGGCAAGGGCGCGCAAGAGACGGCCCGATTCCGGCAACAACACCGCTTGGAAGCCATCATAGGCTGGATCATAAATCTCAAGCGGAACATCCGATCCACCGCCATAGCCGCCCGCGCCGAAGCCGCCAGCGGAGAGGCCGCCCTGGCCATCCGTCGGTACCCCGCGGAACTCTTCCTCAACGATCGGTTGGCTGATGGCGGTGTTGGGATCAGCCGCTGTCTGGCCAAAGCGCGGGGTCACATATTGCGGGATAAAGCCGGGCGCGGCGTATTGCGCCAGACGCTTGGCGGGCTGACGCATATCATCAGCGTTGCGGATGTAGCGCTCGGAATGAACAAGCTCGCCGCCGCCCTCAAAGACATGTTCGTTGAAAGCGCTGCTGACGCGATCACCATAATTCGTAATCGGAGCAAGAAGGCCGAACCGGGCATAGCCCTGTGACAGAGCATAGGAGGTCACGCGCTCAATTTCGGGCTCGGGCGGGAAGCTCAAGAGATAAACGCCGTCACCCGCCACCAGGCGGTCCGTCGAGAAGGCGATCACCGGGATCTCTTGCGACCGCGCCACCTGGCCAACGGCGGCAACACTATCGGAGAGGAGCGGCCCGAGGATGACATCCGCACCGTCCGCGATCGCTTCGCGCGCCGCCGACTGGGCACCCACAGGCGTGCCGAGCGTGTCACCAGGGATCAGGAGAAAGCTCTCATTGCCGCTTTCAAAGGCGACCATCTGCGCCGCTTTCAGCATGCTGTCGGCAAGATCTTGGATGTTCTCGGAGGTCGAACTGAACGGCAGAAGGAGCGCAACACGCACCACATCATCTTCATCGAGATCGGGCAGCGTCACGGGATCTTCGAGGCCCAGAGGATCGTCTGTCGCCACCTGCTGGCCCGGGCCTGTCGTCGATGTGGTCTCACATGCCACGAGCAGCAGGGCCAAAAGAAAGGCGCCCAGGCGCGGTAGCAGGTTCGTCATCGGCGGTAATGTCATGATCAAGGCTCCCTGGCTTGAGCCATACCCAGGCTTCGCGACGGCCTCAACACACTTCGCGCGGCTGGTCGCATGACCGTTCGTTGACCCTGGGCGCCGAAGCGCAGAAGCACCTGATCATGCTCAGCAAACTTTCACCAGGTCTGCATGTGGCGGCAACGCCGATTGGCCATCTCGGCGATGTGTCCGCGCGGTTGCGCGAAGCGCTGGAGACGGCGGACCGGATTGTCTGCGAAGACACGCGCGTTACGGGTAAGCTCTTGTCAGCGCTTGGTCTTTCGGGCCGTCCGCTGATCGCCTATCACGAGCACAATGCCGAACAGCTGCGGCCAAAGCTGCTGCGCGAGCTCGAATCGGGCGCTGCCATCGTCCTCGTCTCGGATGCAGGCACGCCGCTCATCTCCGACCCCGGTTTCAAGCTCGTGCGCGAAGCCCGAGATGCGAGCTTCACCGTCTTCGCGATCCCCGGGCCCTCGGCTGTGATCGCGGCTCTCTCAATCGCGGGAGCACCGACGGATGCGTTCAGTTTTCTTGGGTTCCTGCCCAAAGGCGCAGGTCAGCGAGCGAGTCTTCTGACCTCGCTGAAAGACCGGGCTGAGACGCTGGTCTTTTATGAGACGGGTCCGCGGATCGCTGCGTCTTTGCAAACGGTCGCAGAAACCCTGGGCCCGCGCCAGGTCGCTGTCGCGCGGGAGCTGACAAAGCTCCACGAGGAGGTCGTTGAAGGGACCGCAAGT
>JBCDLG010000190.1:0-2753 GCA_038745625.1 Pseudomonadota bacterium | reverse complement strand
CGCGGCTTTGCGCTGTGTTCGCTGCGCTCCCGAACGCTCAGCCGCTACTATGTGCAGGTGCCGCTCGATGACCGGGTGGAGGACTGGCCCGATGATCGGTTTTGGGCTGAGCTTAAGAGCAGGCTCCCCGAAGAAGTGGCGGCGCGTCTCGAAACCGGGCCCTCAATTGAGAAATCGATCGCGCCGCTCAGGTCATTCGTTGCCGAGCCCATGCGCTATGGAAAGCTCTTCCTCGCCGGAGACGCGGCGCATATCGTTCCGCCAACCGGTGCCAAGGGGCTCAATTCGGCTGCGTCGGACATCCACTACCTCTTTGAGGCGCTCCTCAAGCATTATCGGGAAGGCGATGATAGCGGGCTTGATGGATATTCCGAGAAGGCCCTGGCCCGGGTCTGGAAAGCACAGCGGTTTAGCTGGTGGATGACCAACCTGCTCCACGAATTCCCCGAGGGCGGCGACTTTGGACGCCGAATGCAGCAGACCGAGTTTGACTATCTCATGTCATCGCGCGCGGCGCAGATCAGCGTTGCCGAGAACTATGCAGGATTGCCGTTTTGAGCCCCGATGACAGCAAGTTCGATCGCTAGATGAACGAGAGATGAAGGTTCACCGCAATTAGGATCAGGATGGCCCCCCCGCCCCACGCCATCCACCTGCGCATGTTTCGCCGGCGATTTAGAAACCCCGCCATGCTGCCGCCCGTATAGGCGACGATAAGGTCCATGGGGATCGCGGTCAGCGGCACCAGAATGCCTAAGATCAGAAGCTGAAGCTGTATCTGCCCGGCGCCGGCGTTTATGTCGCTCACGCTGATGAACGGCGGCAGAAAGAGCGCGAAGAACAGGATCGTCTTTGGGTTGAGGAGCTCCACGAGCACGCCCTGCCACATGATCGACATGACCGAGCTTTGCTGCACCTTTTCAGCTTTGTATGTCATCTCGGCCGTGGCCTTAGCGCCGCGTATCATGTCGAGGCCCAGCCAGATCAAGTAGATCGAGCCGGCATATCGTAGACCTGTCACGAGCCAGTCTGATCTCTGAAAGACTTGTGCGAGCCCAAAGGCAGTCGCAATCGCCAAAACCACCCCGCCGAGGCAGAGGCCCACCGCGGAGGCGATACCCGCACCGCGGCTTTGCCCAACGGAGCGCGAGAGAACATAGAGCATCGACGGGCCGGGCGTCACGCTTAGAGCAAGCCCAGCCAAAGCCACCGCGGCCATCACTTCCCAGCTTGGCATTGACTAGCTCGCACCTCGGTTGAGGCGATCCTCGAAAGGATTGTGAACAGGTTCTGACAGCGCGGCGCCGCTTGGGTCTTTTTGCGCCAAGTAGGGAAAATCGCGGATCAGCATGCGCTCAAGATGGGCCCCTGCCCTAAAGGGCTTGTAGCGCGGCTCTTCGCCCGGGCGGAGCACTTCGGGAAAAGGGCTAATCACGGTGTCGAAGTTTGCGGCGACAAAGTACGGTAACGAGTAGCGCTCCGCGCTGAGGTTCAACACGCGGTGCGGTGTTGACCGTAAGTGCCCGTTTGTCCAGGCCTCGAGCATATCACCGATATTGACCACAAATGTGCCGGGATCGACTGGAACGTCTATCCATTTTCCCATGGAGTCCATGACCTGGAGACCTGGATTGCTGGTATGAAGCAGCGTCAGGCATTCGTAGTCAGTATGCGCCCCCATGTTGACCGATCTGCTGTCAACGTTGTCACTCTGGCGGACGTAATGCATCAACCGTAGTTGCGAGATTGGTTTGGTCATATGGCCGGTAATCTTTCCCGGCGGCAAGTCGAGATAGAGCTCAAGCGCCGCGCAAACCCGCAAGCCCAGCGATGAGATTTGCTCGTAATACTCAGCCACTGCCTCTTGGAACCCGTCCAGCTCAGGCCAGACATTAGGACCGAGCAAGCGGTTGCCAGCGAGAAAATCGGGATCCGTCTCCGGCAAGTCTAGGGCGAGGTCGAACGCTTCATAGTTGCGGCTCTTCTCATCCGAATAGTCCCCCTTTTCTGTAAAGGGGACATAGCCACGATGGTTGCTGCTGAGCCCGATGTAATACTTGCGCTTAAGCTCCTCCGGCAGTGCAAAGAAGCGTTGCGCGGCCTCATAGGTGCGAGAGATAAGCTCCCCGTCGATGCCGTGACCCGTAATTCGAAAAAACCCGATATCGCGGGCGGCTTGGCCGATCTCATTTGCGACCCGCTTTTGTACACCCCGATCTGCATCGAACAAGCCGCGCACATCCAAAAGCGGCGGTCCACATAAAGGCACGCCAGGCTTTCGATCAAATTCAGCCATCACGTCTTTCATCTCGGACATGTGGCTAGTGCGTCCTAACCACAGGATCGGCCGATCTGTGCGTGCAAGCTGGGAAATAAAGTTCGAAAGTGGAGCCTTCACCGATGGCGCTGCGCACCGCCACCGTCCCGCCGGATTGGCGCATGACACCTAAAACGACAGACAGCCCAAGACCCGTTCCTTGGCCGACATCTTTCGTCGTAAAAAATGGGTCAAATATCTGATCTTGGTACTTCTCGGGAATGCCATTGCCCTGATCAGAAACGCTGAGGCGCACGTAGCGGCCTGGGAGAAGCTCAGAGGGAAACTGTCTATCTTCCGCAAGGGTGTGGAAAACATTTTCCGTCGCAATTTTAACGATGCCAGCATCCTTATTTGCCTCAAATCCGTTAAGCGCGAGCCGTTGCACGATGTTTTGAATCGCAATTGGATCGACAGAAATAGGCCAAAGATCAAT
>JBCDLG010000189.1:0-2793 GCA_038745625.1 Pseudomonadota bacterium | reverse complement strand
CCCTGCTCATAGCGGCTTTTTTCATCGGCGCCCGGCTGGATCGAAGCCACATAATCGTTGGCCTCGACGATCAGATCGACCTCATTCTCGATCCGCTCGCCGATCCCTTCCACCAGGCCTCGATTGCCCTTGCCCGACGGGTTCGCAGACGAGGCGAAGACCAGCTTCCCTTGATCCTGCCACAGCGCATGGACCGTGTTTTCGGACGGCGTGCCAAATTTGATCACGAAGCAGCTTGTGCCGCGCCCGTCCATCATCAGCTCACGCGATCCATCGTCCGGAATATGCTCCAGCGCGTCCTTGCGCCAAGGAAGGATGCAGCCCAGCAGGATGTCGCGGTCCCAATGCGCCTGATAAAAGGCGTCGAACTCCGCATTCAGTTCCGCCAGCGCGCGCAACTGCTCCATCGAGCCGCACAGCACCACGCCAGGCTTGTTGCGCTTGCGGTTTTTGGCCGAGAACTTCCGCTCGAGCCCGGCCGCGTCAGACGTCATGACGATATAGCCCACCTTGGTCGGGCTCACGATGCAGGCGCCGTTCCCGCTCAAAAGATCAACGGCCTCTTGTTGGACGCCGCCATTCCACCGGATCATTTTATCGGTCGCTGTCTTGCTCATGTCGTCACTCTGCTTTTTGTGAGCCCGGCTGATGGACCCATGGATATTGTGCCTGCGCCCGCGCCTCATAGGCTTCGATCCGGTCGAGGTTCGCGAGTGTCAAACCCACCTCGTCGAGGCCATGAAGCAGGTTGTGGCGGCGATTGGGATCGACCTCGAAGGCGATGATCGTGCCATCCGAGCTGGTGATTTGGTTGGCTTCAAGGTCAACGGTCATCACGGCATTTGCACCGCGCGTCGCGTCTTCCATCAAGATGTCGACCTGCTCCTGCGGGAGAGTGATCGGCAGGATGCCGTTCTTGAAGCAGTTGTTGAAAAAGATGTCGGCGAAGCTGGTTGAGATGATGCAGCGGATACCGAAATCCTTGAGCGCCCATGGGGCATGTTCCCGGCTTGAGCCGCAGCCAAAATTGTCACCGGCGATCAGGATCTTCGCCTGGCGATAGGCCGGGCGGTTGAGCACGAAGTCTTCGATCTCGCGTCCATCGGGATGAAAGCGGATCTCTTCGAACAAATGGATGCCGAGCCCAGAGCGCTTTATCGTTTTCAGATACTGCTTGGGCAGGATCATATCGGTGTCGATATTGATTAACGGCATGGGCGCGGCAACGCCGGATATTTTCTCAAACGGTTCGATCTCGGCTCCTCCGGCGGCGCCAATGCCGCTTGGATATTTGCCCGAGGCTACCTAGCCAACGCGCAGGCGATTGCCAAGGGTGTGCGGGCGCCCTTTGCCCGCAAAGGGTGGTGCCAGCGCCGATCAAAGCGCTGGCGCCTGGATATTTTAGCGTGGGTCCTAGTCGAAGACCTCGACGATCTGCTCCACGCCAACGCCTTCTTTGATCTCACGCAGGCGGGCATAGGCGATGGCGGAACTGATCCCCAAGAGACCAGAGCCGATCGAATTGATCAAAGCGCTGATTACCAGGGCGATGGCGATGCTGCCGGTCGCGATTGCCGCGAAGTTCGCGACCATCGATACGGCAAAAACAATGATGAGAATGACGATGAACAGACCGACCAGGGGCCAACGATATTCCTTCGTCAGACGCGCCGAGCGGCCCAGACCGCCAAAGCCCACTTTGTCGATCACCACGGCGGGCGCGGTGACACTAAAGACAGCGTATAGCCATAGCCCCGGGACGATCAGAAGCGCAAAGCCGATCCCGTAGAGAATAGTGGCCACGAATGTGAGAACCGCAATCGGGAGCGCGGCGCGCAGGGCGGGGCCAAAATACTCGACCAGTTTCACCGGCCGCCCGACAATCGCGTCATAGGCAAGCTGCACCATCAAAGCTATGACCAGGCCGTAGATCACCATCTGAATGACGGCCGCAACTGCGATACCAGCGAAAAAGCCGCCGAGATCGTTGGGGTCCAAGGTCGCGGCAGGGTCTTCCATACCCAAGGCTACGCCAAAGCCGAGAAAGGCGCCGCTGATCAACAGGCCCACGACGGTGGGGATAAAGGCGATCATCAACACTTTAACGAAATTCGCGAAAAGGATCGAAAAGCTCTCGCTGATAATGGATCCCACGCCGAGCGGTGCTTTGCCGCCGGTGGTAACTGTATCTGTCATAATTGGTCCTGTACGTCGTTTTTCTGTTTCGGCTCTGGCTTGGCGGATCGCTGAGCAATAGTAAGCCTATGATACACCTTTCGGTAAATCGGCGAAATACGACTTTCCTGTGGCGCGTTATGGTTAATCTGACGGAAGCTCAGGCGTCCTCGTCAGCCTTGGAGTGGTGCTTGTCCGCCCGCCGATCCCCGAAGAGCTGTCGCTGCTCCAGATGCGCGCGCTGGGCGGAGTAAAAGGCATTGAGAAAGGCCATATGATCGGCCGGGCCTATGGGATCTGCATAGCCGATTTTCTCGCGGATCTTCTCGACGATCGCGGCCAGGGTTTCCTTGCGTTTATCAAAGGCGATCTGCGATGTTGCTGCGCCGTCAGCACGCAAAAAACCTTCCAAGGTCTGCAATTCAAAGGTGCCGTAATGGTCCAACTGATGCGGCAAGAAGGTAAACCGCGCTTTCTTTTGCGGCGACGCTGCGGTCGTGGTCGCGAGATCGTCCAGTAATCGCGGCTGCGGCAGATGGACCACATGCGTCCCGGCCATGAAGTCCCCAAGACGGCGGCGGTAGCGGTTCATGATGGGGATCGCCAACGCCATCCCTG
>JBCDLG010000188.1:0-2928 GCA_038745625.1 Pseudomonadota bacterium | reverse complement strand
TCGAGCGCAGAGGATAGGTTTCCCTGCAAGGCATAAAGCTCCGCACGGACCAATTGGGCCGTGTTGGCGCCACCAAAAAAGTATTCGGGATAGGTGTGTGTGAGCGCGATCACCTCATCAGGCCGCTCAGACTGCATAAGCGCCGTGCTGGCCGTCTCCGCCAAACGAAAGCCGCGGCTCCGTACACCGATCTCTTCTTCAAGGGCAGCGAGATAAGTATCGGCCAAGGCGGACGCGTCTTGATCATATTGGAAGCGCAACAGCCCTTTGACTTCCAGGAGCACGGACCGATCGAACGAAGGCAAACTGTCATCGGCAAGCCGCTGATCGAGAAGAGCTTCGCTCCTCTTAAAACTGCGACGGTCCAGGGTCTGCATGGTGTCGAGCGCCGTCATGATCTGTTGCCGTGTGCGTCTTTGCACCTCTGGCTCATCAGCGAGGGCTTGCGCGTGTTGCGTCACAAACGCCGCCATTATTCCTAACGTAGCGGCCGATAAAACAGCAAAGCGGTTCAGCATTGTTGAGGGTCCCCTGCCTGGCTCTCCACACTATCGCTTTCCCTGATAAGCGAAAGTGATGGGCCAGACTGGGCATAGAGGTGGGCCAGAAGTGGCCCTCGCGACTGATCAGTCTCGCGTCCGCAAGACCGTCACCAGCTGTTCCAGACCGTGATCGCCATCGGCCGAGATGGGGATATCCGGGGTGATCACCTCGCGGCCTTCTTCGCCGCTGCTCCGTGTGATGATGTAGAGCGGTGCCAACGCTTGAAACTCTGTGTTGGGCAGGGGCAGAATTTGTACCTGCGCCGTTTGGTTGGCAGGGCCCTCAGTCGGCTGACCTGCGATCGTCGCCACCTCAGCATCGATAGCTGTCGCGGTGAAGACGATGGACTGCGAATAGCTCAGCGGTCCGATGAAGATGACAGTCTCACCGGTGAAGCGATGCTCGAGATCGTTCGGCGGCGTGACCGCATCCGCGAACGGAACATCAAGCACAGCGCCGAGCGGCACACCGGGCAGAAGAGCTTGATTGGCCTCGGTCACGCGCGCTTTGATCTTTGACGTCGCCGTGTACGGCTCATCGGTGAGAAAGGCCATCAGCCGGTCGCTCAGTTCCGTGGCGCCGCCCGTGTTCTCGCGAATGTCGACGATCAGCGTCGTCGCGCCTGCGTCGTGGATGGCTTCAAAAGCGCTGGGCAAGAATTCAGCAAACTCTTCCTCGCGAGCGATGTCGAAGCTCGGAACATCGAGATAGGCGATCCGCGGGGTCAGCTGCCGCACGCCATAGGGCGCATTGGCTGGCTCCGCCGTGCCCGGCAGGAGCGTATGGGTCGCGCGCCCGTCCTCGCCATCGACGGTGATCTCATAGCCCTCAAAGGCGCCATAGGCGGTCCAGAAAAAGGCATCGAATCGCAGGGCCAGGATCAACGCGCGCAACAGCTCGCTCTCCCCCCGCATACGAGGCATAAGATCAGCGAGAATCGTTTCGGTCGCGATTCCATTGATCGCAACGATCGTCGCGCCATCCTCAACACCAGGCAGGCGTTCGGAGGTCGCAGCCACTTCGATGCGGTCATCCGCCGTTACCCGGACGGGCAGCGTCATCAGCTCTGCACCCGACGCCTCAGCCTGGGCCGCGATCAAATCCAGCGGGCGCCGCAGGCCAACATGGGCGTCGGCAAACAGTGGATTGAGCTGTGCCATCGCCATCCAGGCTTCCCGCGCATCCATCGTTTCGGGCAGCGCGGCCGCGATCTCCTCGCGCTTCGCCGCCACAGCATCGAGATCCGCGGAATAGGAAAGATCGGGGTGGGTGGCTTTCACCTGATCAAGGAACGCGTTCAAATCGTCCTCAATCACGGCCCGCTCATAGACAGGCAGGTCCTGTTCAACAGCGGCAGGATAGGTGGCGCATCCCACCAAAACCAACCCGGCACTCAATGGCATCATCAAACGGAGCATAGCGATTTCCCTCTCGACCACTCCGCATATTATTGCTTATCGATAATGTTCAAGAGGCATCGTTAAACGATATGCAGTTTGATACAATCGAGCCGATGGCGCCGACCAAGGACGCGCCGGTCCATCTGGTAACGCCCCACACAAAAAGGCCGCCCGACGGCGGCCTTAGACATTGAAATCGTTATCGATTTAAGACGCGTAGTATTCGACCACGAGGTTGGGTTCCATCGTCGCCGCGTAAGGCACTTCGGCGAATTCAGGGACGCGCAGATAGGTCGCCGTCATCTTCTTGGGATCGACGTCGACATAGTCGGGGATGTCCCGCTCAGGCAGCTGCAGCGCCTCGAGGACCAGCGCCATGTTCTTCGACTTCTCGCGGACCTCAACGACGTCGCCAGGGCGCAGGCGCACCGAAGGGATGTTGGTGCGGCGACCGTTCAGCAGCACGTGGCCGTGGTTGATGAACTGGCGCGCAGCAAACACAGTCGGCACGAACTTGGCGCGGTAGACAATGGCGTCGAGACGGCTTTCGAGGAGGCCGATCAGCTGCTCCGCCGTGTTGCCTTTGAGGCGTGTGGCTTCGTCGTAGATCTTCTCGAACTGCTTCTCGGAGATGTTGCCGTAATAGCCTTTGAGCTTTTGCTTCGCCATCAGCTGTTGGCCGAAGTCCGAAAGCTTCCCAGCGCGGCGCTGGCCGTGCATGCCAGGCTTGTATTCGCGTTTGTTGATCGGAGATTTGGGGCGGCCCCAGATGTTCTCACCGACGCGGCGGTCGATCTTGTACTTGGCGGAAATCCGCTTTGACATGGTGTCCTTCGTTTCCGTGCGGCCCGGCTCACCACCCATTTGGCAAGCAATCTCAACGGCGGTCCACGCACGACCCGTCTTGAAGCCGCGGCGAATAGCAGGTTGGGTTGACGCGTCAATAGGGATCGAGGCGAGGGGGTAAAGAATGCGGGCGTTTCTC
>JBCDLG010000187.1:0-2947 GCA_038745625.1 Pseudomonadota bacterium | reverse complement strand
TGACGGGTCTGCTGCGGGCTATCTTCGGTTTCAAAACGCCACAATCCTCGGCGCCGCAGTGTTCGACGGACGCGTTGTCACGGGAGACGTCCACCTCGACGACGTCGTACTGGTGGCCGCAGGATCCACAGAGCGAGAAGATCAGAACAGCCGTCCGTGGGAGGAGCATGTTGACGCGACGAAAGAGGGCGTGGCGCTCTCCGCGGTGCGCAGCACGGTCAAAGGCGCCCTGCAAATGCGCCATTTCAAAAAGCCTGATCCCAGCATCCTGCACAAGATCAAGATCGAACCTCTCGACCCAGAGTTTTTCGGTCCAGACGTGTCTGAACACTTCGCCAACGCATTCAAAGACGCCATTGCCAAGACCAAAGCCTTTATGGAACAGGCCCGGGACACCTGCTCGCAGGTGGAGGGGTCGGATGATCATCACCCGCAAGGCCATTTTCTCCTGTGGAATGCCGACATTGGTTCGCTCCAGGACGATAGCCATCGCTCCTATCCCAAAGAGCTTGGCCACCTTCATCTCGATGGTCTTCGCTATCACCACCTCGCCGTGAAGCCGCGGCATGAGGATCCCGATCGCCGCTGGGTCGGTGACCGGCGGGTCAAGTGGCTGCGGCGCCAATATCCCGATGGCCAAGCCAAGGAGGGCGATTTTCATCCGCAGCCCTATGATCAACTCGCCGCCACCCTCCGCGCCCAGGGCTATGGCCGCGCGGCCAACACGGTGGGGGCCGAGAAACGCAAAGACGCCCGCCGCGCCAAGGCGGAGCAATGGTGGGACCGCGAGGTGGTCAGCCGTATCTATTCGCTGACCAGCAACAGCGGGTATTCCACGGTGCAGGCGACCGCGGTTTATGTCGCAGCACTGGCGTTGGCTGTTGTGATCACGTCGCTTTTTTACGACTACGGCGGCTTGGCGATTGCGACCCCCAAAAGGAGCATGGCGCCGGAGACGCTGTCCTGGCCCATCTTCTCCGATCTTATGGGCTACACGGTGGATCTTTTCATTCCGCTTTTGCGGTTCGGGTCGGAGAGCCGGTTCGCGCCCACAGCCTCGTGGGTGGGGGAGCTCGCCGGTCTTTGGACATATCTGGTGAGGATCGCTGGTCTGATCCTCACCGGTATCTTGGCGCTGACCTACACCGGGGTCACGCGGAAGGATTAGCGCTCTTGGATGAACCCGTTGATCAGCGGGAAGATCCTTGCGGGGTCCTCAAGCTCGGGGAAGTGGCCAAGATCGGTGATTTTCTCGGTCCGGACATTCGGGGCGTAATTCTGCGTACTGTCGGCATGCTCATCCGGATGGGAATCATCGCTGAGGCCCCAAATCGCCAGGATCGGCTGCCGCGGCACCCCGACCGTGACGCCGTCATGCAGGTAGTTCTGAAACGCGCTCGCCAGGGCCCAGAGCGCGCCATGGTCCAGCGACGTGCTGGCGCAGCCGCAAAGGGGCGCGAGCTGCTCTTCCTTTCCCACGGCCAGGCCCATCCAATCGCCCACACGGCCGGGCGCCATCCTCTTCATACCCCATTGGCCAAGGAACGGTGTTCCCAGAAGACCGCGCGGATCCCGCGACACTTTCCACCGCAGAAGGGCCGGAATATCCGCTGTCTGAAGAAGAACCAGCTTCTTCACAAGCTCCGGATAGCGCACCGCGACATCAACCGAGGCGAGCCCCGCCACGCAGGAAAAGGCGAGCACAGCGCCAGGGCCCGCGACGGCGCGCAAGAACGCGGCGACCTCGTCATTGGTCTCGTGCCAGCCGAACTGATAACTCGTCCGTGTCGCGGAGAAACCCATCGCGGGCAGCTCCACGATGATCACCCGATAGTGGGGCGCGAAGATCTCCAGCAGCTCGTCATAGGCCTCGAGGGTCACCGGCGGGTCGGCGGCAAAGACAAGCGTCTGCCCCTCCCCGCGCTGACGATAGCGGAACTGCACCTTCGCCGTCTCATGAAACCGGATCTCCGGCGACGTGCCCGCGGGCCAGCCTTCGCGGAACTGGCGCATCCGCGCCTTGGCGCCGCCGGTGTCGATCCGCGTGGCGAGCCGGCTCAAAAAACCGGTCATGGCCCGGCCTCGCCGTTCACGATGGTCAAGGGTGCACGATACGTCCGGACCTCGGCGTCCTCACCATAGGTATCGACAATCCGTGTGCGCCACGCTTCATCGTAAAACGTGGCTGCCGCTTGCTGATCATGCCACAGATAGATGCCGCCGACGCGCTTTTTGTTGTCGACAATGAAGATCTTGAAATCGAGCGTATCAAGCTCTGTATAGAGCGGAAGTGAGTCACGCATACGGCGCCGAATAACAAATCCGGGGGCATACCAGGGCGCTTGGGCCAGAACGGTGACGACCACCGCATCGTCACCTGCGCCGCCAAACCCGGCTCCCGGCGTCACGACAGGTGCTTTCAACCATGTGACGTCGGGAAGCGCACCATAGGTCGCCCGCATCCGTTCTTCCCAGGCGCCATCAAAGAACGCGCGCGCCGCAGCGCGATCCGTCCACAGATAGGCACCACCGAACATATCATCGGTGTAAAGAAAGGACTTCCTTTCAAGACCTGAAATACCTCTGTAGATGGGCGCTGCATCTTGAAAAGCGGCCAAAAGGGCGTCGTCGGACAACGCGGTAGGCCGCGGCAAGGAGACGATTGTCGCCACCCGTTCCAATGCGCTGGCGGTGCCCTGTAGGCAAGCGAGCGCTGCGATCAGCGTCGCCCAATAGCGGACTGCAGCGAAAGCCATCATGACCTCCCATCATTCTGTCTGGGGATCAGTCTGGCCAAGGCAGGTTGCGAGTGGTACCATCAGAATCGAAAAGGTGCTTTACATATGCGTTCACCTGCTGATTTGGATTGGGACCATGTCCGCTGCTTTCTGACGGCGGCGCGATGCGGTTCGCTGTCGGCTGCGGCTGGGGCGCTCGGCATGTCGAT
>JBCDLG010000186.1:0-3028 GCA_038745625.1 Pseudomonadota bacterium | reverse complement strand
CGCCTTTGTAAGTCGTCTCGAACTCACGAGAGCCCTCGACGCCCTCGCCATCAAAGAACGAGACGACGTCATAGCCTCCGACAGCGGTGTTGTTGAGAAGGCCCGTATAGATCGGATCAGCGGCAACAGCGGCGGTCGGGGCGAATGTCAAAGTCGCGAAACCCAGTGCGGCAGCAGTCAGCAAGCGTTTCATCAAGCAATCTCCAATCGTTGCTTGACCTGGTGTTCGCACGGCTGGCGGAAGTGGTTACCAGAAAATTTGGCATGGGGTGCAGAGCCCGATTTTCTCTGTCACATGAGACCCTTAGCGCCAAACACTACTCCTTGAACCGATTGACGATCGGGTAGCGGCGGTCGCGGCCGAAATAACGGCGACTGACCTTTGGCCCTGGCGCCGACTGTTTCCGCTTGTACTCCGCGCGGTAGAGCATGGCCTGCACCCGGCGAACGAGCGCGATGTCGTGCCCGCGCGCCGCAATCGCCGGCACACTGAGCTCCTCTTCGATAAGGCCATGGAGAATGTCGTCGAGAATGTCATAGGGCGGAAGACTGTCTTCGTCCTTCTGGTCCTCGCGCAACTCTGCTGATGGCGGCTTGGTGATGATCACCTCGGGGATAACCACACCGTCGGGGCCGAGCGCCGCATCAGGCTTCGCGCTGTTGCGCCAACGGCAGAGAGAGAAGACGCGGGTCTTGTAAACATCCTTAAGCGGATTAAAACCGCCATTCATATCGCCATAAAGGGTGGCATAGCCGCAGGCCATCTCTGACTTGTTGCCGGTGGTGAGCATCATCGAACCGAGCTTGTTCGAGATTGCCATCAGCGCCGTGCCGCGGATGCGCGACTGGAGGTTCTCCTCCGTCACATCGGGCGCCCGCCCGCCAAAGATCCCCTCGAGCATCCCGTCAAAGGCGCCAACGGCTGGCTCAATCTCCACCGTGTCGAGACGAACACCCAGCGCCTTGGCGCAGGCCTCCGCGTCGACCATCGAGCCTTCAGACGTGTAGCGCGACGGAAGGCGGACACAGTGGACATGCTCTGGACCCAGAGCGTCCACAGCAATGGCCGCGACCAGCGCGCTGTCGACGCCGCCTGAAAGGCCGATCACGACGTCGTTGAAACCGGACTTACGGATATAGTCCCGGGTCCCCGTGACCAGCGCCTGATAGATCAGTGCGTCCTCGGTCGGCCAGGCCGTGACCGGGGCTTCCTCCGTACGCCAACCGCGATCCGACTTCGTCAGATCCAGAGGCAGGCTGTGCTCCTCGAACAGAGGCGCCGATGCGGCGACCTCGCCGTCCTGGACGACAAAACAGCCGCCATCGAAGATCAGTTCATCCTGACCGCCGCATTGATTGACAAAAGCGAGCGGCAGCCCAGTTTCAAGCGTCCGCGCCTTGGCCTGCTCCAGCCGCTCCTCATGCACCGTCCGGCGGAAGGGCGAGCCATGCGGGACGATGAGAACATCCGCCCCCGCCTTTTTGAGATCACGCGCCACCTCGGGGAACCACATATCCTCACAGACCATCAGGCCGAGCTTCACGCCGCGAAACGGAATAACATCGACCGTGCTCGCAGGACGAAAGGTCCGGGGCTCATCGAAGGGCCCATAATTCGGTAGACAGACTTTGCGAGCGATACCCTGCACTTTGCCATCGCCGATCAGGGCGGCGACGTTGTAGGGGCGAGGATCACCATCGGCTTCACCAGCCATCGGCGTTCCGACCACGACCCAGGGGCCGGGCTCATCGCCCGTCGCTTTGGCCAATTCCTCCAGCCTGTCCTCGCAGGCCGCCACATAGGCCGGGCGTAAGGAGAGATCCTCCGGCGGATACCCCGAAACACAAAGCTCGGGACAAATGAGAAGATCCGCGTCCTTATGCGCCCGCCGGGCCCGCAGAATATTCTCCGCATTGCCCGTAAGATCGCCCACCGTCTGGTTGAGCTGGGCAAGAACAAGGTGAAGCCGTTCGGTCATGCTACCCATCTACGCCTTGGCCTGGGCCGGAACCAGTCCGAGCCTTATCCGCGCAAAGCCTCTTCAATCGCCAGCGCCATGGCGAGCGATCGCCGCCCTGCCTGGCCCGGAACGGCGGGGCTATGCCCTTTCCGGACGGCGGCGAGGAAGCTCTCGGTACCAAACGCGAGCGGATCTTTGAGCGAAAGCGGCAGGTCTGCCGCATCAAAATCTGTGGCGACAGGTTTCGGCGTCGTGTTGGTGACTTTCCGTGCCAGGAAATTGAGCTGGATTTCCCCATCGGGATAGCCAAGGCCGAGATCGCGGATCGGCTCATCCTCCAGCCGCGACGCCGTGAGCTGCGCCTTCACCCCGCCAATATCGAGCTCGACATCGACATAATCGGCATGCTCGCCTTTCTCGGCGCGGCTCTCACAGCGGATAATCTCCGCCTCCGACCGGCCCGTGAGATGGGCCAGCAGATCGAGGTCGTGGATCATGAGATCGAACACGACGGAGACATCCATCGCCCGGCCTGAGAACTTGTTCAGCCGCCGCGAGCGCACGGTGGAGGGCGTTTCGCGATCGAAAAGACCGAAGGCGTCAGCGACATACCGCTCCTGGTGGCCGACCTGGATGACGACGCCCCTCTCGTCAGCCGCGGCGATCAACGCATCGGCATCTTCCAATGTCATGGCGATCGGTTTTTCCACCAGCACATGCTTGCCCGCCGCGATCGCTTGCGCTGCGAGCCCCGCATGGGTGGAGGCCGGGGTGGCGATGGTGATCACATCAACCGCATCCAAAAAAGCGGCAAAGTCGTCAAAGCCCTGGGCCCCGTGCTCTGCGGCTCGCGCATCGGCCCGCTCTCGATCAAGATCAAAGATCGCGGCGACGGTCGCGCCCTCGGCGTCTTTGTATTTGTTGGCGTGGTAGCCGCCAAAGACGCCAGCCCCCGCCACACCTGCCCGCAAAGGAAGTAACTCACTCATGCCGCCCCCTATGGCATGATCCCAAGGCGCTGTCCCGAGGCCTTTTGCCAGCGGTTAAGGCAAAGATCCGGGGCCCAT
>JBCDLG010000185.1:0-3050 GCA_038745625.1 Pseudomonadota bacterium | reverse complement strand
AGGATCTTCGCCAGCGTGGGAGAGAAGAACACAGAGATGATTCCGTCGCTGATCCCGATAAAGGCCGCTGCCAGAATCGTGCCCGGCAGGCTGCCCAGTCCCCCGATGATGACAACGATGAAACTGAGCAAAAGCGGATCAGCCCCCATGAGGTAATGCGCCTGTTGGATCGGAACGATGAGAACAGCCGCAAGCGCCGCAAGTCCCGCGCCAAGTCCGAAGACGACCGCATAGACACGTTCGACCGGAATGCCAAAGGCCGTGGCCATTTCACGGTCGGCCTGTGTTGCGCGCATCACCAGCCCAAGCCGGGTGCGTGTCATCATCAACCAGACCCCCATCAGGATAACGCCCGCCGCGCCGATGACCGCAAGTTTGTATGTCGTGATCGACAAGCCCCAGGGATAGTAAAATTCAAGGCCGGTCTCCCCCCACTCGACCCAGGGCAAGGCCAGACGCTGATTGAACGGCGCCTCGACGGCGCGGGCATCCGGGCCGTATGTCATGAGCGTCACCTGCTGAATGATGTAGAGGAGGCCGATCGTTGCCACGATCGTGCGTTCGGGATCGTATTCGATCCGTTTGAGAATCGTCAGATCCGCCAGTGCCGCCAATCCGCCTACAAGCAGTGGCGCGATCACCAAAGCGGCGAAGAAACCCAAGGCCGCCGAGCCTGGAACCCACTGCGCCATCAACCATGCGAAAACAGCCCCCAGCATGAAGAACTCGCCATGCGCGATATTGACGACCCGCATCACACCAAAGACAAGGGACAGCCCGACGGCTGTCAGCGACAGCACAGCAGCCGTGACCGCGCCTTCAAGCACAGCAAGAAGCAGGTGAGGTCCGAATTCCATGCGATAGGATGCCGGTTAGAAGGATTGCGCGGTGTAATCCACTTCGTCCTCGTACAGGCCATCCTCGATCGAGGTTGTGTGCAGCTTGACCATGCGCCCTTCCTCCACCTTGCTGATGAACTGATGCCCGAAGACCTGATGGGTTTTCCCATTAAAAAGCTTGTCGCCCTGCGGGTGCTCCCGGCTTTCAGGGATCTCGGTCATCGCCTCGACAGCTTCGATCAGCGCGGGTCGGTCGGCCGGGCCCTGATACCCTGACGCCTCCATCGCGTCCTTGATGATATAGAGCGTCTCCCAACAACCGAACATATGAGCATAGGTCGAGACATCCGCCGGGTCGCTAAGGGATGCGCCATTGTCATCGACGCCCACCGCCGCACGATAAAACGTGTCATGCTCGGACTGATCGGCCTGCGCATAACGCGGCATACCCTCCCAAAAGTAGGTCCCTTCCAGAAATTCCAGACCCGGACTGGCCAGATCGACCGCTTCCAGCGAATCGATAAACCCAAAGATCTCGGGACTGGAGGGACCAAAGAACTCGCCAAGCTCTTTCACGAAGGTCAGCACGGCAGGCCCGACCATGACATGATACACCACTTCGGTATCGCGCGGGATACGCGGGAAGTACTTGGTGAAAGACGTCTCGGCTGGCGGAATGGCGATCTTTTCCAAGACCTCGCCACCCTGCGCCTCGATCGCCTCGGTGAAGAAATCTCGGTGATTGTGGCCAAAGGCAAAGTCCGGGAAGATCATCGTGACCTTCTTGCCAAGGTTGTCGGCCACAAAGGGCGCCATCGCGATCACCTGGCTTTTCACATCGGTGATCCCGGGTTGCAACGTGTACCGGTTCAGCATGCCCGAGGCGACATGGTGACCTTCGGAGACCACGAAATAGGGTAGTTTCAATTCTCCCGCCCTCGGAGCAGAGCCGATCACGACATGGCTAAAGAGCGTGCCGAATCCCAGATCGCAGCCATGCTGGTTGGCAAACTTCTCCAGCACTTCGGCTCCACGTTTTGGGTCCGTACCATCATCCTCGGCGATGATTTCAACGGGCCGTCCGTTGATGCCGCCGCCCTCGTTGATGAGTTTCACCGCCGCCTGCGTCGTGCGATCATACCAGCGTCCATAAGCGGATCCGATACCTGTGCGATGCACTTGAAAACCCAGCTTCAGCGGCTCAGAGCTTTGCGCCTGAGCATAGCGCGCCCAGAGCGGAATTGTGGTGGCCCCCGCGAGCCCCTGCAACGCACCGCGACGGGTGATTTCCGATTTCGCCATGTCGAGGACTCCTGTTAGGCAGTCCGCGATTCGGACCGGTTGACCATCATTCTAGCACGACAATCCTAGACACCTCGCGGTGTGGCAAGCAGCCAAAGGCCCAAAAACGTGTAGGCGATCATGAAAAGGGCAAGTGGCAGTTGACCCAGCACGGCCATCCGGTGGGATCCGGTTGAACGTAGGGCGGTCGCATGCGCCATAAGGATGGCCACGACATGCCCCAGAACGACAGCCCCCGCCTGCGTCAAAAAGATAATCTCCACGCTGTCCTGTCGGTTGAAGAATCCCGTGGTGACCTGAAAGTCTTCCTGCCCCAGCCAATGCAATCCGTTGCCCAACGGATCGTCCAGCCATTTCCAGACATACTGCGCCTCGACAAGGAATGCAGTGAGATAGTGGGCAAGATGATAGCCCAGAGCGATCGGAAGCAGTGTCGGCGCATAGATCCTGAAGAGCAGCAGAGAGGAGCGTGCATCGTCTGAGAACTGCGCGCCGGCCCAGAGGCCGGACCAGAAAACAACGATCAGTGCAGCATTTGCCAGCAACAAGCCCGCCAGGTTTTGCCACTGTGCCGCCGAGCGTCCCGTGAACTCAAGCGGGTTAAGGCCGATCACCCCGATCCACCAGAATGTCTCATTCAATCCGTCAAAGCTGCCGACGCCCAGCAACAACACCATAAGGACGGCCAGCGACAAAGCCGGAGCGGGAGATACCACGCGACGCCATCCCCATACTCCAAGGCGCATACGTGATCCCTGTCGCGCAAAGGGGGCGATACCGGAATAAACGCGCATCAGCACGCTCACCGCCTCCGCCCGCAAAAGCCAGACCGGGCCAAAAATATAGAGCCCCGTCAGCGAAACAAGAAAGTAAACAGTGACCGCCCAGGCCAACCGGGTCGGATCGGTT
>JBCDLG010000184.1:0-3133 GCA_038745625.1 Pseudomonadota bacterium | reverse complement strand
CGGTATGAGGGATCCGATCCTGACGCCCCCGCTTTGATGATCGGCTCGCATATTGACAGTGTGCCGAATGGCGGCGTCTTTGACGGGCCTCTGGGGGTTATGCTCGGGATCGAGCTCGTTGCTCGTCTGCATGAGGATGGTATCCGCTATCCTTTTCCGATCGAGGTCGTCGCTTTTGGAGATGAAGAAGGGTCACGGTTCAACGCCTCGATGATGGCCAGCTGTGCGATTGCAGGTACACCCATCACGAAAAGCCTGGAGCAAACAGATTCGGCCGGGATCGATGTCGCCTCAGCGCTCTCTGCCTTTGATCATCTGCTGGCTGAGCATACAGATCTACAGCGAGAGAAAAAGGCGCCTACGGCAGCAGCGAGGACGCCGTCGGAAGTTGCCGCCTTTATTGAGGCGCATATCGAGCAGGGTCCTGTTCTTGAGGCTGAGGGCCTGGCGTTGGGGGTGGTGACCGCGATTGCGGGCCAGTTGCGCTATGCGGTTGAGGTGCGAGGATCCGCTGCGCATGCGGGCACGACGACGATGGGGCTTCGCCGCGACGCGCTGGCAGCCGCCGCCGCGATGGTCACCGCAGTGGAGGAGGTGGCCAAGACACGCGCTGGTGAAGGCGTCGTGGCGACGGTGGGGCAGCTTGAAGTCTTCCCCGGCGGCAGCAATGTGGTGCCGGGCATGGTCCAGTTCAGCTTGGACGTCCGTGCTCCGAGCAACGATTTGCGGGACGCTGCCGCGCGGGATATCGAACAGCGTCTCCAGACGATTGCCGATGCGCGGAACGTGGGCCTCGCCATTGATCGCCAGCAGGATCTCGGCGCGACGCAGTGCGACCCACTGCTCACGGACCTTCTCGGGCGCGCTGTTGGCTCAGTCGACGGCAAAGCGTTCGAGCTATTCAGCGGCGCGGGCCATGACGCGATGAGCATCGCAGCTCTTTGCCCAGTCACGATGCTGTTCATCCGATGCGAACGCGGCATCAGTCATCACCCTGACGAGAACATTCGGCCAGAGGATGCTGACCAGGCGCTCGAGGCACTTTTGGAATTCACGCGACTTTATGAAGGACACCGGCATGACGCTTCGTTTCGGTGATATTGATCCGCCCCAGCGCCTGTTGATGGGACCAGGCCCCGTCAACGCGCACCCTCGGGTGCTGCGCGCGATGTCGGCGGACCTATTGGGCCAGTTCGACCCTGAATTCACCGCCTATATGAACGAGGTGATGGCACTTTATCGCCCAGTTTTCTGTACAGAGAACAAGTGGACGTTCCTGGTCGACGGGACCGCACGTGCGGGGATTGAGTCGGCGCTCATCTCTTTGACAACGCCAGGCGACCGGGTGCTGGTGATCAATTACGGCCGGTTTGGGCTTCTCCTGCGGGAGATCCTCGGCCGGATTGGTGCGGAGGTGATCACGGTCGATGCGCCATGGGGTGAGGTCGTTCCGCTGGATGCGGTTGAGCAAGCGATCAACGAGCACGAACCCAAGGTCGTCGCGACGGTCTATGGTGATACCTCGACGACCATGGCGCAGCCTGTGAAGGGCATAGGGGAGCTTTGCCGCAAGGCGGGCGCCTATTTCTACATCGACGCAACAGCGACTTTGAGCGGTATGCCGTTCTATACGGATGAGTGGCAGGTCGATATCGTCACCTGCGGGCTGCAAAAGTGCTTGGGCGGACCGGCTGGTTGTGCGCCCATCACGGTGTCCGATCGTGCAGCAGAGCTGATCTTCAACCGTCGCCATACGGAGGAGGGGATCCGCAACCCCGATCTGCCTCAGGGCTCAGGGCCGAGGATTGCCTCCAACTACTTCGATCTCGCGATGATCATGGATTATTGGTCTGAGAAGCGGCTCAATCATCACACGGAGGCGACCAGTATGCTCTATTGCGCGCGGGAATGCGCGCGCGTGGCGATGGAGGAGGGCCTGCATGCGCGCTGGAAGCGGCACAGCCTCGCGGGCCAGGCGATGGTGGCGGGCTTGCGGGCGATGGGCCTCAAGGTCTATGGCGATGACGCCCACCGCATGAGCAATGTCACGGGCATATGGATCCCCGACGAGGTCGATGGCGAACGCGTGCGCGACCGTATGCGGACCGCATTCGAGATTGAGATTGGAACGGCATTCGGTCCACTGAAGGGACAAATCTGGCGCATTGGCGCGATGGGTTTCAACGCGGCGCAGCACAAGGTTCTGATCACACTCGGTGCCCTGGAGGCTGTGCTGCGTGCGGAAGGCATGAACGTCCCGGCTGGCGAGGCGGTCGATGCGGCTTGGGGGGTCTATGCCAGCGCTGCGTGATTTGGTCGGATACGGAGCAGAGCCGCCCGATGCCAACTGGCCCGGCGGCGCGCGAATTGCTGTGCAGGTCGTCGTCAATGTCGAGGAGGGGGCAGAGCGCTCGGTGATCATGGGGGATGGCGAATCCGAGGCGTTCCTCTCCGAGATGGTTGGCGCCGTCAGCCATCGCGGCGCGCGGGCGATGGCGATGGAAAGCCTCTATGAGTATGGTAGCCGCGCGGGCTTTTGGCGACTGTTCCGTATTCTGACCGAACGAAACGTTCCCGCAACGGCCTTTGCCGTGGCCGAGGCGCTGCGTCTCAACCCACCGGTCACTGAGGCTATGATCGATGCGGATTGGGAAATTGCTAGCCACGGGCTACGCTGGCTCGACTATCAGAACATCCCTGAAGATGTCGAACGTGAGCATCGCGATCGGGCGATTGCTCTTCACAAAGAGCTGACCGGCGAACGGCCCCTTGGCTGGTACACCGGCCGGACCAGTCCGATGACAGCGGAACTCATCGCCGAGGAGGGCGGGTTCGTCTATCATGCCGACAGTTACGCGGATGATGTTCCTTATTATGAGGTGTACGGTGAGAACGACCAGCTTGTAGTGCCCTACAGTCTCGATGCGAATGATATGAAATTCGTGGCCTATCAAGGGTTTGCAGAAGCCGAGCAGTTCTACCGCTATCTGCGTGATACGTTCGATGTGCTCTATCGTGAAGGCGGCCGTATGATGTCGGTCGGGCTTCACGGCCGTGTCGCGGGAAGGCCTGCGCGCGCTCTGGCTGTTGCGAAATTCCTCGATCACGCGCTTGCCCACAACGATGTGTGGTT
>JBCDLG010000183.1:0-3290 GCA_038745625.1 Pseudomonadota bacterium | reverse complement strand
CAGAACGACTTTCTTTGGTGCAGACATGAAACACCCCCGTTATTTGCGTCGCTGCGGCGGTTAGCTCGTTTTGGATAACGCGACAAGCCGCGCTATGGGATAGGCGGGTCCGCACCCCCGCAGATCGCTTGGTTTGGAGGCCACCATGGCTTTTTCGATGATGTCTCATGCATTCAGGATGCTCTGGGCAAATCTTGGCAGCGCCGCGCGCGTGAGCGTTCTGCCTCTAATCCTTATGTATGTTGTTCTGTTTATCTTAGGCGGAGGGATGTTCGTGGCGCTCGGCGGGGCAGGTGCTTTTGAAGCGATGGATGCCGGGATGGATGTGACCGGCGACATTGATGCCGCGCTGTTCGAGGAGACAGGAGCGCCGGGCGGGCTCTTCTTTGTTGCGATTCTGATCCTCTTTTTGATTGCCATGGTCTTTCTCGCTTGGATCGCGATTTCATGGCACCGGTTCATTTTGTTGGAGGAGTATCCCACAGGCTGGTTGCCGCCGTTCCGCTTGGCAGAGATCAAAGCCTATGTGGTAAAACTGGTCCTGCTGACTCTCGTGTTCTTGGCCATCATGGCAATTCCAGCACTGCTTTTAGGGGGAATTGGTGCCATGGTCGGATCTGCAGAGGCCGCGGCAGGTCCGGTCCTGCTCGTCTTTGCGGCTATCTTTATCCTTATACCGGTCTTTCTTTGGATCTCTTTCCGGCTGTCGTCGGTACTGCCTGCAGCCGCTGTTGCGCGGCCCATGGGTATTGGTGAGGCCTGGCGCCAAACTGAGAGCCATTCCGGCACGATCTTTTTGTTCGCATTGGCCTATCTTGGGGTATCGATCGCTATCCAGATCGTTGTGTCTATCTTGGGGTTGGTGCCGATTGTTGGCATCGCAATTGCTATTTTCGGGAGCTGGTTTACGACGATCCTCGGCTTTAGCGCGTTGACGACCGTGTATGGCGTGGCCATCGAGGGCCGCGAACTCACCTGACCCGCTGGGAGGGTTGAACATGAAAGACCACTCGGGCAGTGAGCCTGCCATGACCGAATTTGCTGACAATGTTCGGCGCGCGGCTGAGGCTATGCGTGCGCTTTTTGAGCCGACCCCGCTCCAAAAGAATGAGCATTTGAGCGCGAAGTACGGGGCTGAGATTTGGCTCAAGCGGGAAGATTTAAGTCCGGTGCGCAGCTACAAGCTCCGCGGGGCGTTCAACGCGATGACAAAGGCCGTCGCCGCGAACCCGGATCAGGAGCTTTTTGTCTGTGCGAGCGCGGGTAACCACGCCCAAGGCGTGGCGTTTAACTGTGCGAACCTGAAGAAGAAGGGCGTGATTTTCATGCCCGTGACGACGCCCGACCAGAAGGTGCAAAAGACGCGCATGTTCGGCGGCGAGTGGGTCGAGGTGCGGCTGATCGGGGACTACTTCGATGATTGCTTGCGTGCGGCCCAGGCGTTTTGTGAAGCCGAGGGCGGGCACTTTATTTCGCCTTTTGACGATGAGGATGTGATCGAGGGCCAAGCGACGGTCACCCTCGAGATGCTCGATCAGCTTGGGTCAGAGCCTGATCTTTACATCGTGCCGGTGGGCGGTGGGGGTGTGTCCTCTGGCGCGCGGAAGCTGACCCGCGCGCTGGGCAAGAAAACGAAAATGAAGTTTGTGGAGCCGGCGGGCGGCGCGTGTCTCCATGCCGCGCTTAAGGCGGGCGAGCCGGTGACGCTGAACGATATCGATACTTTTGTCGACGGTGCCGCGGTGGCGCGGATTGGAGCGAAGACGTTCGAGGTTTTAGGCGATACGCCTTTGGAAGATGTCCTGATCGCGCCGGAGGACCGTATCTGCACCACGATCATTGAGATGCTCAACATTGAGGGCATCGTGCTTGAGCCCGCTGGTGCCCTGGCAATCGACGTGCTCGAGGGGATGCGTGATCAGATCGCTGGGAAGAAGGTGGTGTGCCTAACCTCTGGCGGAAATTTCGATTTTGAGCGCCTCCCCGAGGTCAAAGAACGCGCGCAGAAGTATTCCGGTCTTAAGAAGTATTTCATCCTTCGTCTGCCGCAGCGCCCCGGCGCCCTTAAGGACTTTCTGGGGATGCTCGGGCCTGATGATGACATCGCGCGGTTCGAGTACCTCAAGAAATCGGCTCGAAACTTTGGCTCGGTGCTACTCGGCATAGAAACGTCAAATGCCGCGAACTTTGATCTGCTGTTCGAGCGCTTGGATGAAGGTGGTTTTGTCTATGACGACATCACCGACAAAGAGACGCTCGCCAACTTTGTTATCTAACTTCACCGCCCGTTAACGGCAGCTGGTCCATGGTCCCAAGACGTGGGGATCGTCGGTGATGGGTCAAAATAGCGAAGCGAGGAAAGCCGGGCAGGGAGGCGCGCTCTCCCTATTGCTTGTCGGGCAGCTCGGAACCGAAGGCGGTGCCTTGGAAGGCGTGCTTCGGGCGCGAGGCATCGGCGTGCGTCGGGCGCGAACGGCGCGAGACGGGCTTGCGGCCGCGCAAAGCCTCGGGCCCGATGTTTTGGTCGTTCATTGGGAAGGGCTTGATGTCGTTGGTCCGAAGTTCCTGAGGATGCTGCTCGACGAAAAACTCCCCAGGACCCCTTATATCATTGCCAACGCGGCACCCTTCGACCTGTCACCCCATGAGCAGGCCGAGGCGCTGGCCGCTGGCGCGGATCACGTGCTTCCCGGTGCGGTCAAGCCTTGCGCGCTCGACGCAGTAATCCGCGTTGCTGAACGTCATAAGGCGCGGGCCGCGGCGTCAGAAGAGCGACTGAGGCGGGTCGTGACCAAGCTCAGCGCGCTGCAGGAGAGCTTTGACTCGATCGATAGCGATCTCCTTGAGGCGAGGAAGCTCCAGCAGGGACTCATGAAGGAGCGAAGCCTCGATCTGGGCCCCATGCAGCTTTCAACGATTCTACGCTCAAGTGGCCATGTCGGGGGTGATCTCGTCGGGCATTACCCGATCAGTGGTACGCAGACCGGGTTTTTCGCATTGGATGTATCGGGACACGGCGTGTCGTCAGCGCTCATGACAGCGCGGCTCGCAGGATATCTCTCGCAATCGAACCGACGCCAGAACATCGCGGTCGAGCACAAAGGCGGTCGATGGTGCGCGCGATCACCGGCGGCGGCGGTTGCCGATCTCAATCAACTGGTGATGGAGGATCTCGAGACCGATCACTACTTCACAATGCTTCTCGGCGTGGTGGAGCCTCAGACTGGTCAGGTCACGCTCGCACAGGCTGGGCACCCTTATCCCGCGCAGCAAGGCGCGGATGGCAAGGT
>JBCDLG010000182.1:0-3375 GCA_038745625.1 Pseudomonadota bacterium | reverse complement strand
CGCCAGGCTCAATCACCTCCTGGGCGAGGGCTGGGAGCGGGTGGAGCTGCCGGAGACCGCGGACGATCCGCTCAAATTCAAAGACACCAAACGCTATCCTGACCGCCTGCGCGATTACCGGAAGAAGACCGGCGAGCGCGATGCGCTGGTTGTCGGGTTGGGCGAGCTTGGCGGGCGCGCCGCCGTGGTCGCGGTCCAGAACTTTGCCTTTATGGGCGGATCGATGGGCGCCGCGATCGGTGAAGGTCTTTTGACCGCCGCCCAGCGCGCCGTGACCAGCCGCGCAGCCCTCATCGTCGTGACAGCTTCGGGTGGTGCCCGGATGCAGGAGGGGATCCTCTCCCTCATGCAAATGCCGCGCTCGACCATCGCTGTGCAAATGGTGCGCGAGGCTGGCCTTCCCTACATCGTGGTGCTGACCAACCCGACGACCGGCGGCGTCACCGCGAGCTATGCGATGCTGGGTGATGTCCACATGGCGGAGCCGGGCGCTCTCATCGGCTTTGCTGGTCCGCGGGTGATCGAGCAGACGATCCGCGAGAAACTGCCGGAGGATTTCCAGCGTGCGGAGTATCTCCTCGACAAAGGGATGATCGACCGCGTTACAGATCGGCGGGATATGCCGAGCGAACTTGGCAAGATCCTCAGCGTGCTGATGCCGCCGCGCACCGCAGTGCAGGACGAGCTGCCTGCGCCGATGGAAGCGGCCAATGACGCGCCCGAGCAGCCCCAAGACTTGCCAGAGGCCGCCGAGTAGATGAACGCCACGCCTGCGGCCAAGGAAGAGGTCGAACGGCTCCTGACGCGTTTTGAGCAGGCCTCGCCCGCAACCATCAATCTCGGTTTGGACCGCATCAATGATGCGCTCCACCGCCTGGGTGACCCGCATTTGTCGCTGCCGCCAGTGATCCATGTCGCCGGTACCAATGGCAAGGGCTCGACGATCGCCTTTATGCGGACGATTTTGGCCGCTGCTGGCCTGCGGGTTCACACCTACACCTCGCCTCACCTTCTGCGGTTCAATGAGCGCATTGTGGTGGCGGGCGAAGAGATTGGCGACGAACAGCTGGCCCAGGTGCTGGGCCGATGCGAGGCGGCGGCGGGCGATCTTCCGCTCACCTATTTTGAAGCCGCGACGGCCGCGGCCTTTCTCGCCTTTGCCGAAACGCCGGGCGACGCGGTGCTTTTGGAAACCGGCCTCGGCGGGCGCCTTGATGCCACCAATGTTGTCCCCGACCCCCGCGCGGCCGTGATCACCCCGCTCGGCATGGATCACATGGACTGGCTCGGAGAAACAATTGCTGAGATCGCCTTTGAAAAGGCCGGGATCATCAAGGAAAGCAGCATCATGGTCACAGGGGCGCAGCGGCCCGAAGCCCTCGAGGTGTTGCGCAACCGGGCTCTTGCTCTTGGGGCGGATCAACACATTTTGGGCGAGGATTGGCAACTGGCGCGGGAAGGCAGCGGCTTTACCTATGAGGACGAAAAAGGTCTCTCCGACCTCCGTATGCCGCGGCTGCATGGGACCCATCAGATTGAGAATGCCGGTCTCGCCGTCGCCGCGCTCAAGGCCTCAGGCCTCGCGCCCGATGATGATTTCATCTCCATGGGGATCGAAGCGGCCGAATGGCCAGCCCGGCTGGAGCGCCTGAAGCCCGGCCCGCTCACATCCATTGTCACCCGCCACGCCGGTGACCCCGGAGAGCTCTGGCTTGATGGCGGACACAACCCCCATGCGGCGAACGTTCTGGCCCGCGCTATGGCGGATCTTGAGGAGCGGAACCCGCGCCCGTTAATCCTCATCGTCGGTATCGGGAAGAACAAAGACCCGGTCGGTTTCTTGAGGCCTTTCGCTGATCTCGCCTCGGCGGTGCTGACCGTACCGTTTGGTAGGCCGATCGCCTATGATCCGGGCGAGCTGGCTGAAGAGGCGCAGACCGCAGGCCTCCCCGCGCGGGCTATGCCGAGCCTCGAAGCCGCGCTTGAACATGCCGTCAGCGCCTTTGGCCGCTCCGGCGAAGGCACGCCGCGGGTCCTCATTTGCGGCTCCCTTTACTTGGCCGCCGAGGCGCTGGAAAAGAACGCGTGACCAGCAGGACAAGCCGCCGGATGACCAAAGTTCTCTTGAAATCGCTGCCCCACGCCGAGGGCCTTCCGCTCCCCGAGTATAAGACCGAAGGCGCGGCGGGCGCAGATCTCGTGGCCGCGCTCCCAGCGAGCGAGCCCGTGACCCTGGCGCCGGGCGAGAAGGCGATGATCCCGACGGGCCTTCAAATCGCGCTGCCTCTGGGCACCGAGGCGCAGATCCGGCCGCGCTCTGGCCTTGCTGCCAAGCACGCCGTGACCGTGGTCAATGCGCCGGGCACGGTTGATTGTGACTATCGCGGCGAAGTGCGCGTGGTGCTGATCAATTTGGGTCAAGAACCCTTCACGATCGAACGGGGCATGCGGATCGCTCAAATGGTGATTGCGCCCTATATCCGGGCCGATTTTCAAATAACGGATGAGCTTCCCGAAACCCTGCGCGGTGAAGGCGGTTTCGGCTCAACCGGGTCCTAAGACGCCGTGGCGCCGCGCCACAAGCATCACCTCCTCCTCCCAGAGATTGGAGGCCAGGGCCAACAGAAGCTGGCAGCCGCCGACGTTCTGGTTATTGGCGCTGGCGGCCTTGGGTGTCCGATCCTGAGCTATCTCGCTGCCGCAGGCGTCGGACGCATCACCATCTGCGATGGCGACAGAGTGGAGCTCTCCAATCTCCAGCGGCAAATCCTGTACACGGAAGATGACATCGGCTTGCTGAAGGCCGAAGCGGCAGCGGAGCGCTTGCAAGCGCTCAATAGCGACGTCACCATTGAGGCCGTGCCGGACATGGTGACTGAAAACAACGCGGACGATCTGGTGTGTGGCCGCGATCTTGTGATCGAAGGCGTCGACCGCCTCGCCGTCCGCCACATCATCAACCGCGCTTGCCTTGCGGCGTCCGTGCCCTTTCTTTCCTCGGCAGCATCGCGTTTTGAAGGGCAAGTGGCACTCTTTCGTCCGGGTCAAGACGACGCGCCTTGCTATGCCTGCTTGGTCCCCCCCGAAGCGGATGAGGACGGGCTCTGCGATCGGGACGGGGTGATGGGACCCGTTGTCGGGCTCGTTGGCAGCCTGGCCGCGGGGGAAGCGATCAAATTCCTTTGCGGCATAGAACCCACGCTGGACGGTCACTTGCTGATCTATAACGGCCGCGAGGGCACGATCCGGCGCGTCCGCATGGCTCGTGACCCCAATTGCAGCGATTGCTCAAAATATTACTGAAATTTCATCATCGCATCTACACGGTTAGCGCGATGTCAACCCTTTCACTCAACCTTTTTGCATTGCACAATG
>JBCDLG010000181.1:0-3383 GCA_038745625.1 Pseudomonadota bacterium | reverse complement strand
GCCAACAACAAAGAGCGTTGACGGATCATCGACGCCCGCCGCTTCGGGGTCGGCGTCCGTCACCTCACTGACCAGCTCTGCAAAGAGATTCCATTGAGCAAGTGACGTGTCCTGCGCTTCGTCCAGCAGAACATGTCGGATGCCTTGGTCGAGCTTGAACCGGACCCATGACGCGTCGACGTTCTGCAGAAGCGCGAGTGACGCCTCGATCAGATCATCGAAATCGAGCCCGCCACGTGCCGTCTTTCTCGCATCATAATTGGTGATGCACGCCAAGGCGAGCACCATAAAATGCTCGTTCTCTTCCAAGATCCGCGCGGCCCGGACGCGATCGCGATAGGACGAGAAATAGGCGCCAAGATCCGCCCACCGATTATCAAAGTTATGAATGGCGGCCTTTGACGCCTTGTCGCCGACTCGCGAGAGAAGCCCGCCATCGGCCTTAAAGACAAAGGCGTCATCGGCGAAACGCTCCAGATCATCCTTCTCCAGCCACGCTTCCATCTTTGCCGCGAACTTCCTAGCGGCGGCACCGCCCTCGGAGAACGCAGCGATCAACTCCCGGATAAATGCGAGGTCGAGGCCCTCACGGCAGGCGCGCTGCAACGCATCATGGCTGTCCTCCGCACCCAACCCAAACGCCTCCCGCAGCGCCTGGCTGATGGCGCCCGCATCAAGGCCAGCGAAGGACAAAAGCCCTCGGCTCTTTGTCGAAAAGGTGGTGAGGGCGTCCTCCAGGCTCGGCGCCAGCGAAAGACTATCCTCCGTCTCGCCCTGGAAACGCTGGGCCACCGCCATGAGGTGCTCATGGAGCGGATGGTTGGACTCCGCCGCCGCTTCGGCCACCTCGTGCACCGCCTCGCGCAGCAAGAGGGCCGCCTCATCATCCTCCAATGCCCGGAAGCCGAGCGTCAGACCAGCCTCGGCGGGGAAACGTCCCAAAAGCGACGCACAGAAACTGTGGATCGTCTGGATCTTGAGCCCACCTGGGGTCTCGAGCGCCTGCGCGAAGAGCCGCCTCGCCCGCGGGAGCTCCTCCCGCTGCGGCCTCTCGCCCGTTGCGTCGACGATGGCCGCGATAAGGTCGTCGTCGGGCATGAGCGCCCACTCGCTGAGCAGTGTCAGCAAACGGTCTGCCATTTCCGATGCCGCCGCCTTGGTGAAGGTGATACAGACAATCGTGTACGGAGGAGATCCGGCCAAGAGTTGCCGGATCACCCGCCGGACGAGAAGATAGGTCTTGCCTGTGCCAGCATTGGCCGACACCCAAGCTGATCGCCGCGGGTTGCCAACGGCGTTTTGGATCACCGCTGTGCGCTGGAGATCTGCGCTGCCATCAGCCATCGGATGACCTCACCCATTCACCGCGGCGCGCGAGATGATCATAGTCCCCGGTGATGTGGCTTTCAAAGGGGCGGACTTGGGATGGCATCGGCGCTTCGGTGAGCGCCTGTTCTTGAAGCCAAGGACGGAACCCAGCCTCAAACAGCGCCAAACGCTCGGCCAGGTCGCCCCCGCGCGCCGCGGCACTGTCGCGCGATAGATCATCCTTAAACGGGTCAGTGGGTTTGCCGAGCGGGAGGAATGTGATTTGCCAGACAGCAGACGCCGGGCACGTTTCAAAGCCGCCCGCACGTGCGATCATCGCGGACAAAAAGAGCTGCGGCGAGAAACCCGCCGCCTCGGCTTTCAGTGATGAACCAGCGCCGGTCTTATAGTCGATAATGTGGTAGCCTTCAGGCCCACGATCAATACGGTCCGCACGCGCACCGATCGTGATCTCATCGGAACCGAAGGTCAGCGCCAGCTCGCCATCCACCTCGACAGCCTGCGGCTGGGTGACCTGGGCGGCCTTCTCCTGGAAGGACGCAAAGGCCTCCACCGCCCTCTCCAGAAAGCGGCTGTTCAAGACGCGCTGACTGCTCGGCATATCAAACGCATCAATCACGGATGGAAGGAGCGCGCGGAGTTCACCAGCGATGACGTCCGCCGAGCCTCTGACCTCGTTACGCATCGCCTGCTCCAGAAGCGCATGCAGCAGCGTACCGCGGTCGGCGACCGAAAAGGCGGCATCGTAGCGCGGCAGCGGCCTCAGACGGAGTATCCGCTTAGCGTAAATCGCATACGGATCACGCCGCCAGGTTCCCACTTCGCTCACCGACAGCCTGCGAGGGCGGTGCTCTGCCAGGGGTGCTGGTGCCGCTCGCTTGGCAGGTTTCGGACTGGTCTCGACCTCATAGCGTGCCCGCCGCCAAGCCCGCAGCCGCTCATCAGCGAAAACGCACGATGCCTCATCGCCCAATGCCGCGAGAAAACTCTCTAAGCGGACCATAAAGCGAGATGGCTTGGCGGGCGACCGGCCCTGACGTTCCGCACGCGTCAGCAGTACGTTCGATGCCGAGGCGAAGGATTGAAAATCAAGCGCAACCCGTCCCACATCTTGGTCCGGCGACGGCAGACCCAGCGCTTTCCGCATGCCGCGGGACAAGAAGGGATCGACCACCTCATCGCCGGGCCAGACCCCTTCTTGCAGACCACCGACCACGACTAGATCAGCCGTCTGAAGACGCGCTTCGAGCACACCATAGATCGCGAGGCGGGGATGCTGTCCCCCCGGTGGGCGGAAGGCGGGGCCTTGCATCAAGGCATCGAAGAGATCGGGGTACTGATGCAGCGGGACATTGGGGATGAGATCAGCCCGGGATTGGAGCGCCTGCAGATGATCGTCGAGGACCTCCCCGTCCTCATAACGGAACAGAAGCTCCTCGCCCGGCACATCGGGCCTTGCCGCCAAGGCCGTTGCGATCGCCACATGGGCCCGCAGCAAGCCGCTGCCCGAGCCGTCAATCGCGGCGAGCTGGGTCTCAAAGACCGACGCTAATCGCTCGACCAGACTGACGGCGCGCTGGGTCTCCTCTTCCGATGAGCGACGAGCGGCCGGTCGCCAGGCATCACTGAAGGACCGTTTGATCCCGTCCCAGCCCTCACGCGGCGCACGGCCACGCAACCATTGATCAAGGCTTCGGACCATCGGGACACGGTCTTTCGCATCGAGACCAACACCAAAGAGTTGATGGTGGATCAGACCAGCCAACGCGACCGGGTCCGAAGGCCTTGCCATCAATCGCGCGATCAGCCGTAAGAACGTGGCACGAAACGACCCCGCAAGTGGGGCGCCGCCACTGTCGTCGATGTCGATACCCCAGCCCCGCATCTTGGCTGCAACACGCCGACCGAGCGTTCTGTCAGCCGTCACCAGAAAAGCCGACTTGCCTGGCTCCGCCAAGACTGAGCGAAGGGTCAGCGCGACAAAGTCGGCCTCTTCCTCCTGATCCTTGGCAACGGCCACCTCCAAACCCTGCAAAGCATCACTCGCGCGCCCT
>JBCDLG010000180.1:0-3459 GCA_038745625.1 Pseudomonadota bacterium | reverse complement strand
GCAGGCTGGCTCAGCGCCACTCCAGCGCGCCTTTTTTCCACTCATAGGCAAAGCCGATGAAGAACACGGCAAGAAACACGAACATCGACCAGAACGAGTAGAGCTGAAAACTTCGGTCGAGCCCCAGCTCCGGATTGAACAAGGTCACAGCCCAGGGAAAGAGGAAGGCCACGTCGAGATCGACGATAATGAAGAGAATGGCGACGATGTAGAACTGCACGTCGAACTTCATCCGCGCATCTTCAAAGGGCTCAAACCCGCATTCATAGGTGGAGTTCTTCTCAGGATCCGGCTGGGACGGGGCGAGCACCGCGGGGATCGCCAAGAACACACCGCCCAAAACGAGAGCGAGCCCAAGAAAAATCAAGATCGGCAGGTAATCGAGCAGAAAAGAAGACTCAGCCATGGGTTGGTCTTAGCCCCGCCTGCGCGACGTGCAACCGCCACATACCTGCGGCCTCTTCGCCGTGGTAGGATAGGGCAAGGAGAGTCGCTAATGACCGCATCGATATCGCCCAAGTCGCTGTTTTCTGAGGGGGAATGGGAACAGCTCACCAAACCTGTGACATGGCAGGGGCCGGCCTTGGTGCTGCACGCCTGGGGCGTGATTGCTGCCGCCATGGGGGTGATTGTGTGGAGCGGCTACCACCCACTGGTCGTGATTCCCGCCGTGATGGTGATCGGCGCGCGGCAGCTTGGCCTAGCGATCTTGATGCATGAGGCCGCCCATGGGCTTTTGTCGCGCAATAAGACCGTCAACGATTTCCTAGGTCAGTGGCCGACCGCGGCGCCGGTGGGCGCGGACCTCACCGGCTATCGGCCCTACCACCTCAGCCATCACCGCTATGTGCAATCGGAGAAAGATCCCGACCTCGGTCTCGCCGCGCCCTTCCCTGTCACCAAGGCGAGCATGGCGCGCAAAGTGTTTCGTGACCTCACGGGCCAGACCTTCCTCAAACAGCGCCTGTTCGCGATGACGGCGCTCCTACCCAACAACCGGGTTGATGAGGTGAACGGCGCGTTGATCGTCGCAAGCCGCAATGGCCTTGGCCGGTTTTTTCTGACCAACGCGATCATCTTCGCCGTGCTCGCAGCGATCGGTCAGCCTTGGCTCTACCTCGTTGGCTGGCTGCTGCCGCTTGCGACATGGAACCCGCTCGCCACCCGCATCCGGAACATCGGTGAGCATGCCTGCGTCGACACCGACCTTAGTGACCCGCTCACCCACGCCAGGACGACGCACACGAACTTTATTGAGCGGCAGATCTTAGCCCCCTATTGGGTCGCCTATCATGCGGAGCATCACCTGGTGATGTATGTGCCCTGCTTCCGCCTGCCGCGAGCACATAAAATGCTGCGGGCTAAGAAAAAGCTCGGCCGGACGGATATCCAGCCGAGCTATCTCAGTGTGCTGAGGAAAGCAACGATGGCTGCCGCTTAGTTACCGCCAGCCGTATCGTTGAAGTAGCGGAAGAACTCTGAGTCCGGCGACAGGATGATCGTCGTCTCACCGTCCTGCAGCGCTGTCTCATACGCCGTCAGCGAACGGTAGAAGGCGAAGAACTCAGGGTCTTTCGTATAAGCGCTCGCGAAGGTCTCGTTGCGGGTCGCGTCCGCTTGTCCGCGAATGATCTGCGACTCTTCGTTGGCTTCAGCGAGGATCTCGACCGCGTCTTTGTCCGCCTGCGCCACAATTTCACGGGCGCGCCGCTCGCCATCCGCGCGGATGCGCTCGGCTTGCTGCCTATAGTCCGAGATCATCCGATTGTAGACGTTTTCCGCGTTCTCTTCGGGGAAGTCGGCTTGGCGGATGCGCACGTCGATGATCGTGACACCGAGCTTAAGGGCTTCAGCTGCGACATTCTCTTGAATGTCACTCATCAGCGCGTTGCGCTGTTCGGTGATGATGCTCCGGATGTTCACCTCGCCGAGCACTTCCCGCATCGCCTCGCCCAATACAGCATCAAGACGGTCATTAAACCGGCTGCGCATATTGCCAGGATCGGTCGAGCCGCGGCTCAAGGTCTGGAAATAGACCAGCGGATCAGAAATCCGGTAACGGACGAAGGCGTCAACCAGCAGACGCTCTTCGTTGGCGACGATAACCTCAACCGGATCAGCGTCAAAATTGAGGTTCCGCGCTTCGAAAAAGACCGCGTTCTGTAAGAATGGCACTTTGAGGTGGAGGCCCGCGTCTGCCGACGAATAGGTCTCCACCGGATCACCGAACTGAAGCACCAGCGCCTGCTGGTCCTCCCGCAGGATAAGGAACGTGCCCGACGCGACAGTGACGGCGATGAAGGTGATCAGCCCGAGGACAATACCAACAGAACGGTTCATTACTGGGCTCCCGGATTGGTTTGGCGACGGGCCGCGCCGCGTTGCGCCTCACGCGCCAGCTCGTTGACGTTGAGATAAGGCAGCGTGCCGCCCGCATCATCGTCGATCAGCACCTTGTTCATGTCGCCAAGGACGGATTCCATCGTCTCAAGATACATCCGTTGCCGCGTCACCTCAGGCGCTTTGACGTACTCCTCGTAAATCGCGTTGAAGCGCGCCGCGTCGCCGCGTGCCTGGGCCACAACATCCGCGGCATAGGCTTCCGCGTCGAGCACGATCTGGCGGGCCTCACCCTCCGCGACCGGAACTTTCCGGTTGGCGTAGCCGGTGGCTTCGTTGACCTGCTGCTCCGCCTCACTGTTGGCGTCGATCACATCGCGCTGGGCCGGGATCACGCGCTGGGGCGGGTCGGCCTGGCCAAAGTTCACGCGGATGACTTCGATGCCGCTGTCATAGCTATCGAGGATGCCCTGCAGAATGCTGGCTGTCTGCTCGTTCACGATGCGACGACCGCTCGAAATGATCGGCTCAAAATCGTTCGCGCCGACGACTTCGCGCAGGGCCGCCTCGGCGGAAATCTTCACCGCATCGTCGGGATCTTCGATGCTGAAGAGGAATTTAGCGGCGTTCGGAAGCTCACCGGTGGTCGGGTCCCACGTTGCGTCGCTCTTGACGCGGTAGTTCACCTGCAAACCCACATCGACGATGTTGAGGTCCGAGGTAAGCATCGAGGTACGGTTCGAGCTGCCGCCGATGCGCACCGGGCGGTCTTCCTCAACGGCGACAACGTCCACCGATTGGAACGGCTGCGGTGCGTGCCAATTGAGGCCAGGATCGGTGAGGCCGCTGAAATTGCCGAACGTCGTCACCACGCCCCTCGACCCTGGCGCGACCTGGTAGAGCCCGGAAAAAGCGTAGAGCGCCAGCGCAACGAAGAGCACAAGGCCAATCACCCGTCCGCTTGGCGGGGAGACCTGAGCGCCGGTTCCGCCGCCACCGCCGCCGCCGCGGCCAAACCGCTCACGGCCAGAGCGTAGGAGCTCTTCAAGATCGGGGGCACCACCGCGGCCGCCGCGAGGGCCACCGCCCGTGCCATTGCTTCCTTCGGGACGGCCCCAT
>JBCDLG010000179.1:0-3534 GCA_038745625.1 Pseudomonadota bacterium | reverse complement strand
TTCTTCGGGCTCTTTATCGTGCTGACGCCCCGGGACCCGGTGTCGATCCTCGCCTTTATCTTTGCTTTGCTGATTGGTGTTCTCGGGTTTTTGCTCGGTCTGCCGCGCTCGGCCTTGGTGGAGCCAGAGGTCGAGACGATCGTCGTGCCCGAACCTATCCCCGAGGAGGTGGCGCCGGTGGTCGATCCGATCCCAGAGATGCCTCCTGATCCCGTCTGTGCGGCGGGTGAGTTTTATGACGGCGTCGCTTGCATGCCGTGCGAGAAAACAACGCTGGAGCAGGCCAAAGCGTCGCTGTCCTTCGAAGCGGTGGAGACCCGCGCCTATTGGACCTATGCGCGGGCAGGCATGGTCAGTGTGGATGGCCAGAACATCACGACAAAGAGCTTTGTTGCAGATCTTGCGATGGACGAAGGGCTCTGCGACGCGCCTGCCATTTTGGTTCTTGGCTCTGCGTCGTCAGACGGCGAGCGCGCGCGTAACGAGAAGCGGGCGCAAGATCGCGCCAACAATTTGGCCGATGCCGTCCGCGCGGCGTGCGGCGACGACGCTAACGTCATGGCGATCAGCCTCGGCCAGTCCGAAGCGGAGGTCGATGCCGCGGTGGATCGCTCGGTGACGATCGTGAAGCTCAACCCAGCGGCCGGGGCCGCCCTGACGCCGGAGCTTCTTTACAGTGAACTTGGCCATGCCCTTGCGAGTGGCGAGCCGTCGAGCCCACTGATCGAGCGGCGCCCGGTCTTCACCAAACCGTGGATCGGCGCGAAAGGCGAAGCGCTCTCGATTGAGGTGAAAAGCCGCCCGATGGTGCGGACAAGCTCACTCGTGGCAGGTGCGCCGGATTCATGCCTGCTCGGGGATCTCACAGAGTTTGAGGTTTCTGAGGGGCTTGACCAATCCTCCACAATTCCCCAGTAGGCGGTCTTCGCGCAGGAGACTGCGCCACGTCGAAGACCATAGGCACCCCTTAAGCCCTATGCAGACGGGACAATCGGCCCTCTGAGCGCCGCGCCTGGCCCTAAGCCGCGCCGCGCTTTCTCTTCGTCATGGTGCTCTCTCTCAGCGTCACGAAATTTTTGACGGAGAGCCTTGATGCCCCTCACTCGGGAACAAAAAAGCGACCAGGTCGTCTGGTTTGAGACTGTGCTCAACGACAATGAAGTCGTTGTCGTGATGAAAAACACTGGCCTCACGGTGGCGGAGGTCTCTGACCTGCGTGCGCAGATGCGTGAAGCCGGCGGCGGCGTGAAGGTCGTCAAAAACCGCCTTGCGAAGATTGCCATCGGCGATCGTCCTGGTTCGGAAGTCAAAGAGCTCTTCTCTGGTCCGACCGTTGTGGCTTATTCCGAAGACCCCGTGACGGCGCCCAAGGTGATCGTCAAATGGGCCAAGGATAACGAGAACCTCGAGATCCTCGGCGCCCTGATGGGCGAAACCGCGCTCGACCCAGCCGGCGTCGACAATCTCTCGAAAATGCCGTCGCGCGAGGAAATCATTGCCTCGATCGTCGGTCAGATCATGGCCCCTGGTGCAAACATTGCTGCGGCGATCACTGCTCCGGCCACGAACCTTGCCTCTATCACCAAAACCCTGGCCGAGCGCGAAGACGCGTAACGCCGCTTACAATTTTTCTAAGATCGATCGAAAGGAACCCATCCCATGGCAGACATCAAAGCCCTTGCTGAACAACTTGTTGGCCTCACCCTCCTCGAAGCCAACGAGCTCAAAAACCTTCTCAAAGACGAGTACGGCATCGAGCCTGCCGCTGGCGGCGCTGTGATGATGGCTGGTCCTGCAGGCGGCGGCGACGCTGGCGCAGCAGCTGAAGAGAAAACCGAGTTCGACGTCATCCTGACCTCTGCTGGCGACAAGAAAATCAACGTCATCAAAGAAGTCCGCGGCATCACCGGTCTTGGCCTCAAAGAAGCCAAAGAGCTTGTCGAAGGCGCACCGAAGCCCGTCAAAGAGGGCGCTTCGAAGGAAGAAGCCGAAGAGCTCAAAGCCAAGCTCGAAGCAGCTGGCGCAGGCGTCGAGCTCAAGTAAGCTCCCGCTTCCACCGAACACAGAAAACCCCGCGGGCCTTCGGGCGCGCGGGGTTTTCTTTTTTATACGGACGATCTATCAGCTTTGTTGCTGCGCTGCGATCAATTCGTCGTCGCGGGCTTTCGCCTTTTGGCTCGCAGGCCGGGCAGTCAGGCGACCGGCATAAGCCTGGAAGCTATCAAGCTTGGGCAGGGTGCCAAAGGTCATCCCAAAGATGATCTGTGAGCCGAGATAAATATCTGCAGCGGTGAAGCGGTCACCGCAGACATAATCCCGGCTTGTGAGGAGGTCATCGACGACTTTGAGCACGGCGTCGAAGCTTCCAAATCCTGCCATCGCCGACTGATCGGGCTTGGGCTCCCACCCGAGCGACTTGGCAGTCGTCGCCTGTTCGACCGGGCCTGCGGTGTAGAACATCCAGCGGTAATAATCCGCACGCTGCTCGGCCGTTGGCGCGAGGCCGGCGGCCGGAAAGGTCTCGGCAAGATAGGTGATGATGGCAGCGCATTCGGTCACGACCTTGCCGTCATGGCGGATCGCCGGAACCTTGCCCATCGGGTTGATCGAGATATAAGGCTCGCTTTTCATCTCCGGCCCATAGGCGATGATGTGCTCCTCATAGGGCTCGCCGACTTCTTCAAGGGCCCAGCGGATGATCTGACCCCGGGACATCGGGTTGGTGTAGAATTCAAGCATCGAAAGAGACCTCCCTAGTCTTCTGTAAGCGTTGTTTCTAAAAACCGAGCGATCTCCTCATAGAGATGGACACGATTGTTCAGCTTGCGAACGGAATGGCCCTCATCGGGCCAGCGCAGGTACCGCACCTCAACACCGCGGGCGCGAAGGTCGGCGACCATGCTGTCGCTCTCGGCCACGGGGTCGCGCGGATCATTGGCGCCGTGGCTGAACATCATGGCTGCGGTGATGTTGCCAACCGTGTTGATCGGCGAGATGCTGCGGTGAAAGGCGACGACGTCGGGGTCGTTGATGTCGCCATACTCAATCACATCGCTGGCTTTCAGAAGCGGTGAGGCCCCCTCCAGCGCCCGGACCCAGTCGGCGACCCCGACAAGGGAGATCCCAGCGCGGAAAAGATCAGGATAGGTGCCGACCGCGGCATTGGTGAGATAGCCGCCATAAGACCCGCCCATCACCGCCACACGATCCGCATCGAGACCATCTTGCGCGTCGATCCACGCGACAGCGTCAGCGACATCCCGCACCGCGTTGGTCCGCTGCATTTGATCATCCAGCCGCGTGAAAGTTTTGCCAAAGCCGGTGGAGCCGCGGAAGTTGAGATCCAGGACCGCTATACCGCGCGTCATGAGATATTGCGCCAACGGATTAAAACGCGGCCGCGCCTGCGCTGTCGGCCCTCCGTGCACGTTGATCACCACCGGTATCTCGCCCGCACCCGTCTCCGGCCGATAGAGCAGCCCTTGCAGCATCACACCGTCTTGCGCGGCAAAGCGGACATCTTCGGGCGCCGAG
>JBCDLG010000178.1:0-3541 GCA_038745625.1 Pseudomonadota bacterium | reverse complement strand
TTGGTCGCCCTACTCATCTTCATGGCCATGCTGTGGGTGCCGGTGGGGCAGTCCGCGTTTCTCGCAGATCACTGGATGAAGATCGGCACCTATATGGCGCCGGTGGCTGTCTTCATGGGCCTCAAAATGCGGCAGGGCTCAGCGGTGCCGCCGCTGCAGGATGTGACCTTCGTCGCGGTGCTGCTCGCGGCCGCCTATCTTACGCACCAGTTTGAGGAGCATTGGGTCAATTTGCGCGGTGAGGTCTATCCCCTCCGGCATGAGCTCAACAGCATCATCGCTGCTGTTCTGGGTGAAGACAAATACGGGATCATGACCCGCGATGCGATCTTCTACATCAACACGGGCGCTGTTTGGGCGTCAGCCTTTGTCGCGATCTGGGCGAGCCCGCGGCTGATCTTCCCATCGATGGCGATGGCCGGGCTTACGGCTGTGAACGGCTTCGCGCATATGATGGTCGCGATACGGACCTTTGACTACAATTCAGGTCTTTTGACAGGCGCTTTGATCTTCCTGCCCCTGACCATTCTTTACTTCCGGACACTGCTGAAGACCGGTTTGGCAACGCGCCAAATGGTGGTGATCAGCCTGGCATGGGGCGTCTTCGGCCACGTCCTCCTCTTCGGCGGCCTGGTCCTCGCCAACGTCATGGGTGTGATCCCCGTCGAGGTCTACTACGCAGCCCTGATCGCCTACGGCTTTGCGCCGCTGGCGTTCTTCCGCCAGGCGGCCTAGCCGATCAGCTCATCCGGCGCATGTCGTGGGGGCTGTCGAGGCTGAAGGGCGGGATCGTCGCTTCGAACATCTCGCCATCTTCGCCGTTCATCAGATAGGCGCCGAACATCATGCCCGACGGCGCGTTGAGCGGCGTCGCGGAGGTGTATTCGAACGCATCGCCTGGGCGCAGCACGGGCTGCTCGCCCACAACACCTTCGCCTTCTACGACGAAGTTCTGACCCGCGCTATCGGCGATGTGCCAGGTCCGGCGCCGCAAGGTCACAACCTTGGGCGAGTCGTTGTCGATCCGGACGGTGTAGGACCAAAAGAATCGGCCTTCATCGGGCTCTGATTCATCTTCGAGATAGTCAGACGAAACCCGCACGCGGATCCCATCGGTGACGGCCTCGGAGAACATCTCTTCAAAGTCTTCAAACATGATCCGATGTCTCCTTCGCACCTGCAGCGTTATCTTCTACCGGCGGTCGCCCCCGTTGACCAGAGGGCCGCAGCGAGCGATGCCTTGCGATCTATCCATCAAGGAGTCGGCATGGATCGCAAGCAGGGCGTGCTCAGCGCCGAAGGGCTGAAGGATCTCGTGGAGAGCGGCGCGGTGGCCGCAGAGCTGGGGCCGCGCCAGCTGCAGCCAGCGAGCCTCGATTTGACCCTCGGCCCAAAGGCCTGGCGCGTGCGGGCTGGTTTTTTGCCCAGCGCCGGGACGAGTGTGCAGGAGCGCATCGACGCCCTGGCGCTCCACGAGCTCGACCTGACCTCGGGCACGGTGCTGGAGCGGGGCTGTGTCTACATTGTGAAGCTGCGCGAGAGCCTAGCCTTGCCGGACGACCTTTCCGGCAAAGCCGATCCTAAAAGCTCCACCGGCCGGATTGATGTGTTCGTTCGTCTGCTGGCGGAGGGGCATGACGGCTATGAGAGAGTGCCGCCTGGCTACCACGGTCCTCTCTACGCAGAGATCTGCCCCCGGACGTTTTCGGTCCTCGCGCGCGAAGGCTCATCATTGAACCAGCTGCGGATTCGCCGCGGTGAGACGTGGCTGGACGATGACGAGCTCGCGGGCGCGCTGGGGCCGAACCATCATGTCGCGCAAGGCCTCAATCTGAGCGTCGATCTCTCCCCTGATCTTGGTCCCGTGGTCGGCTGGCGAGCGCGGCGGCATGCTGGCCTCATTGATGTGGATGAGCGCGGCGCGCTGGACCCGGCTGCCTATTTCGAGCCCATTGAGGCGCCAACGGACGGTTTTCTTATTCTTGACCCGGATGAATTCTATATTCTTGCGAGCCAAGAAGAGGTGCACGTGCCGGAGGATCTCGCCGCCGAAATGGTGGCGATCGACCCAGAGATCGGAGCGTTTCGGGCGCATTATGCCGGATTTTTCGATCCTGGCTTCGGGACCGAGGCGCCAAGCCGCGCGGTCCTGGAGGTGCGCGGCTTTGATGTGCCGTTCATCTTGGAGCACGGCCAGCGGGTCGCGAGGCTTGGCTATGAGAGGCTGGCTGCGCGTCCTCAGCGCCTCTATGGCTCAGGCCACGCCTCGCATTACCAAGGCCAGCGGCTCAAGCTGTCCAAACACTTCCGCGAGGGCTAGCGCCGCCCGCCCGCTGAAAAGTGTGAGCCATCCGTAGGCGATTGATCAGTGTCACGCTCTGGCTCGACCGGATCGTGATTGTCTGCGTCAAACGCATCGCGGAGCCGCTGCTCCATGCCCGCCACCTCATTGCTTGCCGTGACATCGGCGCGACCGCGACGTTCCTCGCTGAGATCGATGTCCCAATAGCTGAGGATCGCTGCCGCGGCGGCTGGCCCCAGCGTTTGGAACAGCTTTTCAAGCCGCTTCTTGTCCTTGCCTGTCAGTGCCGAGAGCTTGGCCTGAGGCCCAGGGCGTTCAGAAAGGACCTTGGCAAAGCCCTTCTCAGAGACATTCATCGCCGCGGCAAAAACGGTGAGGGGCTCGCCGCCAGCATCATTGATGATGCGTGTCGCGAGAAATTCGCTGATCATGCCTTCGCGTGCGGCTTCCTCAACGATCATACGCGAGCTGTCTGACCGCATGGAGAGGATCAGTTGGTCGTATTGCGCCGGGTTGCGCTTGGAGCGACCCGCTTTCTCAAAGGCCTGCGCGCGGGTGATCAGCTGCGCCATTTTGGCAAGCGGTGTCTGGCCATAGGCCTCAATATTGGTGCCGAGAACCTGCGTGAACACATCCGCGGCAAAGCCTGGGTCGACGTTGAACTTGTCGAGCACGGCGCGGCGACCATCGGTCTCCAGCGACCAGAAGAGCCGCAAGCTCAGCCGAGCGTTGAGGTCCGACCGCCGGGTGAGAAGCGTGGCCAAGCCAACGCGGCTTGATGCACGGTTCACCAGCCGCTCCATTCGGTTCTTCGAAAGCGGAACCTCCGCCCGCGGAAGAAGTATGTTCTCGATCTCTTGCTCTTCGTGGAACAGGAGGCGGTTCACCACAGGCTCTGACAAGCTTGCGCGTTTCGCGATGATCCGGCGATAGGCGAGATCTTTGGAGGCGGCCTCCATCAAGACCGCGTCGCCGGTGTGCCTGCTGGCCAAGATCACCTCGGCTCCGGCAAGCGACGTGAAGGCGATCGCGCGTTGCAGCTCCTCGGGCGCCTCAGCCATCTTTGCGAGCAGCTGCGCAGTCTTGACGAGTGCCCGATCATCCATCGCAGCGATCAGCTGCATGGTGAGCTCATTCGCATAAAGACGGTCAGTACGGCTCTGTTGCTTGCGCGTTGCAACCAGCAGTTGGCTGACGGCGTTGAAAAGCTGGTCGCTCGGAATTCCGGTCTCTGTCGAA
>JBCDLG010000177.1:0-3676 GCA_038745625.1 Pseudomonadota bacterium | reverse complement strand
GCGCATCGCGGCAACGAATTTGACGAGGAGGCTCGTGAGCGTCTTCAATAGGCTCATGACAGACGCTCCAACCCCTGACATTGATCGCAAGCTGCTTGATCTTTTGGTCTGCCCAGTGACGAGGGCGCCGTTGCGCTATGACCAGGAGGCGCAGGAGTTGATCTCGGACGCGGCAGCGCTTGCCTACCCGATCCGCCACGGGATCCCGATCATGCTCGAGGGCGAGGCAAGAAAGTTAACCGAGTCCTAAGGTTAACTGATCGTTTACCACGACGCGTCGAGACTGACATCGGCTTTCCACAATCCAGTGGTCTGGGGTCAGACTTATGCGCTTCGTACCGCGACGCTTCGGTTTCTCATTGGTCATCCTGTCACTGATTGCCGCCGCCTCGACAGCGGCCGACGCCGCCCGCGCGCAAGAGGCAACCCCGAGCCGGGCCGAGCAGCCAGCAGACGAGCGCCGCATCGGCTATTCGGGCCAGCCCGTGCCGCGCTTCGTAGCGCTCAAAAAAGACAAGGCCTTCGGCCGGGCCGGCCCTGATCTCGATGATCCGGTCCTTGTCATTTACCGGCGTCGCGGCCTCCCCCTCAAAGTGATCGGCGAGACCCAGGACAATGTCTGGCGCCGGGTCGAAGACGTCGACGGCCGCCGGGTGTGGATCCACCGATCGATGCTGGCGGAGAACCAACACGCTGTGATCCAAGCCTCGACGGTGATCTTCTCCCAGCCGACGGTGGATGCCCTTCCGCGGGCTAGGCTTGAGCCCGGTGTGATTGCCCGGCTTGAAACCTGCGATGGCGCTTGGTGCCGTGTGCGGACAGAAGACTTCCGCGGCTGGACCGACCGCGGCGCGCTTTGGGGCTCGCCCCTTTAGGCGCCGTTAGTCGGCACCCTGTTCAAAAAGCGCCAATGCGCTCACTGTCATCGCTTCAGTGCCTTGGATCACGGAGGCTTCGGGATCGATCCGGAAACCGGGCGCGTGGTGCGACGTGGGCGAGTCGATGTCCTCGGCAAAGGCGCCGCCGACGCGGAAATTGACGCCCTTCACACCCAACTCAGGCGTGACGAAATAGGCAAAATCCTCCGCCCCCATCCCGTCGATCCGCGCATCAGGAACCAGCGCTTCCTCGCCCATCGCCTCAATGATGGCTGCCTCCACGAGGCGAGCGGTGGCGGGATCATTGTTGGTCGGCGGCGTGGTTTCGGTGGGTGAGCGGACGACCTTCGGCATCTTGTCTTCAGGCGCGCCAAACATCTCGCCTGCGCCTCGGGCGATCCGATCGATCCCGTCGAGGAGCGCCGTCCGCGTCTCAGGATCATTGGCCCTCACCGTGAGCTGAAGATGCACCTCTTCACCGATGATGTTGTGCTTGGTGCCGCCATGGATCGATCCCACAGTGATGACGCCCGGCTTCTTCGGCGCGATGCTGCGGCTGACAACCGTTTGGATCGACACAACAATCTGGGAGGCGATCAAGACCGGATCGACCGTCACATGCGGCATCGCTCCGTGTCCGCCGATACCGTAGACCGTAATATCGACGCTGTCGGCGCTCGAGAACGCGTTCTCCTCGGGCACGTGGATCAGACCGCCCGGAAAGCCTGACCACACATGCAAGCCGAGCGCGTAGTCAGGTTTCGGAAACTTCGTGTAAAGACCATCCTCGAGCATTGCCCTGGCGCCGCCCACACGTTCCTCAGCAGGCTGACCGATGAGGATCAAAGTGCCCGACCAGTCGTCCCGCCGATCCATCATCTGCTTGCCGGTCCCGACCAAGGTCGTCATGTGCATATCGTGCCCGCAGGCATGCATCACCGGCTTCACGATCCCGTCGATGTCTTTCTGGGTCGCCGTTGAGGCATAATCGAGCCCGGACTGCTCAGGCACCGGCAATCCGTCCATATCGGCGCGGATCATCACCGTCGGCCCCGCTCCGTTCTCCAGAACAGCGACAATGCCGGTGCCGCCAAACTTCTCGGTGACGTCATAGCCAAGATCCCGCAGCTCGGTCGCGAGCCGTGCGGCGGTCTCGACCTCTTTGAAGGAGAGTTCCGGGTTGGTGTGGAAGTGGCGAAAAAGCTCCGCCAGGTGATCTTCGTAGTGTTGGACCACCGATGCGTGCAGCTCGCTGGTGTGCTCGTCAGCGCAGGCGGAAGCGCCGAGGGCAAAGAGACTGGCCGCAGAGAGAGACACTTTCCAACGCATACACAAACCTTCCTGTAACTGCCCGAAGCGTAAATGGCCTCCTGTTCCCTTGGCAACGGCTTGCCGAAGAGGTCGCTTGCGGCGCTTTGGCGAGACGCTTAACCAACCAGAGGCGTTACGGGGCATCAGTTTTGGGATCTTTGCTGAAATCACTGGCGACGGTGTCGGGTCTCACCATGCTGAGCCGCGTCTTCGGCTTTTTGCGCCAGCTGATCTTGGCCGGTGTCATCGGCGCGTCGGGCACGCCAGTGGCGGACGCCTTCTGGGCCGCGTTTCGTCTTCCCAATATGTTCCGGCGACTTCTCGCAGAAGGTGCCTTTCAAGCCGCTTTTGTTCCGCTTTTTCAAAACCATGAAACCCATGGCGGGGTCGCGCATGCGAAAGACTTCGCCGAGGACATTCTTGCGTGGATGGTGGTGATCCTCACGGCGCTCTCGGCACTGGTGATGGTGTTCACACCCACCTTTATGGGCCTCTTGACCAGCGGCTTCCGCGATGACCCGGAACGGTTTGAGCTCTCCGTCCTCTATGCGCGGATCATGTTTCCCTACCTCGCCTGCATGTCGATCGTGGGCGTTTTTGGCGGGATGCTCAACGCGGTGCACCGTTTCGCCGCGGCCGCTGCAGCGCCCATGCTTCTCAACATCGCGCTCATCATCGCCGTCTTGATCTTCGCCCGCGCCGATGTGGAGGTGACGGGGCTCGCAGCGGCTGTCGCCGTCCTCATCTCGGGCTTTTTGCAGCTTGCCGCCCTCATCTGGGCCGCGGCGCGATCGCAGCTTCTCTTGCGCCTTCGAACGCCCCGGATCTCGGAGTACAGCAGGCGCATGGTGGTGCTGGGTGCGCCAGGGTTTATCGCGGCGTCCGCCCTTCAGGTGAACGCCATCATCGGCACCAATATCGCCAGTCGCCAGGACGGCGCGGTGAGCTGGCTGATCTACGCCGACCAGCTCTATCAGCTGCCGTTGTCGATCATTGGGATCGCGCTCGGGGTCGTGCTGATGCCGGCGATCGGCCGGGCGGTGAAGTCAGGCGATGAAGTCCGCGCCCGAGCCACGTTGGAGCAAGGCTTTCTCACCGCCATGTTCTTCGCCATGCCCGCCGCGGTCGGGATCGTGATGCTGGGCAACTTCATCGCCGAGGCTCTGTTCCAGGACCTCGCTGGCTTCGCCACGCAGCTGATTGGTGCGGGCGGCTCAGCGTTCAACGACACCGACGTCGAAATGGTCGGCTCTGCGCTCTTCATCTTCGGCTTCGGCCTGCCAGCCTATGTCCTTCAGAAAGTCTTCGCGGCAGCGTTCTTTGCCCGCGAGGACACCCAAACGCCGATGCGCTATGCGATCACCGCAATCGTGATCAACGCAGTGATCTCGATCTCGCTGTTCCCGACGATTGGCTTCTTGAGCGTGCCTACCGGCACGGTGATCGCGGCCTGGACCGAGGTCGCGCTGCTCTCGACCACCCTGCGC
>JBCDLG010000176.1:0-3734 GCA_038745625.1 Pseudomonadota bacterium | reverse complement strand
CGTAAAGCCGCGACGGCGTCTTCGCGTTGCCGGTGCCGTTCATGGTCTTCAGGGTAGGCCAGGTCTGCCCGTGCCTCCTCATCGGTGACAAGATCAGAAATTCCCACACCGATGAGCCGATAGGCTGTGCGCGGCGCCCGCATTTGTTCCTCTTCAAGCAGCGATCTTGCCTCGTCGAACAGCACCGCGGCCAAATTGGTCGCGACACCAAGGGTGCGTCTGCGGGTGAGGCTTTTAAACTTCGCCGTCTTGAGCTTGAGCGTCACCACCAGGCCGGCCAGGCTCTTCGCCTTAGCACGTTCTGATACCCGCTGCGCCATCGCGTAGAGCCGATCCTCTAGCACCTGGCGGTCCATCGTATCCTCGTTGAAGGTCGTTTCTCCGGAAACTGACTTTGTTGTGCGATCAAGCCGTACGGGACGGGGATCTCGCCCCATCGCCCGCGCATGGAGCCATAGGCCGTTCTCTCCAAAGCGTTCCGTTAAGGTACGAATGCCAAGACCCTGCACATCACCAATGGTCCGAATACCGTCTTTTTCGAGCTTGGCGGCGAAGGACGCGCCGACGCCATAGATCTTGCGCACGGGCAGGGCGGCGAGAAACTCGAGCGTTTCTGCTTCGCCGATCACGGCAAAGCCGCGGGGCTTGTCGAGATCCGAGGCGAGCTTGGCGAGTGACTTGTTGTGGCTGAGGCCAATCGAGATGGTAATCCCCACCTCGCGCTCAACCCGGCGCTGCAGCTTCACCAAGGTCGATGCAGGCGCACAGCCATGCAGCCGCTCCGTGCCCGAGAGATCGACGAAGGCCTCGTCGATCGACACCGGCTCCACCATCGGCGTCATGTCCTGCATTGCGGCGCGCACCAGCTTAGAGGCCTCGGCATAGGCCTCATAGCGCGGCTTCACGATCACGGCTTCTGTGCACAAGCGCTTCGCCTTGAAAATTGGCATCGCCGAGCGCACGCCGTAGGTGCGTGCGATATAGCACGCAGCAGAGACCACACCGCGCTGCCCGCCGCCGACGAGCACGGGCTTGTGCTCGAGGCTTGGGTCATCGCGTTTCTCGACCGCCGCGAAAAAGGCATCGCAATCCACATGGGCGATGGCGAGCGATTCGATCTCAGGATGTTCGAGCCTGCGGAAGCCCGCGCACGCCTCATTCTCGCAACGCGTGTCCAACGCGCCGCAACCAAGACAAAGGGCACCCGTCAAACCGTCATCACCGTCAACCTGTGATTAAGCCCCAGCAACCTAAGCCAGGTGAAATTGAGGGCGCTTAGAGACTCGCCCTTAATCCTAAAGCGGGTTCTAACCACCCCCAGGGGGCCCCGCAAACCGTTGGGTAAGGGCCATGGATGCAGCCACAAAGACCGTATTGGTGGTTGAGGATAACGAGCTGAATATGAAGCTCTTCAACGACCTTCTTGAGGTTCAGGGCTACACAATCCTGCAAGCGGGGAACGGCGACGACGCCTATCGCTTGGCGATGAGCCATGCGCCCGACCTGATCTTGATGGATATCCAGCTGCCCGAACGCTCAGGGACAGAAGTGGCCCGCCAAATGAAGGCGGAGCCCAAGCTTGCGGACGTTCCCATCATCGCTATCACCGCCTTTGCGATGAAGGATGACGAAGAGCGTATCCGCGCTTCGGGTTGCGATGATTATCTCGCAAAACCGATCTCCGTCACCGAGTTCCTTGAGAAAGTGAAAAGGTATTTGACCTAATCCTGACCCTGCAAGGCCGCTTGCAAGGGATGGGTTATGACCGCGCGGGTCCTCGTTGTTGATGATCTCGAGCCGAACGTGAAGCTTCTGGAAGCGAAGCTGCGGGCGGAGTATTTCGAGGTTTTGACAGCCCTCTCCGGTCAAGAAGCCATTGAAATTGCTGAAGAACAACAGCCTGATATCGTCCTTCTCGATGTCATGATGCCTGGCCTTGATGGGTTTGAGACCTGCCAGCGTCTCAAAGGCAGCGACGCCACCTGGCATATCCCCGTGGTCATGGTGACTGCGCTCGACCAGCAAGCTGATCGCGTTGCGGGATTAAGTGCTGGGGCCGACGATTTTCTCACCAAGCCTGTGCAAGACATCGCCCTTTTTGCGCGGGTCAGGAGCCTGACACGGTTCAAGCAGATGACCGATGAGCTGCGTCACCGTCATCAGGCCGGCGCGCGCATGGGGGTCCTCAACAAAGCGGACCTCACGCAGTACGATTCGAAACAGGCGACGATTCTCGCGGTGACCGACCAGCCGTCGATCCCAGAGCTTGAAAACGGCTCGGAGCACATGCCGAGCCAAGTGTCCGTGATCTATGAGAGCGACGGCCGCGTCGCGCTGGAGGCGATTCGGCGGGGTGAGCCTGACCTCGTACTGATCGATCTTGGGCTTTCGACCTACGATCCGCTCCGGCTTTGCTCAGCGATTCGCGCGTTCGACATGACAAGACTGGCGCCGCTTCTGGCCATTGCCGGTCCAGAGGAGACGCGGATGGTTGTCCGCGCCCTCGACCTTGGTGTGTCGGACTACCTCATGAAGCCGATTGATTCGCAGGAGCTTGCGGCGCGGGTGCGCACGCAGATCCGGCGTATGCGGTATATCGAACACCTCCGAACCTCGTTTGATGAGACGCTCGAGCTGGCAATTACCGATCAGCTGACGGGCCTTTACAATCGCCGGTTTCTGGCAACCCAAGGCCCCAAGCTGCTCGATGATGCGCGTAGCGACGATGATGATCTCACATGTCTGATGATTGACATCGACTTCTTCAAAAAGGTCAATGACACCTACGGCCACGATGCTGGTGACCAGGTGCTCAAGGAGATTTCAGGCCGGTTGACCGTGTCGATTCGCGGTGCCGATCTGGCGTGCCGGACGGGCGGTGAAGAGTTTGCGATCTTGATGCCGAAAACGGCGAAGGACTCTGGTCATGCGATTGCGGAACGTCTGCGTGCAGCGGTTGAAGCTGAACCGGTGAAGCTTCCCAATGGCGAGGACATCAGTGTGACGGTCTCGATCGGTGTCTCAAGCTTCCTGATCACCGATTCGCTCGCCGCGCTTCTGAAGCGTGCGGATGAAGCGCTCTACAAAGCGAAGCAGTCCGGCCGCAACCGCGTCACCGACGAGGCTGCATAAAAAAGCCCGCCAGAAGGGCTGCTTCCGGCGGGCTTTCTGACCTGATATTCCGGTCTTAGCTGCTGTAATACATATCGAACTCGACCGGGTGCGGTGTCTGGTTATAACGCGACACCTCTTCCTCTTTGAGCTCCAGATAGCCGTTGATCTGGTCATCGTTAAAGACACCGCCTTTGGTGAGGAAGGCGCGATCCTTATCGAGGGCTTCGAGGGACATCTCCAGCGAGCTTGAGACTGTTGGCACGTCTTTGAGCTCTGCATCACTCAACGCGTAAAGATCATCCTCCATCGGATCACCTGGGTGGATCTGGTTCTCGATACCGTCGAGGCCAGCCATCAGAAGCGCGGTGAAGGTGAGGTACGGATTACCGGCCGCATCGGGGAAACGGGTCTCGATACGCTTCGCCTTTGGCGAGCTAACCCATGGAATACGGACAGACGCTGAACGGTTCCGCGATGAGTAAGCGAGGATCACGGGGGCTTCAAAGCCTGGGATCAAGCGCTTGTAGCTGTTCGTCGTCGAGTTCGCGAACGCGTTGATCGCGCGCGCATGTTTGATGATACCGCCAATGTAGAAGAGGCAAGCATCACTGAGCCCCGTG
>JBCDLG010000175.1:0-3990 GCA_038745625.1 Pseudomonadota bacterium | reverse complement strand
GCGACGCCTTTCTCCTCTGCGAGCGCCGCAAGCGCGAGACCATGCTTGGCGATGAGCGCTTTGTTGGCAGTCACCACGTGCTTGCCGCTTGCAAGCGCGGCCTCGATGGCGTCTTTCGCAACGCCCTCATCCCCGCCAATCAGCTCGACAAAGACATCCGCGCCGGGCGCCTCGGCCATGGCGACAGGATCGGCGAACCACTCATAGGCTGAAAGATCGACACCCCGGTCACGCGTTTGATCCCGCGCTGTCACGCCAACGATCTGCAACGGCGCCCTGAGAACATCCGACGCAATAATCCGCACAAGCCCCGTTCCTACGGTGCCAAGACCAGCAATCGCTAAGCGCAATGGAGACAACGGAGACCCTCCTTCAACCAAATTGGCCCCGACTTACGCGGTTTCCACGCTGGGTAAAGCGGAGGTGAAAGCAAAGTTGGAATGACGCATCTCGCCAACAGACGACGTTCAGCATCATCCATACAACGCTCGCTTTGGTGCAGAGCCGGACACTGTAGCCAACGACCTAGCATGCAAGAGTGGCTGTCGAAGCTTGCGATCGCCCAAAACAACTGGCTTTTCATGTCATCAGGCAGTTTGGTCGCTGTTGAGCATGGGCCGGACGCTTGACACTGGATCGATTAGCGCTCACCGCAAGTGTACCGACATTTTGGCCGGACGACCTGGGCCCCGCGGTTTTCTTTCCGCTGACGTTTAGACCTTCCCTCCCCGATGATCGATAGAGTTCATGCGCAGCCACGCGGTGTGGCGCGCAGTAGCCTCGCTATACGTCACTGAAAGACTACGACTATGACCAACGGTACTGTGAAATTCTTCAATGTTCAAAAGGGCTTCGGCTTCATCCAGCCGGAAGATGGCTCGACAGATGTCTTTGTCCATGTGAGCGCTCTCGAGCGTGCTGGCCTCGGCCCATTGAACGAAGGCGATAAGGTGAGCTTCGAAACCGAAATCGATCGCCGCTCTGGCAAATCGGCGGTTAGCACCATCGCGATGGCCTGACGGGCGGGTGCATCCGTCCCAACACGCAGGGCCGGATGCAGTACGTTCTCTGTACGGATTTTCCTTATACTCTCCTGTCCGCGTTCTGGGCCTGAGTGCAACGCAGACGGAGACCCTGTCTATGCAACTCGAAGAGCTTCTGGCGCTTCTTGGCCCGACCGGCATCACTGCCCTTGGCGAGGATGTGCGCCTGCGAGCCAGCGACGGTTCCGAAACAGCGACCAAGGCTGTCGTCTCTCTCGCCGATGGCAGTGTCGCAGACGTGGAGATCGGCACGGGACAAGCGCTTCTCGCCAGCCCAGAACCTGGCGAAGGCGACACGCTTGTGATCCGCGATCATTTCTACACCATTGGCTCAGTCAGAAAGGATCAGGACGGCTACTTTAAGTGCTGGTTCCGTCGTCAGTAACGACAGCACGCCTGGCAGCGTCGGATGACGCGCCTTTCGCATTCTGGAGGATAAATGTCCGTAGACAATACCAACAGACCCCTACGCAGCTTCACGGCTCCAAAGGTTCGGTCACGCGGCACCCTCCGCGGTAGCGATGATGCTGATGCGTTCAAGGACCTGGAAGCCGAGCGCTACGAGCGCCAACTCAAGACAGAACGCCTTCGCAAACTGCGTATGGCTACGGGCGGAACCAAAGCCTAGCCATCCTATCCACTCCGTTCTGGTCCTTGATGCGAGAACGACCTGCTGGCGCTTGGTGCGGGGTGCATTCGAACCTACTTGGCGAGCACCAGGTGACAATCGACAAACTCAATTCTCCAAAGGCGGAGGGGTCGGGAAACGCAAATCCTCTGGCTTGATCGAGCTCGGCGGCAATCCTTGCTTGGCCCGGAGCTGCTCGATCTCCTGCAGCAGCTCGGCGGCCACCTCCTCGACACTGAGTTGCGTATCCGCCGTTACAGCCTGAGCCTCGGAGCGAACCGGCGTGAGGGTTTCGGCGGCCTGAGCGAGTTGCCCTTGGGTTGCCGGATCAATCGTCGTGCCGTCAGGCGTAGCAGAATCGGGCAAATCGCGCAGGATCGGGAAACGCTCCTCCTTCTTCCGCTCATCAGCAAGCGCCGCGAAGTATTGCGCCTGCGCGCTTTGCGGCTCCCTGCTCGCACATGCAGCAAGAACCATGACCAATGCGAAAATCGTAAGGCGCATCTGTGCGTCCCGGTTGCAATCGAGGGTGGGCATGGTTGAACACCTGTTCGTAACGGCGGCCAAGAAAAAGTGAGCGCGCTAGACGATGTCAAAGACTGAGCCTACCCAGGATCCGATGGACGACCAGCCTGAACCCAAAAAGCCTGCCCGATCGAAGAAAACGGCCAGCGCCGCCGCGAGCAAGACGCCCAAGCGGCAAGAGCCCTCCAAGCCTGGAACGCGCAAGCCCGCGGGGATCAAGCGGGCGACAAAGAAAGCTGCGCCCAAGAAGGAGCCCAGCGCCGAGGTGAAGGAGGCCGCGTCGCGGGTGGCCGCAGCCGAGAAAGCTGCGCCAAGCCCCACACCTGATCATCCGTTGGCGGGGATCGATCCGATGGCCTCCTATGCCGACATGGCCCGCTTCGCGCGCACCATGGCCGACATCAATGTGAAGGCGCAGGACGTGATGAAAGACGTCACCGAGCGCCGTATGGATTACAGTTTGCGCGGCAAGGAGCCTGCCACCGATCCGCTTGACGTCGCTGGCGCCACCTCGGACGTGATGACGGCGCTCTCCACCGACCCGATGCGGGTGATGAACCTGCAGATGTCGCTGTGGGATAGCTACACCAAGCTCTTCACTAACATGGCCGAGCGTCTCTCAGGACAGACCTCTGAGCCGGTCATCAAGCCCGCCGCCAGCGACAAGCGCTTCAAACATGAGGCGTGGACGGATAATCCGGCCCTAGACTTTGTCAAGCAGAGCTATCTCTTAATGGCTCGCTGGGTCGATGAAGCGATCCTCGCCACTGAAGGTGTCGACGACGCGACCAAGCGCCGGGCCCAGTTCCACGCGGACCAGTTCCTCTCCGCGATGTCGCCAACGAATGTTCCGGCGCTCAACCCCGAAGTCTACGAAGAGACAATGCAGTCCAACGGCCAAAATTTCGTCCGTGGACTCGAGAACTTTATGTCCGACCTTGAACGGGGACATGGTGAGCTTGCTATCCGTCAGGCCGATCTCGACTTTTTCGAGGTTGGCAAGAACCTCGCAACGACGCCGGGCAAGGTCGTCTACCAGAATGAGATGATGCAGCTCATTCAGTACACCCCCACAACGGAGACGGTGGCTGAGCGGCCTATGGTGATCTTCCCGCCATGGATCAACAAGTTCTACATCCTCGACCTGCAGCCGCAGAACAGCTTCATCCGCTGGCTTGTGAGCCAGGGGCGCACGGTGTTTGTTGTCTCATGGGTGAACCCAGGACCGGAGCTCAAAGATAAGTCGTTCCCAGACTATATGCGCCAGGGCGTTTATGAAGCGCTGGAGGCGGTCACGCGGGCGACCAGCGTCGAGAGCTTTGATACGATCGGCTACTGCATCGGCGGCACGCTTTTGTCGACGACACTCGCCTATATGGCGCAGTTGGATGACGACCGGATCAACACGGCGACATTCTTCACAGCGCAGACGGATTTCGCCGAGGCAGGCGACCTTCTCCTGTTTGTCGACGACAAGCAGCTTGAGAACATCGAGAAGCAGATCGATGCTTCCGGCGGCGTGCTTGAGGGGTCGGCCATGGCGCGGACGTTCAATATGCTGCGTCCGAACGATCTCATTTGGTCAGCCTTTGTCGACAACTACTACCTCGGCAAGGAGGCGAAAAAGTTCGACCTTCTCTATTGGAACGCCGACTCGACGCGGATGACCAAGGCTTGCCACCTTTATTACCTGCGCGAGTTCTATCAGCACAACCGATTGTCCGAGGGCGGCCTCTTTATCGACGGCGTGCCGATTGACCTCTCGGCTGTCAGCATTCCGATCTTCATGCAGGC
>JBCDLG010000174.1:0-3991 GCA_038745625.1 Pseudomonadota bacterium | reverse complement strand
CTTCCAGAGCTCGTCTGACCGCCTTGCGGGCAGCGTCTCGTGCAGAGCTGTCGATAGCTGCCATCCCAGTGCCATAGCTGCCTTCGGGGTCGTGGATCATAAAGAGACCAAGACCAAACCCTTGGTCACTGACAACGCCTGCGTTAGTCATCACACCTAGGCACGACGTTCCGCCGTGAAGACCCGTTCGCCTTGGCCCGGCAAACCGTTCGTTGAGTGCATTAACGTCATGATTGGCTGAGACATGTAGGGCTATAAAATCGGCAGACTCAAGGCTTGAACGGCCTGATTGCAGGTAGATCTCGTCGAGCGCTTTGACCGTATCGGTCGCGGCACTGCTTGCGCAGGTGATTTGCATGACAGCACCCCTCGTTTGCTAACCGAAGTAGCACTAGGCAGATGAAAGCAGGCGGTGCATGAGAGTAGGCATCCTATCCAAAAGGATAGTTGCTCGTCGCTAACGACAGGCGCACGGCGAATGTCACCGTGACGGATAAGCGGTTTTTATCATGTATCCACTCAGTACCTCGTAAGCCGTCACCCAAGCACCCCGTTCATTCGGGCCGAAATCAGCACCCAGCAGCTCTTCCAAGGTCCAAAGGAGCGCGGCCCCAACCGGAGCATATTGATCAGCGGTGACCCCGTAGTCGACGTGGCGCCTCGCCAGATCCTCTGCCGCCGGCAGAAGTTTGTCGGGTTTGTCGAGATGGTCGACGACAAAGCCGAGCGTCGCCATGAGCTTCTCGCCTTGAGCATCCATGTCGGATTTGAAAAGCGCTCGTGTTTCCGGAGCACGTTTGAAAAGGTCTCCGTAGAAGAGGCTGGCAGCGAGCGAGGCGACCGGCACTGCACGGGCCCATGTCGTGCGAACCAATCCGATCTGCTCGGCGGACAAAGCCATTTTCGCGGTTACCCCTGTGGAGCTTAGCTACGCGGAGAGGATACATAGCGGAGGGATCAGGTAAAGAATGATGGACAGCCTTGGTACCGCATCGCCCACCTGTAGATAACTTAATGCCGTGAGTTCTAAAGCTGGACCGACACCACACGGATTGATCGTAGACCTCTGCGAGAGCCAATCACAGCTGTTCCTTCGCTCCAGTCTCTGTGATCGCTGACGTTACCTCAAAGTCAATGCGGCGGCGTTTTGCATCAAAATGCTCGAGCAACGACGACTACCTAGAAGAGGTTCGCCAACGATGTGCGACCCCACAGCGCACTTGGATACAGGCCGCCCCAGAGATGATCGTCTCGATGGGCCAGAGAAGAATCATGAACTGACGGTTCACTCGGACTAAGCAGGCGCGGTGGGTCAAGTACGCCAATTTTTTTGCGCACCCGGACCTGTCACTCAATGCAAACTCCATGATGGCTCTCGTTCTGATGGACGCCCCTCAGAACTACCTCATTGTCATTCGCAAAAAAGATGCCCTATGGTTGGGGTGTAAGGCGAAAACGTCGTTTGTCTTGGTGAGGTTGGCATCTCTAATACGATGATACCTTAGGTCTTCCTCCCTCGAGCGACAAAAAAATCAAGCTCAGTCATCAGGAGAGAACATGACCGATAAACGACTGATCCAACGCATGTTGGCGGATAGGCGCACGACGCGCCGTGACTTTATGGTTGGAGCGACTGCGCTCGGATTAAGCGCCTCTGCGGCCTCCGGCCTGTGGACCAGTGCCTTGGCGTCAACGCCGAAGCGGGGCGGACATGCGAAGTTTGGGCTTCTCGGTGGCAATACGTCAGACAGCCTCGATGGCGCCACCTATCTCGATACGGTCATGATCTGTGTTGCGCGCGCCTGCCGCGACAGCTTGGTCGAAGTGGGCCAAGACAACACCGCTCAGCCGGGCCTTGCAGAAAGCTGGGAGGCGTCAGCCGATGCCAAAACCTGGCGCTTCAAGTTGCGTCCCGGCGTCGAGTTCTCGAATGGAAAGAGCCTGACAACCGAAGATGTCATCAACTCGGTGAACACGCACCGGGGCGAGGACTCGAAATCAGGCGCTAAAGGCGTCTTCGCCGGGATCGAGGACCTGAAGGCGGACGGAGACGTAATCGAGTTCACGCTTGCGGACGGCAATGCCGACTTCCCGTTCTTGCTGACTGATTACCACATGAACATTATTCCGACGGTTGACGGCAAGGCGGATGTATTGTCGATGCATGGCACCGGCCTCTATCAGCTTGAAGAGTTCGAGCCGGGCATCCGGATCTCGATGAAACGGGCTCCTAACGCCTGGCAGCAAGACAAATTCGGCTTCTTCGACTCTGCTGAAGTGATTGTCATTTCGGACGGAACCGCGCGCCAAAATGCGATCGTCACCCAGGCCGTAGATGCCATCAACCGACCTGATCTGCGCACAATGGCGACCATTAAGCGAGCTCCTCACCTGGCCATCCAGGATGTTCCGTCGAACCTTATGTTCACGATGCCGATGCGCGTCGATGTCAAACCTTTCGATGACAATAACGTCCGCATGGCGATCAAGCATGGGATCAACCGGCAGGAGCTTCTCGACAAGATCCTGTTTGGTTACGGCTCGCTCGGTAACGACAACCCGATCGGACCGGGCTTTAAGAACCACGCGCCGGACATCGCGCAGAACACCTACGATCCCGACAAGGCTAAGTGGTACTTGCAACAGTCGGATCTCACTTCGGTGGACGTGCCGCTTCACACGGCCGACACGGCCTTCGTCGGGGCCAACGATGCGGCCCAGCTGGTCGCCTCGTCGCTCGGCAAGATCGGTGTGAACGTTAACGTCATCCGTGAGCCCGACGACGGATACTGGTCAAACGTCTGGAACAACAAGCCATGGTGCAACTGCTATTGGGGTTCACGCCCAGTCGAGGATATGATCCTCTCGATCCAGTACCTCTCGGATGCGCCTTGGAACGACATGGTCTCGAAAGACGCAAGGGTCGACGAACTGATTATCGCGGCCCGGGCTGAGCTTGATGAGGCGAAACGCGGCGCGCAGTATCGCGAGGTGCAGGAAATCGTCTCGAGCACCTTTGGCAACGTTGTGTGGGCCTTCGGATCGGATGTTGCGGTGGTGAACAAGAAAATCTCTTACGGCTCAATCGGTGGCGGCTGGGAGATGGACGGCGGACACGCAATCAAACGTTGGTGGATGGTGTGACGTAGTAAATCGGGGCGGGCAGCTCGCAACGCTCCCGCCCCAGAACCCCAACTTGGTACGACGCTCCTGGGACCTCCGATAAATAATAGGTGGCATCCTCCACTGGACAAAGACCCTTGTTGCCAAGAGGCTGATATCATTGGTCTTTCCAGACCAAGATACCCTTCACCGATAAACTGCAGGCGACGCCTACAGTTGGGTTGGACCCGTCTGAATTGCTGCCCGAAAAGTGGCCCAATTAGAGTTAGAATTCTCAATTCTAGCTTCTGCATGCGGTGAGCCTCCCCCTTTGAACTCGTCCGAACCTATGATTAGGAAAACGGAGGAGCAGAAATGGCGAACAAGCGCCCCAAGCCCGAAGAGATAGTCTCGAATCTGCGGCAGGTTGAAGTCTTGATGGGGCAAGGGATGCCGCGAATTGATGCCATCCGACAGATCGGCGTGACCGAACAGACCTACTCCCGGTGGCGCAAGAAGTACGGCGGAATGGGCACGGAACAATTCAAGGAACTAAAGCGTCTGCAGAAGGAAAACGAGCACCTTCGCCGTGCCGTTTCCGACCTGACGCTCGACAAGCTGATCCTGACCAAAGCTGCACTGGGTGCCGTAGGCCAGCGAAGCGCTACTTCTAACTCCTTCGCGTCGCCGTGCCTGCATTGATCTTGTCCGCAGTGAGATGAAGGTCTCGGTGAGCCGCGTGTGCCGTGTGCTGGGTCAGCATCGCTCCACGTGACCTGACCCCTTTGAACGCAGCCACCCTGAGTGGAAGAATGGCTTGTTCAAAGGGGTCAGGTCAGAAATTTCCACGTAAGCACCAAACTCTCGGCAAGGCATTATGTTAAGTATT
>JBCDLG010000173.1:0-4187 GCA_038745625.1 Pseudomonadota bacterium | reverse complement strand
GCTGCTTCGCGGCAAAGACCTCCTGACGGCGACGATTGATGTTGAGCGTGGCGGCGACCCGGTGGACCAGGCCGAGGCGGCTGCCGTGATGGAGGCGTTTGAGCAGGCTTGCCCCGACGACGGTGAAGATGACGCGGACGCCGGCGATATCTTTCAGCCCGTGGGCATCGACCTCGATCTTCCGGACGATGGCGAAGAGGTTAGTGACGAGGACTTTCTCGCGGCTTTTGTCAGCGATGACGAGGAGGGCGAGGCCGACGGGGCCGCTGGGGACGACACACTCCAGGTCACGTTCAAACCGCTCGACATCTTTTACGGCCGCGGGAATGATCCGGGTCCGTTCTTGAAAGAGCTATGCTCCCTCGGTGATGCATCAGTTGTGTGCGACACATCGCGCCTTCCCGCTTTTGACGAGCTTGATCCGACATCCGCCTATTTCTTCTGGACTGTGACCTTGTCGGGCGGCGTGGACCGGATGGACGTCGATGATATCTTCGACTTCGTCGGCGAGGACTGCGACAACGCGATCACGGAAGGTTCAGCAGCGCCGGTTGCTGAGACCTCTGACGCTGCCGAGGAGCTAGCGGAGCCGACCACGGACGAAGCGAAAGGCGATGCCGAAGACGCAGTGTTGTCCGATGTCGATATCGAAGCGCTTCAGATTGATGATACGCCGGAGGACGAAGCTGAAGACGCGCCCTCGGTGGCGCCGGTCGAGGACGAGCCAACAGTCGAGCCGACGCCAGCTGCTGAAGCCCAAGCCCCAGAAACGGCGCGTGAGCCAAAACCTGCTGCTGAGCCTCAAGCCGCAACACCAAAAGCGCAGCCCAAAAATTCTGGACCCAAACCGGTGGTCCGTGTCGAGCTGTCACGGGTCGATCGCTTGATCAACCTGGTTTCTGAGCTTGTCATCAGTCAGTCCATGCTAAGCCAAGCGGTGGAAGATCAACAAGATACCGGCACCTCGTCGCTCAGCTCGGGCCTTGATGAGTTCCGTCAGCTGACCCGTGAACTGCAAGAAAGCGTGATGGCGATCCGGGCGGAACCTGTCAAATCGCTCTTTATGCGGATGTCGCAAATCGTGCGATCAACGACCGCTTCGACTGGCAAGAAGGTCAAGCTCGTCACCGAAGGTGAAACGACTGAGGTCGACAAAACTGTGATCGAACGCCTCGCAGAACCGTTGACGCATATGATCCGCAACGCGATCGACCATGGTGTCGAGGCGCCGGAGAAGCGTCTTGAAGCGGGCAAAGACGAGACGGGGATCGTTCATCTGTCAGCAGAGCACCATTCTGGCCGGGTGGTGCTGACCGTCAAAGACGATGGCGGCGGGGTCAATCGCGAGAAAGTACGCGAGATCGCCATCCGTAAGGGAATCATTGCCGAGGACGCAATCCTCAGCGAAAGCGAGACCGACGCGCTTCTGTTCGCGCCCGGGTTCTCCACCGCGGATACGGTCAGCCAAGTCTCCGGCCGCGGCGTCGGCATGGACGTGGTCAAGCGTGAGATCAATGCCCTGGGCGGCAGGATCACCATTTCTTCGGTCCCTGGGGAGGGAAGCACATTCACCATCAGCCTACCGCTGACGCTCGCCGTTCTCGACGGCATGGTTATTCGCGTGGCGGATCAAACCGCGGTCCTGCCGCTGAGCGTGATCGCGGAAAGCCTGCGACCTGAGCCGAGCGACATCCAGAACCTCGGCGGTGATGATCAGGTGGTCTTTGTGCGTGGGAATTTCGTGCCGATCCTCGATGTTGGCGCGGCGCTTGGTTATCGCGACCCGCTTGAAACCTTTGAGGGCTCAGTGATGCTCCTGGTCGAGAGTGATACGGGATCGGAGTATGCCTTCGCGGTCGATGAAATCGTCGATCAGCGTCAGGTGGTGATCAAAGGTCTGCAAGCGAACTATGGTCGCATCAAGGGTGTCGCCGCGGCGACGATCCTCGGTGATGGCCAGATTGCTCTTATCTTGGACGTCAATGATCTGGCCCAAGACCACTCCACTGTCGGCGTGCCGGTTCCGGTGGCGGAGAACCTTCAGGAGGCGGCAAATGTCTGAGAACACGACTGAGACTATCCTTCAGCCGATGGAAGTGATTTCATTCCGCGTGCATGAGGACGAGTATTGCGTCAACATTATGACCGTTCGCGAAATTCGCGGTTGGTCGCCAGCGACCCGGTTGCCGCATGCGCCGGAGTATGTCCGGGGTGTGATCAACCTGCGCGGTGCGGTTCTGCCGATCATCGATCTTGCTAACCGTCTCGGCTTTGAAATGACGGAGCCCAATGAGCGCCATGTGATCATTGTCGCTCAGATCGAAGGGCAGCTCTTTGGCCTGCTCGTCGACGCGGTCTCCGACATCATGACCGTGACCCAAGACGACATGCAACCGACGCCGAATATCGGCTCGGAGACAGCGCGGACCTTTGTCAAAAACGTGATCGCACGAGAAGACCAGATGATCCGTTTCATCGATCTGAGCCAAGTCATGCCGCAAGGCCTGGCGCACGCCGCCTGAGGCCCGTCATGAGCAGCCTGCCCCAGACGCGTCCTTCGGAGTTCGAGTACACCCAAACGGACTTCACCCATATCAAGGGTATGATCTACGATGATGCGGGGATTTTTCTTCCGGACACGAAGATGAATCTCGTCTATTCGCGCCTTGCGCGGCGGTTGCGCGTGCTCGGTATGCAACGGTTCAGCGAGTACATCACCTTTGTCGCAGGCAAAGAGGGCAGGGAAGAGCGTGGGCATCTTCTCTCGGCGCTGACCACCAACCTCACGCATTTCTTCCGTGAGCCGCATCACTTTGAGACGATCAAACACGAGATTGTGAAGGAAGCGCTCGCGAAAACGGCGCGGGGTGGGACGTATCGGATTTGGTCAGCAGGCTGCTCTTCGGGGGAAGAGCCATACTCTCTCGCGATCGCGCTGCTCGACGCGGCGCCGGAGTTGGCCAAACGTGATGTCAAAATCCTGGGAACAGATATCGATCCGGTCGTGGTCAACCGTGCGACAACCGGTCTCTATGACCGCGAGGTGATCGATCCGGTGGAGCCGCGTCTGCGGGAGAAGTACTTCCAATCGGGTTGGGGTCCGAACGCTGACCGTTTCTGCGTCGGCGACGAAGTTCGTGCAATGGTTGAGTTCCAGCTCCTCAACCTTATGGGCCCATGGCCTATTCGCGAGAGCGTTGATGCCGTTATGTGCCGCAATGTCGTGATCTATTTCGATGAGGCCACCAAGGGTGTTCTTTGGCAACGTTTCTCAGAGGTTTTGGACCCAGGCGGATGGCTTTTCATTGGCCACTCCGAACGTTTGTCAGGGCACGCCAAAGACAAGTTTGAATCGGTTGGCCTTACGACCTATCGGCGAGTGCGGTAACGGCCCGTTTCACATGATCGGGTAGGAATAATTAAGCCGTCTTTGATAGAGGTTGAGGCGATAAAGGTGTCGCTTGGTCAAGGGATTAGTCTTCGATGTCAGTCTTCAAAGTCCTCAAAGTGGTGGTCGTCGACGACATGTCGATCAGCCGTGGACTGATCGGTCAAACGCTCGAGAAGATCGGTATCGTGAACATTCGTTTTGCTGAGGATGGCAAAGAGGCCCTTCAGCTGATGAAGGAAGACGTCGCGCACCTGGTGATCAGCGATTATAACATGCCGAAGATGAGTGGCCTGGAGCTGCTGGCCGCTTTGCGCGGTAATCCGAAAACCGCGCGTGTGGGCTTTATCCTGATTACGGGCAAAGCGACGCGCCCGATCCTCGAAGAGGGCGTCCGGCTGAAGATGAACAACTATCTCTTGAAGCCGTTCGAGCCTGATCAGTTGATCGACGTCGTCAAACAGGTCTTCGCCAAAAAGGCGCCGCCTGAGAAGAAGGCGAGCTAAGCGCTCCATACATTTCTAGCGTGTTGCGTCCATCTCCGCACGGAGCGTGGCTACGAGCTCAGCGGCTGGCATGGGCCTGACAAGCGGTGCGCCTTGGCCCGCCCATTGTGCGCCAAACCCGTGCTCGCCGACGCTTTTTGCCGCAGCGTTGAGCGCTTTTCCTGCATCATACGCAATCGGATAATCAGGGGTGGGCGGCACGTCGCCCTTGGCCCAGTCCGTGAAGCGATTGACGAGGCACCGGGCCGGGCGGCCCGAAATTGCTGATGTCATAACCGTACCTCTCTTGGCCG
>JBCDLG010000172.1:0-4247 GCA_038745625.1 Pseudomonadota bacterium | reverse complement strand
TGAGCGCGCTCGACAGCGGTTGGCTGAGCTTCGAGCCATCGCGGTAAAGCGCCACGGCTTTCAGCCCCTTGGCGTGGGCCGCTTGATACGCGGTCAGACAGTCCGCCGCGGTGGCGCTCGTCGGTAGGTTCACCGTTTTCGAGATCGCGCCGGAGACAAAGGGCTGGACAGCTGCCATCATATCGAGATGGGCACTGACGGAAAGCGCGCGCGTCCCGACCCGGCCGCAAGGCGCAGCGCAATCGAAGATGGGAAGATGCTCAGGTTTGAGATACGGCGCGCCCTCCACCGTCATCGTACCGCAGCAATAGAGATTCGCCTTATGCACATCCTCGTCGGAGAAGCCGAGATCCCGCAGCGTTCTGTAGCCTGACTGCTCAAGTTGGTCGTCCGAAAAGCCGAGCGTTCCGCGCAGGAAGCTCTCACCCAGGACCTCGCGGGTGAAGACATAGGTGATGTCAAACGCCGTTTTGAGCGCAGCTTCGACCGCATCGATCTGCTTTTCGCCAAAACCCTCTTCACGCAGATCATCGAGTGAAATACCTGGCGCACCATCAAGGGTCGCATGGCCGACGGCATAGACGGTGACATCGCGCACCTGCTGCTCAGCATATCCCAGCCGCCGAAGCGCCGTGGGCACCGAGTGATTGATGATCTTGACGGTGTGGCCGCCGACCATCTGCTTGAACTTGACCAACGCATAGTCAGGCTCAATGCCAGTCGTATCACAATCCATCAGGAGGCCGATGGTCCCGGTCGGTGCGATGGCGGAGATTTGCGCGTTGCGCAGGCCATGGGCCTCGGCCGCTTTCGCAGCAAGCGCGAGAGCGTCCTCGGCGGTTTGCTGCAAACCTGCGAAAGGTATGTCGGCGCCGTGGAGCACATCCGGTTCGATCGTTAGGTCTTCATAAGCGCCAAGACCAGCCGCCGCGCCATGGTTATGCAGCACCCGGAGGGCTGGCTCGCGGTTGGCCTCAAACCGGTCATAAGAACCAACCTTGGCCGCCATCAACGCCGATGTGTGGTAGCCGACGCCCGTCATCAGCGCGGTGATGGCGCCAGCAGCGGCGCGGCCCTCCGCGCTGTCGTAGCCGATGCCCGACGCCATCAAGAGGCCGCCGAGATTGGCAAATCCGAGGCCCAAAGTGCGGTAGCGATAGGACCGCTCAGCGATCGCCGCTGATGGGTAGGACGCCATGCCGACCGAAATCTCAAGCGCGACGGTCAAAAGACGACACGCGGCCGCAAAGCCCTGGTGATCAAAACGGCCATCGTCGCGAAGGAAAGCGGCGAGATTGACCGACGCAAGATTACACGCCGTATCATTCAGGAACATATACTCTGAACACGGATTGGATGCGACGATGTCGCCATCCACCGGACAGGTGTGCCACTCATTGATCGTGTTGTGGAACTGAACGCCGGGATCCGCCGCGGCCCATGCCGCGTCACCGATTTCCCGCCAGAGCTCCGCGGCTGATACGGTTTTGGTCACCGCGCCATCGACGCGGCGGCGGAGCGGCCATTCCGCATCATCGCGCACAGCATCCAAGAACGCATCAGTGACGCGCACTGAAAGATTGGCGTTCTGCCCACTGACAGTCCGGTAGCCCTCGCTGTCCCAATCGACCGAGAAAATCGGGATCTGCGGCGTCTCTTCAGTCTCAGCCAGCATGCGCAGGCAGCGATCAATCAAGCCGCCAGGCACGCCGTCTCTCTTCGCCGACTTGACGGCTCGGCGCAGGCGGTCATTGCCGCGCAGGTCAAAACGGCTGGTGTCAGGCCCATCCCGCGTCGCGGCCGTGATCTTTCGCAGATGGCGCTCGATCACGACGGAACCGGCAGCAAGGCACGCAACCTTTTCTTCTTCTTGCCTTTTCCAGGATACAAATTCTTCAATATCCGGATGATCGATGTCGAGGACGACCATTTTGGCGGCACGGCGGGTGGTGCCGCCCGACTTGATCGCGCCGGCAGCCGTATCAGCGACCTTCAGAAAGCTAATGAGGCCAGACGTGGTGCCGCCCGCCGACAGCGGCTCCCCTGCCCCGCGCAAGGCTGAGAAATTGCTGCCCGAGCCTGATCCGAACTTAAAGAGCTTGGCCTCGCGGGTGATGAGATCAAACACGCCGCCTTCACCCACCAGCGTGTCCTCAACCGATTGGATGAAGCAGGCATGCGGCTGCGAGTTGGCGTAGACATCCTCAACCTCGACCACTTTTCCAACGGCCTCATCATAGCGGAAATGCCCCGCTCCGGACGCTGAAATTCCGTAAGCCCATGAAAGACCCGTGCTGAACCATTGCGGCGAGTTGGGCGCCGCGATCTGACGCTCGAGGAGAGCGAAGCACTCCTGGCGAAAAAGAACCGCATCGGACGCACTATCAAAAAGGCCCTGCTTCAGGCCGTGATAGGCCCACGTGCCAGCGATACGGCCGAAGGTGGCCCGCGCATCGGTCTCACGACCAAAGCTTGCCCCCGCCATCGGCACCGAGCGCTGCAAGACATCCGGTACACCGTCTTCCGCGACAAGAACCGTGGCCAACGGCACGCCCGCCCGGCGCATATATTTCCGCGCGAGAATATCGGTCGCCAGCTGGGAGAATTCCGACGGCACAGTGACGTCGACGGGACCGTTGTCGGTCTCCACCGTTCTCGCCTCATAGGTGACATCCGACAGCTTGGAAAAATGCGGTTCGATGCGCACGGCGCTCTCTCTTTCTTGCGAATCACTGAGTTTAGCACTCGTCGGGGGTCGACGCGAAGCATCGCCGCTCGAAAGAGCTAACGAACACGCATCGGTGACAACACATCCATCCTTCGCGTTACACGCGAGTCATGATGGCGCTTCTCCCCTCTCACGATAATGACAAATGGGCACGCCTGGGATATGGTTAAGAGGGGCGTGGAGAGAAGCTGATGACTGAGCACCTGTCAGACGCCCGTACCGTTCAACGGCCCAGCGACGACGCTGGCCAGCCCGTGACGGAAATCACCGGAACGGTGAAATGGTTCGATCAATCAAAAGGTTATGGTTTCATCACACCTGATGATGGTTCCTCCGATGTGATGCTGCATAGCTCCTGTCTGCGGTCGTGCGGCCTGCCCGCACCTGACGAGGGCGCGGACATCACCTGCGAGGCGATCCGGCGCGAAAAAGGCCTGCAGGCCATCCGCGTGCTTCACCTACGCACAAGTGAGCGGCCGCACCCTATAGCCAAGCGCCAACCGGACCTGAGCCAGCCAGAGGGGCCTCTTCGCACGATGACGGTGAAGTGGTTCAGTCGCGCGAAAGGCTACGGCTTCCTCCAAGAGGATGACAGTTCCGAAGACGTCTTCATCCATATGGAGACCGTGCGCGCAGGGGGCTTCACCGAGCTCACCGCCGGCGAGCGGGTGATGGCCACCGCCTCACGCGGACCCAAGGGCCTTCTCGCCAAGTCCGTCGCGCCGCACCGCGCCCACTGATCGCTTCTCAGGGCCTTGCGCTCAAACCCATGCGCTGGAACGAGGGCCGCATGAGCGCGCCTAACGATCCCCTGCCATCCCAACCCCTCATCATTCTCGTGCGGCCGCAAATGGGGGAGAATATCGGCGCGGCCGCCCGCGCGATGCTCAATTTTGGGCTCACAGGTATGCGCATCGTGGCCCCGCGCGATGGCTGGCCCAACCCCAAGGCAACGGCGATGGCAGCAGGCGCCGGGCGTATCCTTGATGACGCCAGGATCTTTGACACCGTTCGGGAGGCGACGGCGGACTGCACCTATGTCATCGCCACGACAGCGCGCCAGCGCGGTGTTTTCCTCCCGGTCTACGACGCCGAGCAAAGCGCCGCCGCTGTGCGGGAGCATATTGGCCGGGGAGAACGCACCGCAATCCTTTACGGCGCCGAGAAGTCGGGGCTTGAGACGGGCGATGTCGCCCATGCCGACGCGATCCTCACCCTTCCCGTCAATCCCGCCTTCTCGTCGCTGAACCTGGCCCAAGCGGTGCTGCTGACGGCCTATGAATGGCGCCGCTCGGAAGACCGCAGCCTACCGTTTCAAAGCCCCTATGAGGACGAGCCCGCGCCGCGCGAAGAGCTCGACGCGATGCTCGATCACCTGGGCGGTGTGCTGGACGAAGCGGGCTACTTTTATCCGCCCGACAAGAAAAAAATTCTCGAGCGCAACATCCGGACGATGTTCACCCATGCCAAATTGACCGTTGCAGAGGTCCGACTCTTCCGCGGAATGGTCCGCCAATTC
>JBCDLG010000171.1:0-4252 GCA_038745625.1 Pseudomonadota bacterium | reverse complement strand
GTCCTTGCCCGCCTCAATGCTGGCCATCACCGGCGCCCTGGGCGTGCCGTAGTAGTTGCCGAAGACCTCAGCGCTTTCGAGAAAGTCGCCGCGGTCGCGCTGGAGGCGGAACGTATCCGCATCAACAAAGTGATAGTCCGTGCCGTCGACCTCGCCTGGCCGCGGCGAACGCGTTGTCGCGGAGACCGAGAGCGCAATCCCGTCATCGCTCGCAAGAAGGCTTTTCGACAAGGTCGTCTTGCCCGCACCCGATGGGCTTGAGAGGACAAACAGCAAGCCGCGGCGCTCTATATTCCGTGTACTGGTCATGCGATATTGAGTACCTGTTCCCGCAGCGAGTCGACGAGTTCTTTAAGGTCAAGGCCATCGCTCTTCATCGCCGCTGATGGCAGTTTGGTCGTGAGGGTGCTCGCCTCGCGCATCAGCTCTTGGGTCAAAAACTCAAGCCGCCGGCCAGCCGCACCGCCCTTGGCCAGAAGCTCGCGGAACGCGGCCGTGTGCACCTCAAGCCGATCGAGCTCCTCGGTGACATCCGCTTTGATCGCCAGCACCGCGGCTTCCTGGGCCAAGCGGTCCTCGCTCACATGCTCGGCCAAAAGCTCGCCAAGCTGGGCGCGCAAACGCTCGGCAATCTGCTCGCGCGCCCCCGCCGTCTTCTCGCGAAGCGCTAGGAGCCGACGCGCCATATCCTCGCAGCGTTCATCGAGGACAGCGCCGATGCGGTCTGCCTCTTGGCGGCGCGCCAGCAGCAGCGCATCCAGCGCCGTTGCAAAGCCTGCATGCAGACTTGCAAGCTCTTCCTCCGTCAGCGTTGTTTCCGGGGGCGGGGCGGAGAGGACGCCGCGCATGCTCAAAATCGCTTCAGGCCGCGGGTCTGCGCAGCTCGTCTTGGCGCGGACGTGATCAACAGCGGCAATGGCTGCGTCGAGGGCATCGTCATCAACACAGAACGCCTGCGCGCTCTCTTCTCGCTCGAGCTTGAGATTAGCGCTCACCGTGCCGCGGTGAAGCACCCGCAGTTCCGACCGGAGATCCGCCTCGAGAACTTCGGTACCCGTTGGTAGGCGGAATTTGAGATCGAGGCCCTTCGCGTTGACGCTTCTCAGCTCCCATCGCCAATTGACCGAACCCGCCGCGCCTTCAGCAGCACCAAAGCCGGTCATGCTTTGCAAATGCGCCGCCTCGGTATCGCCAGCGCTCATTGCTGCGCCCGGGCGCGTTCGATCCGGCGCCACTCCGCAACGTTTTGGTTGTGCTCACGCAAGGTGGCAGCGAACACATGCCCCCCCGTGCCGTCGGCGACGAAGTAGAGGTCACTCGTCCGTGCCGGGTTCAAAACGGCGGCGATGGACTCGCGGCCAGGGTTGGCGATCGGCGTCGGCGGCAGCCCTCGGATGACATAAGTGTTGTAGGGCGTCTCACCGCGTAGCTCGGACTGGCGAATGCCGCGGCCGAGTGGTTCACCGCCCGTCAGGCCATAGATGATCGTTGGGTCGGACTGGAGACGCATCCGGCGGCGCAAGCGATTGACAAAGACCGCCGCGACACGCGGCCGTTCCTCAGCAAGCGCCGTTTCCTTCTCCACGATCGAGGCGAGGATCACCGCTTCTTCCATCGTGTTGAACGGCAGGTCGTCCGCACGCTGTGGCCATAGCTCTTCAAGCAACGTGTAGTGATCATTGACCATCCGCTGGACCACGTCGTCGCGCGTGTCCCCGCGCTGGAACGCATAGGTCTCGGGCAACAGCTCCCCCTCGCGCACCTCAAGGGTAATCTCGCCGCCGAGGATCTCTTCGGCCTCAATGATGGCAAAAGCCTGGGCCACGGTGCGGCCCTCCGGGATCGTCACATAATGAAGGATTGGCTTCGCTGATTTGATGATCTCCGCAATGTCGAGCATGCTCGCACCTGGCGGCACCGCAAACTCGCCCGCGCGCAGCTCAGCCCCCAGATCAGTGGCCTTGGCGAAGAGCGAAAAGATCCGCTCATTCTCAATCGCGCCCATCTCAACCAGTTTGGTGGTCACGGTCTCCATGCCATTGCCCCGCTGGATCCAGAGAACCTGCTCCTCAGCAAGGGGGCCTTCATCGGTGAGCTGTTTGTAGCCAAACACGCCAGCACCAGCGACGGCCGACATCGCGACCAGCACCAAAGCGAGGAACCATTTGATGAAGCCTCGGGATCCCACCGCCCTCGCCTCAGACCTTGCGCATAACGATCGATGCATTCGTGCCCCCGAATCCGAATGAATTCGATAGCACGCAGTCGATGCTTGTCTCCACAGGCGTTTTCGGCGCGAGATTGATCGGTGTTTCCACCGATGGGTTGTCGAGGTTGAGGGTCGCCGGCGCGACGCCGTCTCGCATGGCCAGGATTGAGTAGATCGCCTCAATCGCCCCGGCTGCCCCGAGAAGGTGGCCGACCGACGACTTGGTCGACGACATCACAAGCCCGTCGGCATCAGCGCCCCAGAGCTTTTCGACAGCCTGAAGCTCAGCTTCGTCGCCGAGAGGCGTCGAGGTGCCGTGGGCGTTGACGTAGCCGATCTCTGATGGGCTGATGTCAGCGCGTTTCAGCGCCATTTTCATCGCCCGGTAGCCACCATCACCGTCTTCGAGCGGCGCGGTCACGTGATAGGCGTCGCCAGACAGGCCGTAACCAATGATCTCAGCATAGATGTGGGCACCGCGGGCCTTGGCGCGCTCATACTCCTCCAGCACCACAACGCCGGCGCCTTCGCCCATCAAAAAGCCGTCCCGGTCCTTGTCATAGGGGCGAGAGGCAGCCTCTGGGGTGTCATTGAAGCCGGTCGTGAGCGCCTTGCAGGCAAGGAACCCTGCAAAACCGATCCGGCAGATCGAGGCCTCCGCTCCGCCGGACACCATCGCATCCGCATCGCCATAGGCGATCAGCCGGGCTGCATCACCAATCGCGTGCACGCCGGTCGCGCAGGCCGTCACCACCGCATGGTTGGGGCCCCTGAGGCCGTGTTTGATCGAGACCTGCCCCGACAGCAGGTTGATCAGGCAGGACGGGATAAAGAACGGCGAGACTTTGCGCGGACCCTTCTCGTCCAGCATGACGCTGGTCCTTGCGATGCCGTCGAGACCGCCAATCCCTGAGCCCATCAGAACGCCCGTGCGCTCTTGCTGTTCCTCGGTGTCGAGCGGCAGACCCGCGTCGGCGAGCGCCATCTCCGCCGCGCCCATGCCGAAAATGATGAAGTCATCCATCCGCCGCTGCTCTTTCGGCGGTACCCAATCGTCGGCGTTGAAAAGGCCTTCGCCCTCCCCGCGCGGCACCTGGGCGGCGATACGGCAGCCAAGATCAGAGGTATCGAACGTCTCGGCTGGGATAACACCCGCGCCGCTCTTACCCTCAAGGATCGCCTGCCATGGCTGCTGGTAGGGCTGCTCGCGAGAGCCGCTGCCGACGGGTGTGACAAGACCAAGGCCAGTTACAACGACACGTCTCATGCTTGGCGACTCCTCCGGGAACGTCCGGCGGGTTTATCAGCGCCCGCCGCTCCTGCAAGGCAGAGCTGATCCAGGCGACCAGAAGATTTGCTGATGGCACGCACGAAAAAAGCAGCCAGCAAGGCGCTGACCGCTTCTTATCATTTGTTTTTGGCATACGCGCGTGTGGGCGTAATCGAGGCCTAAAAGAAGCAGGAGATCAGCAGCTTAGCTCTGACGCTCCTGGATGAACTTGATCGCGTCGCCGACGGTCTGGATCGTCTCAGCGGCGTCATCGGGAATCTCGATGTCGAACTCTTCTTCGAAAGCCATGACAAGCTCCACGATGTCGAGGCTGTCCGCACCCAGGTCGTCGATGAAGCTGGCTTTCGGCTCCACTTTCGCAGCGTCCACATCGAGATGCTCGACGGTGATCTTCTGAACGCGTTCGGTGATATCCGACATGGGGAACTCCTTGTTCGTCTCTCTCAGTCAGAGGCGTTTGATAGTTTTCGCCCTCTAAGGGAAGCCCCAGCGGCGCGCAAGCAGCGTGTGGCATCGCCAAAGGGTCAACTTCGGAGGCGTCAGATCATCGCCATGCCGCCATTCACATGCAGCGTTTGCCCCGTGACGTAAGCAGCCTCATCCGAAGCAAGATAAGCGCAAGCGCCCGCGATTTCGTCCGGCGTGCCCATCCGGCCAGACGGGATCGCTTTGTTGATATTGTCCTTCTGATCATCCGTCAGCGCATCAGTCATCGGCGTCGCGATAAATCCCGGTGCGACGCAGTTCGCGGT
>JBCDLG010000170.1:0-4264 GCA_038745625.1 Pseudomonadota bacterium | reverse complement strand
ATCAGTGTGGAGACCATTCGCCAGCGGTCGGTGGTCGCGGACGGTGATGTCGAGGTTGTGATCACGACCCATGCAGCGCCCACCAGCGCCTTGTCCCAGGCGGCGACGTCGATCGAGGCGCTGGCCTCGGTTACCTCGACGCCATCTGTTTATCCTATCCTACGAGAGGCCACTTCCTCATGAGCATGACCGACAGCAAAGACTATCTCGACCGTATCCTGACCATTGAGCTCGGCCGTTGCACCGAGGCCGCGGCAGTGGCCGCCTCCACGATGATTGGCCGCGGCGACAAGGAAGGCGCAGACCAAGAGGCTGTGACCGCTTTGCGGGCGGCGTTCAACAATCTCGACATCGACGGCACCATCGTCATCGGTGAGGGCGAGCGCGACGAGGCGCCGATGCTCTATATCGGCGAGAAGGTCGGCAAAGGCGGACCGAAGATCGATATCGCGCTTGATCCGCTGGAGGGCACGACCTTGACCGCGAAGGCGATGTCCAATGCCCTCGCCGTGGTGGCGATGGCGACCGGCGGCGGCCTTCTCCATGCGCCGGATGTCTATATGCAAAAGATCGCCTGCGGCCCGGGTTTCCCCGATGGGATCATCAACCTCGATGCGCCAACCGAGGACAACATCATCGCACTGGCGAAAGCGAAAGGCGTCGACCGGTCAGAGATCACCCTTTGTGTGCTCGACCGTCCGCGCCATGATGATATTATTGAGGCTGCCCGCAAGGTGGGCGCGCGGGTTTTCTTGATCCCTGACGGCGATGTGGCGGGTGTCTTCCACACGACCGATCCTGAACAGTCAGGCATCGACATGTATGTCGGCACGGGGGGCGCGCCCGAAGGCGTCCTCGCGGCCTCGGCCCTGCGCTGCGTCGGTGGCCAGATGGAAGGGCGCCTCCTTTTCCGCAACGACGACGAGCGCGCGCGGGCGGAGAAGGCGGGCATCACCGACCTCGACCGCAAATACGGCCTCCATGACATGGCCTCCGGCGACATCATGTTCGCAGCGACGGGCGTGACGGACGGCACCATGCTCAAAGGCGTCAAATGGCGCGGCGACCAAGTCAGCACCCATACCATCGTTATGCGGAGCAAATCAGGAACCGTCCGCTACATCGACGCTGTGAGCAAAGCGGAGAGCTTTAACCGGAGCTATCGGGGGTGACGTCCGAGTCCCATGGCGTCCATGACTATATCGAGGATCCGCGGAACGCGGATGTTCTGATTTCGGTCAACGGCGAGATGAAGCACCGGAACGAGGCGGTCGTCTCGGTCTTTGAGTCTGGCTATCTGATGGGTGACGGCGTCTGGGAAGGCTTGCGGATCAAAGATGGCGGGGTGGCCTTTTGGCCTGAGCATCTGAAGCGGCTTTATGCTGGCGCGAAGACCATCGATATGGATATTGGTCTGACGCCGGACGAGATGACGACCCGGCTTTTTGATTGCCTCAAGGCCAACACGATGACTGACGGCGTTCATGCACGCCTGATGGTCACCCGGGGGATCAAGAAAAGCCCCTATCAGGGGCCGCGTTTCACCATCTCCAAGGCGACGGTGGTGATCATCCCCGAATACAACACGCCGGTGCCCGAGATCATCGCACGGGGGCAGAGCCTTTTCACCGTCCATATCCGTCGAACCGGCCCGGCCGAGCAGGACCAAAAGCTCAATTCCCATTCCAAGCTCAACTGTATCCAGGCCTGCATCCAGGCAGAAAAAGCGGGTGCGGACGAAGCCTTGATGCTGGACCCGGACGGCTTTGTTGCCACCTGCAACTCCACGCATTTCTTCATCGTGCGTGATGGGGAGGTATGGACCTCGCCGCCGGAGTATTGCCTGGGCGGGATCACCCGCGGCAACATCATCCGCGTCTGCCGTGAGGCCGGCATCCCTGTTTATGAGAAACGCTTCTCGCTGTTCGACGTTTATTCTGCCGACGAAGCTTTCCTGACGGGGACCTTCGCTGGCGTGAGCCCGATCCGCGAGGTCGACGGCCGCGTGATCGAGCATCTCAATGGGGAGATGACCCAGCGGATCGCCGCGCTTTACCAAGATCTCGTCGCGCGCAACCTCACCCCGATCGGATGACCACGTGTGATCCCATACGGATCGCGATGTGGTCGGGGCCGCGCAACCTCTCGACCGCGATGATGCGGAGCTTTTCGGCGCGCGGCGATACGGTGTGTGTCGATGAGCCGTTTTATGCCGCCTATCTCGCGCTCACCGGCCTCGAGCATCCGATGCGTGCGGAGATTTTGGCGGCCCAGCCCACCGATCCGCGCAAAGTCGCGCTGGCGATGAGCGCAGACAAGGCGTCGCGACCGATCGTCTATCAAAAGCAGATGACCCATCACATGGTGGGCGGGGTTCCCCGCGATTGGATGGCGGGTCTGCGCCATGCGTTTTTGATCCGCCATCCCGCACGGGTCCTCGCCTCTTATGCCAAAAAGATGGAGGAGGTTTCCCTAGAGGCCATCGGTTTTGTTCAGCAAAAAGAGCTTTACGATCTCGCGTCGACGCTTGGTGATCGGGCACCGGTGATTGTCGATGCCGAGAACATCCGGCGCGATCCCGAGCGTGAGCTGACACGGCTTTGTGCTGGTTTGGGGATCGAATTTGAGCCTTCGATGCTCTCGTGGACACGTGGGCCTAAGCCGGAAGACGGCGTGTGGGCGCCGCATTGGTATGACGCTGTCAATGCATCCACAGGGTTTACACCGCCATCGGATGATATCCCTGATCTCCCGTCCGCATATCAGTCCATTCTCGAGCCCGCGCTTGAGATTTATGACGAATTTGTCCAGCGGATGCGCGAGCAGGTCTGATAGGGGCTCGCGGCTGCGTGTCTCGCTTCACCGACGCCAGCCTTGCTGGTAACTCGGCGATATGACCACACCGCAAAAGACCGCGCGCGATGTCCTCCATTTCTGGCTGAGGGAGCTGCAGCCTGAGCAGCACTTCCGCCGCGATGATGCGGTGGATGAGATGATCCGGACACGGTTCGGCAGCCTCCATGATGAGCTGTCGAAGGGTGTGCCCCAAACGTGGCTGACGACGCCCCAGACGGCGCTCGCTGCGGTCATTGTCCTTGATCAGTTCAGCCGCAACCTTTTTCGCGGCGACGGACGCGCTTTTGCAACAGACGAGGAAGCGCTCCGTGTGGCCCGTATCGCGGTGGGGCGGGGCGATCTCGACATGGTGTCTGATCGCGAGGCTTACTATTTCATCATGCCCTATATGCATGCCGAGGAGGTGGCGACGATCGAGGAGTGCGAGGCGCTGTTCGAGCGACGCTTGCCCGACGGCAACGGCGCCAAGTTCGCCCGCCTGCATCGCGACTCGGTTGCGCGCTTTGGCCGCTACCCCGCCCGCAACGAGGCTCTGGGCCGGGAAAGCACGTCTGAAGAGCTCGCGTTCCTTAAAGAGAACCCCTCCGGCTTCTGACAAAGGCCATGTGCGCCGGTGCAAAGCTGAAATGCAGCGGCGCCTCTACCGCAGCGCTCGAGCGATCTTATCTGGCTCCTCAACGAACAGCCACTCCAAGAGGAAACGATGATGGCCGAGTTTAAAGTTCACACGCTTGAGGATGCGCCAGAGGCTTCCAAACCGCTGCTGGAGGACTCGCAAAAGTCCTTTGGCATGGTGCCCAATCTCCACGCCCTCATGGCGGAAAGCCCGCAGGTGCTTGAGGCCTACAAGACCCTCTCGGGTTTGTTCTCGAGCACAGCGCTCACCGCCGAGGAGCGTAACGTTGTCTGGCTCGCAGTGAATGTGGAGCACAACTGCCACTACTGCGTGCCCGCGCACACCGCGATCGCCAAGTCGCAAGGCGTGTCCGACGAGGTGATCGAGGCGCTGCGGACGGCCTCGCCGCTGCCGGATGCGAAGCTCGAAGCGCTGCGCAGTTTCACCCTCAGCGTCGTGCGCAACCGGGGCGTTGTGCCCGATACGGAGACGGAGGCGTTCTTTGCTGCGGGGTATGATCAGCGTGCGGTGCTTGAGGTGATCCTCGGCGTGACGCACAAGGTCCTCTCGAATTACGTCAATCACTTCGGCCAAACGCCGATCTATCCAGCCTTCGCCAAGTTCGCCTGGGAACCGCGGCGCTCATAGCTAGCCTCCACGAATAACGCTGATCGCAGCATCAGGGGTTGGCCTTCGCGGCTGCGCAGAATAACTGACCCTCAACCGTAACCCTAACAATGGAGGGAACACATGTCGTTCTCGGGTACCTACAACCTCACCATCAACACCCCT
>JBCDLG010000169.1:0-4282 GCA_038745625.1 Pseudomonadota bacterium | reverse complement strand
CTTCAGATGTGGAACTTCCTTCCGCCGTTTCCTTATGTGCCGCTTGTTCACCGTTGCGGCAATGCCGGCACCCCAAACGGTACACGGCGAATAAGGCGCCTCGTAACCTGAAGATTGGATGACACGACATGACGGCAGCACGCTGAAAGACGTTTGTAGACAGAACTCTTCGTGACCAACAGCAGTGGCGTTGGTGCGGCGCTTGTCGCGGCTAGCCCAGGAGCCGCCGCGCTTCGTCCGAGTCTTTGGTGATTTGCGCTTTGAGGGCATCGAGCCCATCCATTGCGCGTTCTTCGCGGATGAAGCCGACAAAGGATGTGCGCATCGCTTTGCCGTAGAGGTCGCCATCGAAGTCGAAGAGGTGGACCTCAAGGCGCTCTTCTTTGCCGTCGACGGTTGGCCGGATACCAATATTGGCGACGCCGCCATAGGTCTCGCCTTCGACCTCAGCTGTCACCGCGTAGACGCCGTAGAGAGGTCGCAGAACGTCGCCTAAAGTGACATTGGCCGTCGGGAACCCCAAGGAGCGGGCGATCTTGCGGCCCTCACCGACCTCTCCGTCCACGAACCAAGGATAGCCGAGCACCTCTGTCGCTCGGGTTACATCGCCTTGACGCAGCGCCTGCCGTGCCTGGCTGGATGAGAGCTTTTCGTCGCTATCGCCGATCGGCGCGATCGCTTGATAGCTCATGCCGAGGGTCCCGGCGATTGCGGCAAGAGTCTCCGACGAGCCAGAGCGACCGGCGCCGAACTGAAAATCCTGACCCGTCGCCACGCCTGAGAGCCCTAGGACCTGATGCAGGATCTTCCGCACGAAGGTTTCGGGCGTTTGCCCCCGCAACTCATCGCCAAAGGGCAGGGCAAAGACGGTATCGACGCCAAAGCGACGCAAAAGCTCTGCCTTGGCCTGCAAGGGCGAGAGCAGAAAAGGTGCATCATCGGGACGAAAAAACCGGCGTGGATGTGGCTCAAAAACAACCGCCGAAAGCGGCTTGCCCGCTTGGTCAGCGGTTTTTTTGGCCCCAGTTATCAACGCCTGATGCCCGCGATGTACGCCGTCGAAATTGCCCATCACGGCAAATGTGCCGCGATAGGCATCGGTCACATCGCAGGAGAGGGGGGCGTGCAGCAGTGTCACCAGGCGAGCTCTTCCATCGCGTACTGCGCATGCACCCCGCGCTCGCTGAGCGCTGCTTCCAGCCGGTTAGGTGACAGACGTCCGTCGTCCCCGCGGGATGCTTCGGCAAAAATGCCAGCAGCAACGAAAACGACATCGTAGTCTTGGTTGTTGGCCCCCCGAATATCGGTATCAAGACCATCGCCAATGACAAGAACGCGTTTCGGCGCCTCGCCTTTGATCGCTGCCATTTGGGTCCTGGCGAGCTCATAGATCGGCGCATAGGGCTTGCCGCCAAGGATCACCTTGCCGCCCAGTTCTTCATGCAACTGGCCAAGCGCACCGGCGCAGTAGATCAGCTGATCGCCGAACTTCACGACGATGTCGGGATTGGCGCAGATCATCGGCATGTCGCGCGCCACGGCTTCTGTCAGAAGGCTGCGATAGTCTTCCGGTGTTTCGTGGGTGTCGTTGTTAGGCCCTGAACAGAAAATCGCTTCGGCATCCTCGAACGAGGTCATCGTCACATCGATGGCTTCAAACAGGCCATCATCCTTGTCAGGACCGATACGGTAGAATTTCTTATCAGCAAGCTGATGGACCGCCTCGCGTGTCGCGTCGCCCGACGTCACGACACCGTCATATGCCCTGCGCGGCAGACCCAGCCGATCAAGCTGCGCTGGGATCACGTTTGAAAGGCGGGGCGCATTGGTCAGAACAATGACCGGTCCGCACTGCGCCTTGAACGAAGTGAGCGCTTCCGCGGCGCCTGGGTAAAGCTCACGCCCATTGTGAATGACGCCCCAAGCGTCACAGAGGAGGGCGTCATAATCGGCGGCTATGTCACCAAGACCGGCGATGATCTGAGGAGCGTTCATAGCCATCGCCTAGGGCGTGCCGCCCGACGCGGCAAGGATAAGCCGCTAACCTCGGCGCAACCGCAACAGGGCAAGCCGTATCACCTGTTGCAGCTGCGCTGAGAGCCGGTACATCAAATCCGTTATCATCGTTGAGAGTTGCGCCGCCCGTGTCTGAACCGCTGACATTTCAAGGTCTTATCCTAAAGCTCCAGGCCTATTGGGCCGATCATGGCTGCGTCTTGCTGCAGCCCTATGACCTCGAGATGGGGGCGGGGACGTTCCACCCGGCGACAACCTTGCGCTCGCTGGGCCCCAAGCCCTGGAACGCGGCCTATGTGCAGCCTTGCCGCCGCCCCACCGATGGGCGCTATGGCGGCAATCCCAATCGCTTCCAGCACTACTACCAGTTCCAGGTGGTTCTGAAGCCGAGCCCCGAGAACATCCAAGAGCTTTATCTGGGAAGTCTCGACGCAATCGGGATCGACCGCGCCAAGCACGATGTGCGCTTCATCGAAGATGACTGGGAAAGCCCCACGCTCGGCGCCTGGGGTCTGGGTTGGGAGGTTTGGTGCGACGGCATGGAGGTGACCCAGTTCACCTATTTCCAGCAGGTTGGCGGTTTTGATTGCAAACCCGTCACTGGCGAGCTCACCTATGGCCTTGAGCGCCTCGCGATGTTTGTGCAGGGCGTCGATAATGGCTTCGATCTCGTTTTTGGCGGTGAGAAGCCCGATGGCACGCCCTTCACCTATGGCGACGTCTTCCACCAGCAGGAGGTTGAGTTCTCAGCCTACAATTTCGAGCGAGCCAACACGGATGTTCTGTTCCGGCAGTTCGTCGAAGCCGAAGAGGCGTGTGCGGCGCTGTTGAAGGAGGATGCAGGCAAGCTCGCGCTGCCTGCCTATGAGCAGTGCATCAAAGCGTCCCACCTCTTCAACCTGCTCGATGCGCGCGGCGTCATTTCCGTGGCCGAACGCCAGAGCTATATCCTCCGAGTCCGGACTCTCGCAAAAGCTTGTTGCGAGGCGTGGCTTGAAAGTCCGCAAGGCGTCTCGGGCACGCCGGGCGTGGTGGACGCTGCATGATCATTGTGCGCTCCATCCTCTGGGCCTTGCGGCTCGCGGGCGCTGTGGTGCTGTTGAGCCTCGCTTTCGTGCTGCTCTACCGGTTTGTGCCAGTTGAGGGGACAACCCTGATGGGCTGGCGGCACCTGCAAGGCGAAGAGGTGCGACAAGAGTGGGTGTCCTATGATGACATCTCATCGAACCTCGTCCGTGCCGTGATTGCTGCCGAGGATACCAAATTCTGTCGCCATTTCGGTTTCGATCTCGGCGAGATCAAGGCCGCGATCGAAGAAGCGCAAAATGGTGGCCGCGTTCGAGGGGCCTCGACGATCAGTCAACAGACGGCCAAGAACGCCTTTCTTTGGCCCGGTCGTGGTCCGATCCGCAAAGGGATCGAAGCGGCGTTCACGGTGGCGATGGAGGCGGTCTACCCCAAGCGGCGGATTATGGAGATCTATCTCAATGTCGCTGAATGGGGCGATGGTCTCTTCGGCGCGGAAGCGGCGGCGCAAGAGCGGTTCGGTAAGAGCGCCAAGGACCTGAGCCGCCGCGAGGCCGCCCTCTTGGCCGCTGTTCTTCCAAGCCCGAACAAATGGCGCGTTGACCCGCCAGGTCCTTATGTCCGCCGTCGGGGTCGCCAGATCCAAAGCCGCATGCGTGTCGTCGAGGCCGAGGGCTTTGACACCTGTGTGATCACGGATTGATTTTTCCGCGCTTGAGATCACGGATCAAAAACCGGCCTGGGTGCACCATGGCCGCGACATCGGACGTTAGCGGTGAGACCCCGCCCGTTATCTCGGCGGTGACGTGTGCGCCAAGGATTGGCGCCGTGACCAGTCCGCGCGAGCCGAGCCCCGTCAGCGCGTAGAGCCCGTTCTGGTAGAGGGCAGACGGATAATCCTGTTTCAGGCCTGTGCGCAACCCTGCATAGGCGGTGATCGCTTCCGCCTCATCGTAGAGTGGCCCTGCGATGGGATGGCGGTCGGGCGTCGTGGCGCGAAGCGCTGCACGGGAAGCAAGATGCCTGCCTGGGTCTCGGCCGAGCAGCTGTGTTGCAGCGTCCCGGTTATGCTCCGTGTTGTCGGGCGATGCCGCCACGGTCCCGCCATCAAACCTCGCATAGGTCGCGCCCGTGAGAACATGCTCACCATAAGGAGCAACGTAGTGGCCATCGGTGATGATGGATGGCGGCGGATCGCCTGCGAAGACGTCGACTTGTCCGAGCGAGGGCGCAATCGGTG
>JBCDLG010000168.1:0-4444 GCA_038745625.1 Pseudomonadota bacterium | reverse complement strand
GTTTGGATCATCGATGCGCGTGCCCAGCATCTGAAAACCGCCGCAAATGCCAACCAAGTGCCCTCCGGTTCGAACGCTCGCGATGATATCGTGATCCCATCCTTGGTCGCGCAGCATGGCAAGATCGGCGAGGGTCGACTTTGTGCCGGATAGAATGATGGCGTCGGCGTCGCGCGGGATGGGAGTGCCGGGCGGGATAAAGCGCACTTCGACATCGTCCTCGGCGCGCAGGGGATCAAGGTCATCGAAATTGCTGATGCGGGACAGCATCGGGACGGCGACAATGATATCGTTGCTGGGACCTCCGCGCCGCTCAAGAACGACTGCGTCTTCAGCGGGTAGCCGCGACGCGCACGAAAGCCACGGGACTACGCCAAGGCACGGCCAGCCTGTCTTGGTCTCGGTGAAAGTGACGCCATCGTCGAACAGCGCGGGATCGCCTCGGAAGCGGTTGATTGCGAACCCTTCGATCATTGCCGCATCTTGCGCGTCGATGACGGCCTTTGTCCCAACGACCGCCGCGATCACGCCGCCGCGGTCAATATCGCCGATCAGGATCACCGGCACATCTGCCGCGCGCGCAAAACCCATATTGGCGATGTCACCCTTTCGCAGATTGACCTCAGCTGGGCTTCCGGCGCCTTCGACGACGACAAGATCGTAGGACGCGCGAAGCCTCTCAAACGCGCTGAGCACATCGGGCAAAAGGCTCCCGCGTTCACGCATGTAGTGCGCGGCCTCTTCGCTCTTCAGCGGTGTGCCGTTCAATACGATTTGCGAGCGGCGGTCGCCCTCAGGCTTGAGCAGCACCGGGTTCATATCTGTCGTGGGGTTGATACCTGCAGCTCGTGCCTGAAGCGCTTGCGCCCGTCCGATTTCGCCTCCCGACGGACAAGCCGCGGCGTTGTTCGACATGTTTTGCGGCTTGAACGGGGCGACTTTGATGCCGCGCCGCTTCGCGATCCGGCAGAGCCCTGCAACCAGCAATGACTTGCCCACATCCGAGCCTGTCCCCTGAATCATGATGGCGAGCCCTGTCATGCGATAAACCGTCTAGGCTGGACCAAGAATGTCGAGCGAGATGGCCTCGACGCGCGTCGCATCGACCCGCGCTTCAATCCCGAAGATCTCTCTCAGGCGGTCAGGCGTGATCGTCTCCCTCGGTGGTCCATCGGCAACGATCCGACCGTCTTTCATCCAGATCAGCCGGTCCGCGTATCGCGCGGCCAGCGAAAGATCATGTACAACAGTCAGCAATGATTGGCCTTCGCTTGCCGCCTTCGAGAAGATCCGTAGGACTTCGTGCTGATAGCGCGGATCGAGCGCGGCGACCGGCTCATCCGCGATGAGGAACGGAGTTTCGGCTGCCAAAGCCCGCGCGAGGTGGACGCGCGACAACTCTCCACCCGAAAGTGTATCCGCGGCGCGTTCCTCAAAGCCTTCCAGATCACAGGAAGCGATAGCGCGGGCTGTTGCCACCTCGTCCTCAGGGGAGAGGCGACCCGGAGCCGCGCCATAGGCGAAACGCCCAAGCGCAACGATATCGCGAACCGGCTGTGGCCAAACCAATGGGCGCTGCTGCGGGAGATAGGCGATCTTGCGGGCGCGCTGAACCGGAGCGAGTGTGGTGACATCGTCGCCGTCCAGCATCGCCCGTCCGCTATCGGGTTTCAACAAGCCGAGAGCGAGCCGCAGCAGCGTTGTCTTGCCCGCTCCATTGGGACCGACGAGCATCGTCAAGCTGCCCGGCTCCAACGCGAAGGTCGCGTCTATGACCAGCGGCTGGCCATCAACAGCGTAGGCCAGCCCTTCGGCGACGAACAGGCTCATGCCAGCCTCCGTCGCGATGCGATCCATACGAAAATCGGTGCGCCGATGAGGGACGCGACGACACCAAGCTTGAGCTCGTTATCGGTCGGCAGCAACCGCACGCCTATATCGGCCATAACCAAAAGCAAAGCCCCCAAAATCGAGGACGGTATGAGGAGCCGCGCCGGATCGTATCGAACAAAGGGCCGGACCAAATGCGGCGCAACGATACCGACGAAACCGATCGAACCCGCCAAGGCGACCGCCGCCCCAGTCGCCAGCCCCGCGCCGATAATCACGCCGAGCCGCTGCATCTTCAGATTGAGGCCGAGCCCTTCCGCCGTCTCTTCACCAAGCGCCAAAGCCGAGAGACCGCGGCGGGTGAGAAGCATGACGATGATGCCAGCGACCAAGAATGGCGCCGCAAACGCGATGTCTTCAAAGCTGCGATTGGCCACAGTGCCAAGCATCCAGTTGACCATGTCGGTCAGGCTGAAAGGATCAGGCGCCAAGTTCATCAGCAACGCCATGAGCGCGGCCGAGAAGCTCGATAGACCCACACCGATCAGGATGAGCGTTACGACCGAGCGATTGCGAAGCGCTGCGGCGGCAACGATCAGGGTTGCTAGCAGCGCTCCGGCTACCGCGGCTGCCGGCAAAACAAGCGGTCCTGCAGTGGCCAACCGAAAATACAGAACAAACGTCGCGAAAAGCGCCGCCGTGGCGGAAACCCCCAATATGCCCGGCTCAGCAAGCGGATTGCGCAACAGGCCCTGCAGGGCCGCACCGCTCATACCAAGGGCTGCGCCAACAATTGCAGCGGTAAGACTGCGCGGTAGGCGGATTTGCCAGACGACCAATTGATCCCCGGCGCTGGCTTGGACAGCGATGGCGCTAAAAACGCGCTCGATAGGAAGCGGAACGGAGCCAAGCAGCAACGAAAGCAGCAGGGCCACAACAAGGCCGCCCGTCAGAAGGGTGGATAGACGTGTCATGCGCCGTCGTTGGCCTTTTCAGACATGGTCTCAACCGCTTCAATCAAGAACCATCCTCCGCACGATGTCCAAGCGCCTTCGATGTCGGAGACTGGCAGTTCGCGCAATTGAGCCTGCGCCACAGGATGGCGAGCGGCGCTCCAGCTGTCGACGTGATTGGTTTTGCTTTCAAAGAAAGCGGCCACGATCAGATCTGGTCGCTCATAGGCAAGGCGCTCGAGCGGGAGTGGGTTCCAGCCGTTTCGGGTTTGAAAGTTGGAAAGGCCCGCCGCGGTCATAAGCTCATGAACCAGCGAGCCTGGGCCTGTGGTGACGCCCACCGGGGTCATGTACAAAGCCTCTGGGTTCTCGCTCGCCTTGGCCGCCAGCGCGGCAAGACGTCGGTCCATATCCTCGATGACCTGTTTCGCGGTATCTGGTTGCCCAAGCTCCCCGCCAACACGCACCACTTCCTCGCGCACCTGCTCGATGGTCCGGGGAAATCCGATCTGCACCACGGGCACGCCCGCGCGCTCCATGAAGGCGGATACGTTGGGATCGCCACCGTAGGAACGCACGATCAGATCAGGTTCCAATGCCAGAACATCAGCCGTGCGAGGGCGGACCTGAGGCAGTCCTTCCGCCTCCTCGCGCATATAGGAGAAACGTTTGTCCGAACCCGGCGACAGCGCCAGGATATCGCCTCGATCAGCAAACCTCAGAACATATTGGTCCGCACAGTAATCGAGGCTGATGATCCGTCGCGGCGCTTCAAAGCTTCGCTCGATAGGCTGCGAACAGCCGACCAGCGAGAAGCCAAGAAGCGCCGCGAGGATCAATCGCATGGGCATTACATCCGGTAACGCACGCCGCCGAAGACAGTGCGACCCGGCTGGTTGAAGCCGAGAACGGTCTCGTAGTCTTCGTCTGTCACGTTCTCGATGCGCCCAAAGAGTTCGAGGTTCTCGGTAATCCCATAGCTCACTCGCACATCAGCAAGGGCATAGCCATCGAGCGGACGGCTGTTCGAGGCGTTGTCGAAGCTATCTCCAACGACCAGAACGGTTGCACCGATGCCAAACCCGTTTTCCATGCGATAGTCGACAACCAAGCTTGCCGTCTCTTCAGCGCGGCGCGGGAGGCGGTTGCCCGTTGTTTCATCGAAGGCATCGATGATTGAGTAGTTCAGAGACACGTCGAACCCATCAACCGGCTGCAGCGCAACGCCGAACTCCCAGCCATCGGCTTGAGTGAGCGCGATATTGTCATAAGTACCGAACGGGCGAACCTCTTCCGGTACCAGACAAGGTGGCAAGAGGCTTCCAAAGCAACTCACAAACACGATTTCATTCGTGCCTTCCCGCTCGAAATAGGTCACGCCCACCTGAGCGCGGCCATCCAGAAAGCTGTGCGTGATGCCTACATCCCAGCTTTCCGATTCCTCTGGCTCGAGATCGAGATTGCCGAAGTCACTAAAGAGTTGGAACAAGGCCGGCGCCTTAAAGCCTTCGCCATAGCTGGCACGGATGACTGTATCGCCATCGTTGGGCGAGTAAGCGCCGCTGGCAGCAAATGTCGTCGCGCTTCCGAAGGTTTCATGATCATCGTAACGGAGGCCACCCGTCAAAGAGAGGCCATCGAGTGGGGTCAGATTGACCTGC
>JBCDLG010000167.1:0-4455 GCA_038745625.1 Pseudomonadota bacterium | reverse complement strand
TATGGGTTTTAAGTGCGGCATTGTCGGTCTCCCGAATGTGGGAAAATCGACGCTCTTCAATGCGCTGACCAAAACGGCAGCAGCGCAGGCAGCGAACTATCCGTTCTGCACCATCGAGCCAAATGTTGGTGATGTGGCGGTTCCTGAGCCGCGGCTCGAAAAGCTCGCTGCCATTGCCGGTTCAGCAGAGATTATCCCTTCACGTCTTCAGTTCGTCGATATCGCTGGGCTCGTCCGCGGCGCATCAAAGGGCGAGGGCCTGGGCAATCAGTTCCTGGCGAATATCCGCGAGGTCGATGCCGTTGCCTATGTGCTGCGCTGTTTTGATGATGACGATATCACCCATGTGGAAGGCCGGATCGACCCTGTTGCGGATTATGAGACGGTCGAGACCGAGCTGATGCTCGCCGATCTCGAAAGCCTCGAAAAGCGCCGGGTGAACCTTGAAAAACGGGCCAAGGGCCAGGACAAAGAAGCCAAAGAACTTCTGGCGCTGGTCGATAAAGCTCTGGTGCCTCTGCGCAATGGCCAACCGGCGCGCGTGGCGGACATCGAACCTGATGAAATGAAGGCTTGGAAGGGCCTCCAGCTTCTGACCACCAAACCTGTCCTCTTTGTCGCCAATGTCGATGAGGACAGCGCTGGCGCGGGCAACGCCTATTCTGGTAAAGTGCTTGAAGAAGCAAAGAAACAAGGCGCCGTTGCGGTGGTCATCTCAGCCCGCATTGAATCGGAGCTCGCAGCGCTTGATGATGACGAGGCGGCAGAGTTCTTGAGCGAGATCGGGCTTAGCGAACCGGGTCTCAACAGACTCATTCGTGCCGGATACGATCTTTTAGGGCTGCAGACGTACTTTACAGCTGGACCGAAAGAAGCCCGCGCGTGGACCGTCCGGCGCGGCGCCCTAGCGCCAGAAGCAGCGGGGGTTATTCACACCGACTTTGAAACAAGTTTTATTCGAGCCGAAACGATTTCCTTCGATGATTATGTTCAGTTGGGCGGAGAAGTCGGCGCAAAAGACGCAGGAAAGCAACGGATCGAAGGTAAGGACTACGTCGTACAAGACGGCGACGTGATGCATTTTCGGACCGGGAAATAAGACGCTATGGCAAAAGACCACGGACTGGCCGATCTCTTTTCAGGCAACAAGATTGCCCGAAAAGATGCGAGCGACTCTGTGGTCGGACAGGACGAGTTCGCGCCGTCTGACGAGCACCCACCTGTTCTCGACGATGCCGATGCCTCGCCCATTGAACGACTGCGCCATGTCGCTGATGTTTTTGGGACGTCCGTTGATCAAGACCCGGACACCATCGGCGGCTACGATGATCAGTATCACGATGATCGCACGTCAGAAGACACTGACGAAGACAGCGTAAGCCATGACGCCGATGCATCGGGCGGCATTCTTTGCTTTTTGCTCGACGACCCGATCGGCGGACGCCGTATGCGGACGATTGCGGCGCTTAACGTGGCGGCTGGCATGGGGTCGGTCAGGCTGCGCACCCTTCCCGCCGACGCCGAGGAAATGGATGAAGCGCTCTTCGACGCCCTGCAAAGCACCGATTGTGAGCTCGTCGCGTTTTTGAGCCCGGGCACCGAGCCGGCCGACGACTGGGCGCTTGAGTGCCAGCTGGCCTTCACCGAAGCGCCGCGGATGAGCGCGATGGCGGTGAAGCCGGGCAATGCCGACCCGCTCAACCCATGGGCACGCCTCGCCTTTTTGCTCGATATGGCAGAGCGCCAAATGGGCAAGATGCGGAGCGCGGACACGATGGTCTTTAAGCGTGAGGCGCTTGAAGATCTCGGTCCTGAGATTGGCGAAACGTTCCGGAGTCGCCAACTTGTTCGGGCGCTGGAGAACCGAGGGCATCAGATCGGCTCGGCTGTCGAGGCCCGTGTGGTTCTGGCTGAACCGGAAGACAAAAGGGACGTGCTCGAACTTGTTCGAGAAAACGCTCGCGCTGCGACGCGCATCAGCGCTGCGCGGAAGAACATCGTCGTTCGTGTGGTCTACGCCGCCTGCATCCTGCTGGGCTATCCGTTCAGGCTGATGGCCATAGGCGGCGCGGCGAAGAAAGCGACAGATCGCGAGCTGTTCAAAGATCTGATGCCCAAAGCCATGACCGCCGTGTGGGTCGACCGGAAGGCGCGCGCATCGACCATGCTAAGCCCTGGTGTCAAAAGGAAGAGAGCCGAAGCCGCTTAGCGCCAGCTTCAGCATCACTCACTCCCGCCGTCTACCCGACATCGCTGGACGCCGACCGCGAGCCTCGCCAGAGTGTGGTGTTTGAGGAAACCACCAACACAAGCGGGGCAACAGTGACCGATAAGGTTCGCCGCAACTTTCTGAAAACCGCGGCCCTTGCTGCGCCATTGGCCCTTGCGGCGTGTGACTGCGCCGAGCGCTGCGCCGCCGTTGCCCCGGAGGTGACGAGCGCGGGGATCACGCCGCGGCAGCTCAAAATGGTGACGACGTGGCCGAAGGATTTTCCGGGTCTCGCCGAAGCCGCGACGCGTTGGGCTGACTTCATCCGCGACCTCTCCGGCGGCGCTATCGCCATTGAGATCTTCGCGGCAGGGGAGCTTGTCGGCGCCTTTGACGTCTATGACACCGTCGTCAGCGGCGCGGCTGATCTTTATCACGGGGCGGACTATTACTGGACGTCGAAGTCCCAAGCCTATCCTTTCTTCACGGCGGTACCTTTCGGCATGACTGCGATTGAGCAGATCGGCTGGCTGGAAGCGGGCGGCGGGCAGCAGCTTTGGGACCGGCTGGCCGCACCCTTCGGCATCAAGCCCTTTGGCGTTGGCAATTCCGGCCACCAGCTTGGCGGCTGGTTCAAGCGGCCTCTGCGCAACGTCGACGACCTGCGGGGCCTCAAGATCCGTATGCCCGGCATGGGCGGCGAGGTGATGCGCCGGGCCGGGGCAAGCCCTGTCGTTCTTCCTGGGTCGGAGCTTTATCAGTCCCTTCAGTCCGGCGCGATTGACGCCACCGAGTGGGTCGGCCCGTGGAACGATCTCGCGATGGGGTTCTACCGCGAGGCCGATTACTATGTCTGGCCGGGGTTCCATGAACCGAATGCGCAGCTGTCGGCGGGCATGAATCTCGATCTTTGGCGCAGCCTCAGCGCGCAAGAGCAATCGATCTTCATCGCTGCCGCCCGCGCGGCCAACCACGAATCCATTGGGACGTACACGATCCGTAATGCCGAGGCCCTGCGCGTTCTCTCTGAAGAGCACAACGTCACCCTCAACCGCATGCCGGACGACGTGATCGCCCTCCTCGCCGAGAAGACCAAGGAAGTGCTCGAGGAGATTGCCGAGAGCTCGGCGATCGGCCGGGAGATCCACGACAGCTATCTGCGTACGCTGAGGGACACGATGCGGTGGACGACCATCAGCGACGCCGCCTTCATCGAAGCACGCCAGAGACTCATCAACTAAAACAATGAGCGAGTTTCTTCTTCCTCTTCTCTTTCTGTGCGGATTGATGACGCCGCTTGCGATCTCGGCGGTGAGCGGTGATCAGCGGGTTGAGCTTTGGCTCGACCGGGTGGTGAGGGGCGCCTTCGCCCTCTCCTCCGTCTGCGTCTTGGTTTTGATGCTGGTCCAGGTCGCCGTGGTGATCTTGCGCAGCGTCTTTTCAATCAGCTTCATCTGGCTCCAAGAAAGCACGCTCTATCTCTTCGGCGCGATGTTTCTGCTCTCGTCGGGCGCTTTGCTGCTGACCGAGGGGCATGTCCGTGTCGATATCTTTTACAGCAAGCTGACCGAACGGCGACGCCACATCGTCGATCTTGCTGGCATGATCCTCTTCGTTCTTCCCGTGAGCACACTGATCATCCTCGTTTCCTGGGACTATGTGATGACGAGCTGGGCCCAGCTGGAGCGAAGCCAAGAAGCATCGGGCATCCACGCGGTCTTTTTGATGAAATCGATGATCCCCGCCTTCGCGACGCTCCTCATCCTCGCGGCCCAGCTCCGGATCATTGATCTCGTCCGGAGGCTGCGCACAGCGGGATGATGGATCAGGTCATTCTCTGCCTTTGCGCCTGCGCGACATGGCTCGATATCGCCATGGTGATCGCGCTTTGCGCGCTGATCCTGTCCGGCTTCCCGGTCGCCTTCACCCTGGCGGGGACCGCGCTCCTCTTCGCGCTGATTGGCCTCGCGATGGGCGTGCTCGACGTCACCTTTATCACCGAACCCTATCCCATACGGATCTTTGGGATCATCAAGAATCAGGTGCTCTTGGCCGTGCCCCTCTTTGTGCTGATGGGTGTGATCCTGGAGCGCGCCAAACTCGCAGAAGAGCTCTTGGAGACCACCGCACGCCTCTTCGGGCCGATGCCGGGCGGCCTGGGGATCGGGGTGATGCTGGTCGGCGCCCTTCTCGCGGCATCCACGGGCATCGTCGGCGCGACCGTCGTGACCATGGGCCTCCTCAGC
>JBCDLG010000166.1:0-4504 GCA_038745625.1 Pseudomonadota bacterium | reverse complement strand
GGTGAGAAGGCCGCCGCCCTGGTCAAAGCCGACATAGCCAGGAGGCGCACCGATCAGACGACTGACAGTATGACGCTCCATATATTCGGACATGTCAAAACGCAGGAGCTCGACCCCCATCATCGAGGCGAGCTGTTTCGCCACCTCAGTCTTACCGACCCCGGTGGGACCAGCGAAGAGGTAGTTGCCGATGGGCTTCTCCGGCTCCCGCAGGCCAGCGCGGCTGAGCTTGATCGCCGCGGCGAGCTGGTCGATGGCATCGTCCTGACCGAAGACCACGCGCTTGATATCCGCATCGAGATTTTTGAGCCGCTCGGTGTCGGACTTGGAGACGGATTTGGGCGGGATGCGGGCCATGACGGCGACGATCTCTTCGACCTGGTGGGTGCCGATCTCTTTCACCCGGTCCTCTTCGGCGAAGAGCATCTGGCGCGCGCCAGCCTCGTCGATCACGTCGATCGCTTTGTCCGGCAGTTTGCGGTCGGTCATGTATTTCGCCGAAAGCTCGACAGCGGTTTTGATCGCTTCGTCCGTGTAGGTGAGATTGTGGTGCTTCTCAAACGCTGGGCGAAGGCCGCGCAAGATGTCGATCGTATCCGGCACCGATGGTTCGTGCACGTCGATCTTCTGGAACCGGCGGGAGAGCGCGCGGTCTTTCTCGAAATGCTGCTTGTACTCTTTGAAGGTCGTCGAGCCCATGCATTTGAGGGTGCCCTGCTGCAACGCTGGCTTCAGGAGGTTCGACGCATCCATCGCCCCCCCGGACGTCGCGCCCGCGCCGATGATGGTGTGGATCTCATCGATGAAGAGGATCGCGTGGTGATGGTTCTCACACTCTTTGATCACCGCCTTGAGGCGCTCTTCAAAGTCGCCGCGGTAGCGGGTGCCAGCGAGGAGCGCGCCCATGTCGAGGGAGAAGATCGTCGCCTCAGCCAGAACCTCGGGCACCTCTTCGTCCACGATCTGACGGGCAAGGCCCTCAGCGATGGCGGTTTTGCCGACACCAGGATCACCGACGAAGAGCGGGTTGTTTTTCCGCCGTCTGCAGAGGATTTGGATGGCGCGCTCAACCTCTTTGAGGCGGCCGATCAGCGGATCGACATTCCCTTTGCGCGCCTTGTCATTGAGGTTGACGCAGTAAGCCTCCAGCGCCTCGGGGCCCTGTTTGGTCTGGACATCTTCCTCTTCCTCCGCCCCGCGCGGGGTCTTGGGTTGGCTCTGACCGTTTTTGGCAAGGCCGTGGGAGATGTAGTTCACCGCGTCATAGCGGGTCATGCCCTGGCTTTGCAGGAAGTAAGCGGCATGGCTTTCGCGCTCAGCAAAAATCGCGACGATGATGTTGGCGCCGGTCACCTCGGCACGACCTGAGGTCTCGACATGAATCAGCGCGCGCTGGACGACGCGGTGGAAGCTCGTCGTGGGCTTGGCCTCATCGATGTCCTCGACCACGAGGTTCGCAAGATCGTCCTCAATATACTCGGTCAGCGCTTCGCGCAGCTCGCCCAGATCGACGGCGCAGGCGGTCAGGAGCGCCTTGGCATCGGCGTCATCCAGCAGCGCATAGAGAAGGTGCTCCAGCGTCGCCAATTCCTGACGCCGCTCGGTGGCCATGGCAATCGCCTGGTGGATGGCACGCTCAAGTCCGGATGCAAAACTGGCCATGGGCTACTCCTTAACGATCGCGATTGTTGAGTCGTTGGACATAAAAATAGAGGACGGCGAGATTGGTCATTGTCAGCGCGAGAAGCATCACGGTTTCAAGGGTGCTCATGACGCTGCCCTCCAACCACTATCGGTCTTGGCGACCATGACGACCGCTGCGAGCAAAGACGTCAAAACAAAAAGAACCCGAGCAGCAGGATGGACATCGCTGATGAACGCGCCCAGCAGCAGACCGAGAGAGAGTTTCTCAGCATAGTCTGCCAATCGTTCATCGAGGGTCTTCATCCTCAGCTATTCCTTTTCCATCGTGCACTGAAGAGGGTGTTCGTTCCGCCGCGCGAGTTCAAGGACCTGCGCGACTTTCGTTTCGGCCACTTCAAAGGTGTAAACACCGCAAACGCCCACCCCGTTCTGGTGAACATGCAGCATGATGCGGGTCGCGTCTTCACGACCTTTGTTGAAGACCGCCTCGAGCAGCCACACCACAAACTCTTGGGGCGTGTAGTCGTCATTCAGGAGCAAGACCTTATAGAGCGACGGCCGTTTGGTCTTCGGCGCCGTCTTGGTGATGGTCCCGGTTCCGTAGCCGCTATCGTCGTCGCGCTCTTCGCTCATCCTGATCGGTCTGGTCTCGTCTGCTCGCGGGCCTAGTAAATGGCTCTTCTGCCTGCTTCCGCAACCCTGAGCGCGCGATCGGGAGAAAAGGTCTCAAGAGCCCGCGTCTTCAAGAGCTTGAAGGAAGGCCTTTTTGAGTTTCGGCAAGGTGAAAGGCTTGGCAACAACGATAAATTTCTCGGCAGCGTCCCGGGTGAGATGGGAATAGCCGCTGGCAACAACCACCGGCACACCCACCCGCTGGGCCTCCTCGGCGAGTGCCAAACTGCTGCTGCCGTCAAGGTCGACATCAAAGAGCCCAGCGTCGAAACCGCCTTCACCGACGCAACGCTCAGCGTCAGCAAGCGTCGCCTCCCGGCGGACATCGTCGGCGCCCAGTGACCTGATAAGGTCCTCGGCCAGCATAGCGATAATAGGTTCGTCTTCGAGAAGCAGAACTCGCTTCGATTCAAGCACCATGCCTGCTCTTCAGCCCTTCCGTCGCGCCTTCACCCGCGAACCCAAGTCTTTACGCCCAGCCGCGCGGCCACGGAAGCCCTCCATGGCCAAGGTGGAAACAAAATAAGACCCCGCCGGCGGTGCCGACGGGGCCTTCAAGATCTTGCTAAAATCAGCGGGCGCTTAGCGCTGCTGCATCAGCTCAACGAGCGCGCTGTAGCGCTTCGACAATGGCTGAGCGGCGTCTTTCGCTGTCGCGATCATCATGTCGCTGACTTTGTTCACTTGGCTGATTTGCGCTTCCATCGTGGAACGGAAGAGCTCGCTCTGCGCTTCGAAGAATTCTTGTGGTGTCTTGGCTTTGGTCAGGCCTTGGACGCGCTCTTGGCTCGCTTCGAGCTGAGATTTCGCAAAGTCAGCGCCTTCTTGGGCGAGCTTCTCGTAGCCTTTGGCAACGACAGAAGCGGCCTGCATGACGGCTTCAGTGTTCTCTTGGGCGAAGGTGCCCATCTGGCTCATGCCTTTGGTCATCCGTTCGACGCCTTCATTGATGGTGGTTTGGGCTGTGTTGGCTGCCGTGAAGACCGCTTCTTTGGCGGTATCTTCGGTCACTTTGGTCTTGCGCGTTGCGCTCATTGTGTTTCTCCGGTGTCGTCCATTTTCTGTTCTCCCTCAGACCCGTTGAGCACGGCCCAAGGCGCGCCGGTTGATGGACCCCCTCCACAACCTTTGCTGCACCGCAACATAGCGATTCGTTTGGTGCTGTCAAGGGAACTAGTGCAGCGCACAATCTCGCTCAACGTGTATTTTTTAAGAACCACCACCAGGGGTGACTGCGCTGGTTTGGCAACTTTTTGGTTAACGGTTTGGAGAGGTTGCAATGGCTATCGTCAAGCTTCGAGGTGTCGTGCTTGCAACGTGCGGAACGGCACTTGCTGGTTTAGCTTTTCAATGACTTCGCGACGGTGGATGGGCAATGCGGTCAGCGTGGGTAACTTTGTTTTTGGTCATCATGTCGGCCGCCAGCGCGGCGTTCGGCACCGCATCCGCTAACCCTAAATACGCAGCGTTCGTGATGCATGAGGGCACCGGAGATGTCCTCTTCTCGCGCTACGCGGACTCCCGACGCTATCCTGCATCGCTGACGAAGATGATGACGCTCTATGTCCTGTTCGAGGACATCGAAGCGGGCCGCACCTCGCTCGATGATCGGATTCGGATCTCGAGCCGCGCCGCCCGTCAACCGGCCTCGAAACTCGGCATCCGCTCCGGCACCACGATTAAAGTGGAAACAGCGATCGAAGCGCTGGTCATTAAATCAGCGAACGATGTCGCAACGGCCGTCGCGGAGCACGTGTCCGGCACCGAGGTGGCGTTCGCTCGCCGCATGACACGGACAGCGCGTGACATTGGCATGCGGTCAACAACCTTTCGCAATGCCTCCGGCCTTCCCAACTCTCGCCAAGTGACAACAGCGCGCGACATGGCGCGGCTGGCGCAGCGCCTCCGGCAAGACTTTCCTCAGTATCAAGAGTTCTTCACGCAAACGAGCTTTCGCTGGAATGGCCGCACCTATCGCAGCCACAACAAGCTTCTGACCAATTACACAGGCTCCACCGGGCTGAAGACCGGATACACCCGCGCGTCGGGCTATAACTTGGCCACCACAGCCGAACGCAACGGCCATCCTTTGGTTGGCGTCGTGCTCGGCGGGCGCTCTGGCGCAACAAGGGATCGGCACATGCGCGATATCCTGACCCGCGGCTTCCGCGCGATCGAGCAGCGCCCT
>JBCDLG010000165.1:0-4552 GCA_038745625.1 Pseudomonadota bacterium | reverse complement strand
GCGATTTCGTCTTCAAGTTGCGTAATCCGAGCCTTCGCGGTGGCAATCGCTTCATCCGCTTCCGTGAGTAAACTGGTCTCGCGGGCCTCGTCCGCTGTGCATCGTTCAAGCGTTCGTTTTCGCTCTTCGGCGGCTTCTCGGCGCAGCTCCGCGGCGCTTTCAAAGCTACGAAGGTCCGCCTCGGCTTGGGCCATCGCCTGGGCGGCCTCGCGCTCGGTGGCGCGCGCAGCCTCGAGCCGTTCGGCCAGGGTCGAGGCCTCCCGGTCGGCACGCGCGGCAGCTTCTGTGGTGTCTGCGACCACCAGAGCTTGCTCGTCGCTTCTGCGTTTCAGCGTCTGGTGGGCGGTGAACGCGTCGCGAACCCGGCTCGCGGTCAAGGCCGTATCGACCTCTTTGATCTCATCACTGATTTCTTTGTAGCGCGTCGCCTTGCGCGCCTGACGAGCCAGCTGATCGCTTTGCAGATCAAGCTCGCCGATCACGTCATCGAGACGCTCAAGATTGTCCGCGGCGGCTTTGAGGCGCAGCTGCGCCTCGTGCCGGCGGGCGGAAAGGCCCGTCACGCCGGCGGCTTCTTCAAGGAAGCGGCGGCGATCAATAGGCTTGGCCGCGATCAGCTCCGCGATCTGTCCTTGTCGAACGAGGGAGGGTGAGGTGGCGCCAGTCGATGCATCGGCGAACAGCATCTGGACATCCCGTGCACGGACTTCTTTGCCATTGATCGAATAGGCAGAGATCGAACCATCTGCCCGCCGCATCACGCGCCGGGTGACCGTCAGCGTATCGGAATCGTTGAACGCTGCAGGTGCCCGCCTCTCTGCATTGTCGATTTCGAGCGTGACCTCAGCCCAGCTGCGGGCCGGGCGCCCGCCAGCGGTGCCTGCGAAGATCACCTCATCCATGCCCGAGGCGCGCATGGCTTTGGCGCTGTTTGCGCCCATCAGCCATCGCAGCCCCTCGACGAGGTTCGATTTCCCGCAGCCATTGGGACCCACAATGCCAGTGAGACCGGGTTTGATCTCGACATCGACTGGTTCAACGAAGGATTTAAAGCCGCAAAGGCGGAGGCGTTCAAAGCGCATGAGGTTCATCCCATCGGCGCCCGTGAACCAAGCGCCCAGTCATTAACCTATACGATTCGAGGCTCAGCTGCGCTTTTCGACCTCGGCCGCGATGAGCTCAAGCGCTTCTTCTTCGCTGCGGCCATAATCGAAGATCTCGCCGTCGATGACGAGTGTCGGCGTGGAATCAACGCCCAGCTCTCGGCCCGACTCGATGGATGCGACGAGCACGTCGCGGATGTCTTCGCGCGCGAAGCAATCGTCAAAGTCCGTGCCGCCAATGCCAACCTGGGCCGCGAGATTGCGCAGCTCCGTTCCAGGCTCTTGGCTGTACATCCAGGTACGCTGGGTTTTGTAGAGGGCGTCAACAACGGCGTAGTAGCCTTCAGGGCCAGAGCCGGTCGCGGCGCATCGCGCGACGATAAAGCCTGCTTGCGACAGGCGAACAGGCGGCGTTGGGAACTCGCGATACTCAAAGCGCACAAGACCGGTGTCGATGAACTGCTCTTTGATTTTTGGGAAGAGGTTGGCGTGGAAAGCTGCGCACCCGCCGCAGGTGACGGACGCGTACTCGACAATCGTGAGCGGCGCGTCGGGGCTGCCGATCGTCATGCTTTCCGCGGCGCGGCTGCCTTCAGGTGCTGGCAGCATTTCTGGCTCCGGCGGGGCAGGCGGCTGCTGCGCCGCAGAAGCGTCGGGCGCGGGCGTTGCAGCATCGGCCGTTTCGATTGACGAGTCGCCACAGGCAGCGAGGCCAAAAACCGACAGAGAAACAAGGGCGAGGCGCATATCAAAGAGAGTCATGCGCCTCTCCTAACCGAGGTTTGAAGCGACGCCTACTCCTCTTTCGCCCGCACGCTTTGCCGCATCGCGTCGAGCGCTGCTTGCAGATCGCCGCCCACGGCGCGCTCTTTCTCCGCGGCGTGCGGCGGCGCGGAAAGCCTGCGAGACTGCCAGCTTCGGGTCTCTTTGCCTTCGCGGAAAACGATCCGTTGGAGCCGCGGCAGGCCCAGCTGGTGGCGGATCCTGCCGAGCAGTGCCTCTTGAGCATACTGAATTTTCATGGCCGCGGCGCCGCTTTTGACGGCGACTTCGAGGGCCTGGCTCCGGCCGCGGGTGATGATCCGGATTGGCCGACAAAGCGGCGCCAGCTCTGGCCCTGCGATTTCAGCCCACTCCGATGCCAGCCGCGGATCCATCGCGCCCGACGCGGCGGCGAGCCGCGCAATGTGCGGGCCGAGCGAGCGCCCAACGGGCGGGGCCGCCTTGCGCACCGGCTTGGTGCGAACCTCTGACGCTTGGCGTGGGGGGGCAGGCCTCGGCATAGAAGAGAGGATGGTCGACGCCTCTTTGCAATACAAGCCGCGCGAGAGCGCCTTCGCGAGCGATATCCTCGCGTGGTATGACCGCGAGGCGCGCTGCTTTCCATGGCGGGTGCCGCCGGGGGAACGGCGCCGAGCCTCGGCCTATGCGGTGCTCGTCTCCGAGGTGATGCTGCAACAGACGACCACCGCCGTTGTGGAAAAGCGGTACCCAGCCTTTCTTCAAAAGTTTCCCACATTGGAGGCGCTCGCCGCCGCCGACGAGGGCGAGGTGACCGATGCTTGGGCCGGTCTTGGCTATTACCGCCGTGCCCGGGCGCTTCATGCTTGCGCGAAAGCCGTGGTGGCGGAGCATGGCGGCCTCTTTCCTGACGGGGAGGCGGCGCTCAAAACCCTGCCTGGGATTGGTGACTACACAGGCGCCGCGATCACGGCGATTGCACGCGGTGAGCCTGCCGTGGTGGTCGATGGAAACATTGAGCGTGTGGTCTCCCGCATCGGCGCGATCAGTGTGCCCCTGCCAAAGGGAAAAAAACCGATCAAAGCGCTGGCTGGGGAGCTCATGTCGACGGATCGTCCGGGCGATTACGCCCAGGCCTTGATGGATCTCGGTGCACGGATTTGTCGGCCAAAAGCGCCTGACTGTCTTCTCTGTCCAGTCCGGGAGCATTGCCAGGCGCAGGCCCGCGGTATTGCTGAGACGTTGCCGGTGAAGCCGCCGAAGAAAGCCAAAAAAGCTGTCTTGGGACGGATGTTCGTTGTGCGGAGGCCGGCCGATCAGGTGCTTTGTGTGCGCCGACCAGAGACAGGCCTTTTTGGCGGGATGCTCGGCTTGCCGGGTGATGGCTGGGATGGCTCGGACGCAATACCGCTAAAGGACGACGCGCTGGAGCTGGCGGGTTCAGTGAGCCACACCCTGACCCATCGGGAGCTTTCGATCGATGTCTACCGATCAGACAACGTGCCGGTTGAGGGGGAATGGTTGGACGTGGAGGAGGCGCTCGACGCCATGCCGACGCTCTTTGTCAAAGCGCTCGAACGGGCCCTTAGCTAGGCCGACTACGGATCGCCTGGCGCAGGCCGTCAATTGGCGCGTAACGGCCTTTCGCTTCCTCATAGTGCCAATAGGTCCAGCCATTGCAGCTTGGCGCATTTTGCAAGCTTGCGCCGACCTTATGGATCGAGCCGACCATCGACGGTGTCGCGAGTGAACCGTCGGCTTTGACGCGGGCTGAGTGTTTCCGTTTAGGACAGTAAAGTTTCGTTCCTGGACGGAGCAATCCTGCTTCGACGACTTGTCCGAACCCGACCCGCGGTGCCTTGCGGGGTGCTGGGAGAGGCGCGACATCGCTGATATCGTCGGGACCTTGGGTTGCTTCGATCCTCTGATGCGCTGCTTCGAGATAACCCTCGTCGCGCTCAATACCGATGAAGTGCCGACCGAGGCGTTTGGCGACCGCGCCGGTCGTCCCTGTACCGAAGAAAGGATCAAGGATCACATCGCCCGGCTCGGTGGTGGCCGTGAGTATACGATGGAGCAGTGCCTCCGGTTTTTGCGTCGGGTGCAGCTTATGGCCCTGCTGTTTCAGACGTTCTTGGCCCGTGCAGAGCGGCAATTGCCAGTCCGAGCGCATCTGCACGTCTTCATTCGAGGCTTTGAGCGATTGGTAGTTGAATGTGACGCGGCTGGTCTCGCTGCGGCCCGCCCAGATCATTGTTTCATGCGCGTTGGTGAAACGTGTGCCGCGGAAATTAGGCATCGGATTGCTCTTGACCCAGACGACATCATTATGGATCCAAAACCCGAGATCCTGAAGAGCCGAGCCAAGCCGGAAAATGTTATGATAAGAGCCGATCACCCAGATCGCGCCGTCTTTTTTCAGGATACGGCGCGCTTCTGTCAGCCAGGCGCGTGAGAATGCATCATAGGCTTCAAAGCTGGCAAACTGGTCCCATTCAGCGTCAACGCCGTCAACACGGCTTTGGTCAGGCCGCGTCAGACCATCCTTAAGCTGAAGATTATAAGGCGGATCGGCGAAAATCAGGTCGATCGAGCCATCGGCCAACTTGGCCATCTCCTCAATACAGCAACCGTGGAGGATTTGATCCGTAGGCAGGCTCTTCATCGCCATCTCCGTCTTACGAATCTCCGACTTGAGTCCCCATAGT
>JBCDLG010000164.1:0-4702 GCA_038745625.1 Pseudomonadota bacterium | reverse complement strand
GGCTCCACCGTACCCCGAAGATCAGCGACAAGATCCTCATACCGAATGGTCGGAGCTCTAACGCCCATTCCGTCTTCCAGCGCTGCATGCAGGGTCATCATCCGATCATAAAAACGGGCCGTATCCTCAATGGTCAGATAGTTCGCCGTATGATCAGTGGGCTGGAAATTAGCAAACCAAGCGCTGAGGACCACATCGCAGGGATGGCGCAGCATGAAGAGGAACTGCGCCCTAGGGAACAGGCGCTTCATCAGCGGCGCTTGCAAGAGGCCGGTGGCGTGGCGATCAATCACCTTGCGACCCGCTTTATCCGTAGAAAGATCAAGGCCGAGCTGGTCCCAATAATGCTGGCGCAGCTTCTCAGCGACGTCCTCATTCATCGACGCAAGACCTTTGCGGCCGCCGGGTATGAGTTCCTCGGCGGCATGCCAGCAACTGTGCGACGCGTTGGATTCCTCGGCGATCGCGACGCGCGAGTGCATGCGCAAGATCGAATCGATCAGCGTTGTGCCGCTGCGCGGAAAGCCATTGATGAACACAAGGTCTTGGCCCGCGTCGGGGCTCGCCTGTTCTGGCCAGTCGCCATCGCTGCTCGATGAGCAGAGCGTGGTTGCGTCAAGCGCATACTGAAGGAAACGGTTCTTGTCCGTGCCGAAACGCTGATAGATCTTCGCTTGCTGGCGATTGCCGATCTCATAAGCGACTGCCGCCTCATCATGCCGATCGAGCGAGACCAGGCACTCAGCTTCCAGAAGGTTGGGAAACCACTCCGCATCGCTGATCTCCTGGTCTTTGGGCAGGGAACGGATCATCGCGAGCGCCCCCTCATGGTTCCCTTGCTCTTTCAGGATCCGCGCATGCAGGGCGCGTCCGCGCGGGTGACCGGGCGCGCGCGCATCGATCTCGCAGATCACCTCAAGGGACCGATCCAACTGCTGCGCGCGCAGATAGGCTTCGGCCAGATAGATGCTCACCTCACAATAGTCTGCGGGCGACGAAGCTAAGCTCCGCGCCCTCTTGAGGACGTCGATGGCAAGTTCGGGTCGGCCAAGCGACGTCTGGGCCCGGCCCGTATAGGTGAGCGTCTGCCAATGATCCGGACGCAGCTGATTGGCTTGTGTCAGCGCGTCAAGAGCTTCCTTCCACGCGCCCATGCCGAGCCGAAGACGGCCCAGCCCGTGCCAGGCTTGGAAGTTGCTGGGGTCCACCTGAACCGCGGCGGAGAAATGCTCTCGCGCCTCGTCTTTGCGCCCAGCTTTTGCGGCGGTCATCGCGAGGATATTCAGGGCGGAAACGTTGCTCGGCTCTTTCCGCACGGCCCCTTGGGCGAGCTTTAGGGCTTCAGCGTCGGCGCCTGTCGCGAGCAGCACTTCGGCCAGCTTGATCTTCACATGCGCGGAGCTTGGGTCGAGCTTCGCTGCTTTCCGGTACTGGCGAACGGCTCGCTTCAGATCCTGTCGTTGGACGGCGATGAATGCGAGATACTCGAACACGAGCGGGTGGGGGGCGATCACCGCTTTGAGGCGCGTCAGGATTGTCTCCGCCTCTTCGAGTCGGCCTTGGGTGAGATAGTGCCGGGCCGCGTTGAATTCTGATTCCGCGCTGAATGCCGGTTGTGCCATCGTTCTGGACCCTCGCCTTTGCCGGAGCGGCTCCAGTTTAACCCGTGAGTTTAAAGGCGGGTTAGACCGGCGAGGGCGCTCTGTTCCCAACCGATGCATTTGCTCCACGACGACGTTTGCCATATCGCTGGCGGCGATGACGAATCTCTGCACCAGCACGGCTGAGACACTGCTCGCGGAGCCGGGCGACGACCGTGTCATTGGCATCATCGCTGAAACGGCGAGTTTTCTCGTCGTCGACAAGCCAGCGGGATTGCTCAGTGTTCCCGGCAAAAACGAGCCCGACTGTTTGGAAGCGCGGCTGCAGGCGGTCTATCCCGATGCGCTGACGGTGCACCGGCTTGATATGGCCACCTCGGGCATCTGTGTCATTGCCCGGGGAAAGCCGAGTCTCGCTCATTTGCAGCAGCAATTTGAGCGGCGGTTGACCAAAAAGACATATGAGGCGGTCGTCTGGGGACAGATGACCGATGATGCCGACACAGTGGATGCGCCGATCCGCTGTGACTGGCCCAACCGGCCGCTGCAGATGATCGATCATCAAGAAGGCCGCCAGGCGATCACCCACTGGCGCGTCATCGATAGGCAAGCTGACCGAACCCGTCTGGAACTCACACCGGTGACGGGGCGATCGCATCAGCTTCGCCTCCATATGAAAAGCCTCGGCCATCCGATCTTAGGCGATCAGTGGTATGCGGAGGGTGAGGCCAAAGAGATGAGCCCCCGCTTGCTTCTTCACGCCAGGGAGCTCGGCTTCGCAGCACCTGATACCGGTCGGAGGTTGAGCTTCAGATCCGATTGCCCGTTCTAAGTTGCCCGGCGCAGGATTTGACGGTCAGTCTACGTTCTATCAAGTGCCTTCAGCTCGCCAATACGCGCCAGCAGCAGCATCGCTGAGGCAACAGCGAAAAGCGTGCCATAGATGAGGCGTTGCTCCTGGAGATACCACGTGGACGTCTCATTGGTGGCGAAGCTCGCCTCGTAATTTGAGTAGAGAAAGCGTGAGGCGTGGCGCAGGCTATCGATGGCCCCCTCATTGTCACCCTCGGCCATGTATCGCAGAGCGTAGCGCATATAGGTCTGACCCTCGAGGTCATAATATCTGTAGGCCTCGTCTTTGGCCTCTTCGGTCGCGCCCAAAAAGCTCAGCTGCAGAAAGATAGCGAGCAGCAGCAGCGTCCGTCCAGCAATGTCGAGACGTTTCCACATAGCAAAGGCTCCCAACGGCATGAACAATGCGACCAAAAGATCAGCGAGTCGCGCTCAATGAAAACATCGGCACCTAAGCGTCAACTAACAGCGCTTCCTCGCCGGTGTCCTTCCACAGCGGAAACTTCGTCATCGCCTTCGTAAACACCGCGCTGGACATGTGGCGCTCGAGCCAGGGGTGAAGTGCGGGCCAGTCCTGCGCGTCGAACCAGTCAGGATCGGCGATGCGAAACTGCCGGACGAAGGGGACGATGCCGATATCGGCGAAACCGTCCGGCTGGGCCGAGAGATGTCCGTTTTCAGCCAGCCGATCGTTCAGTGAAGAGAGAAATTCAGCCCCGCTCGCGCGGTGCGCCAAGGGATCGATATCGTCATACCGGTTGGGATATTTGTAGCGGTCAAGATCGTGTTTGAACGGCCCATCATTGCGCGCGATCAGCGCCTGCTCATCGTCGCTCGGCGGGGCCAGGTTGCTGCTTCCTTTAGCAATGGCCCATTCCATGATCGCAAGGCTTTCATCGATCACCTCGCCGTCCGGCAGGACCAGCACCGGCACAGTGCCCTTGGGCGAGGCGGCCAGCATCTCGTCGGGTTTGTCGCGAAGAATGAGCTCGCGCAGCCGCACCGTCTGACCGCTCAAGAGGAGCGCCATCCGTGCCCGCATGGCATAGGGGCAGCGGCGGAAAGAATAGAGGAGGGGCAGCGCGTCGCTCACGGACCGCTAGACCTTGCTCGCCTTCCGCCCGAGATGCACCTCGCCACGTTTCTTCGCCAGGATGATCTGGCGGTTGCGTTCAGCGAAGCGCGCGCGTTCCTCCGTACCATATTCGTCTTGGCACTGAGGGCATGATACGCCGGGAACGTAGGCGACGTCGGCTTTCATCGTATCGTCAATCGGTCGGCGGCATGCAAAGCACTGATCATAGGTGCCAAGCGCAAGCCCATGACGCACCGACACGCGGCCATCAAAGACGAAACACTCGCCTTCCCAAAGGCTTTCGTCCTCGCCGACCTCCTCAAGATATTTGAGGATACCCCCCTTGAGGTGTACCACGTCGTCGACGCCTACAGACCGTGCGTAAGATGTCGATTTTTCGCAGCGAATACCGCCGGTGCAGAACATCGCGATGCGCTTGCCCGGGTGCTGCTGCTTGAACCTGTCAAACCAAGCGGGGAAGTCGCGGAAAGAGTCTGTTTCCGGATTGATCGCGCCCTTGAACGTGCCGATGCCGATCTCATAATCATTACGCGTATCGACAACGACCGTGTTCGGATCAGAGATCACCTGGTTCCAGTCTTCAGGCGCGATGTACCGACCCACGGCGGCGGTGGGGTCGATGCCTTCTACACCCATGGTCACGATTTCTTTCTTGAGGCGGACTTTCGTGCGCAAGAAGGGTTGCGTTGCGGCGTGGCTCTCTTTGACCTCAAGACCCGCGCAACCAGGCAGCGCGTGGATGGCGGCGAGCGCTGCGTCAACACCAGCGCGGCTGCCTGCGATGGTGCCGTTCACCCCCTCCGGTGCAAGGAGCAGCGTTCCCTTAACCTCATGATCGGTCAAGACACGGAGCAACCGCTCTTGATGGACAGGCAGGTCATCAAGAGGCGCAAAGTGATAAAGGGCGGCGACAGTGATCTGGGACACGCCGGGCGCACTACCACACCGCAAAAGGCCAGGTCCAGCGGCGCGGGCGCGCTAGAACTGGCGTTGGCGGTAAAGCTCCACCGCCGGACCTTTCACGATCACGGTGTTGTCATCGATCAGAAGCGGCTTGCGCAAGTGCGCCGCTGGGCTCCCCGCCACCAGAAAGGGCGGTTCGAACCAGCGAAAGAGAGTCTCCGCCTCGCCCGTGACTGTGTCGAACACCTGG
>JBCDLG010000163.1:0-4939 GCA_038745625.1 Pseudomonadota bacterium | reverse complement strand
GATAAGGACGGCAACGGAGGGATCTACAACTTCGTCACAAAACGAGCCGATTGCCGCGGTGCGCGCTCGAAAGTCTCGTGGACGCAGGTCGAAACCGGCTCGGCGGTGACGTGGAAATACCCATCCTGCGTTCTGCGGGGTGATGACAGCCAGGGTGAGTTCTACTCGATTGCCATCACCAACAACCATCAGCAGGCGGATACCGGCACCAAGATGATCCATCTGGGTAAGAACACGCGTTCACGGATCATCTCTAAGGGGATCAGTGCTGGCGTGTCGGATCAGACCTATCGCGGCCTTGTCTCGATCCATGGCAAAGCGGACAACGCCCGGAACTTCACCCAGTGCGACAGCCTTTTGATCGGTTCGAACTGCGGCGCTCACACGGTTCCTTACGTTGAGGACAAGTCGAACACTGCGATCTTGGAGCATGAGGCGACAACCTCGAAACTCTCCGAGGAGCAGCTCTTCTACGCACAGTCCCGCGGTCTTGACGAAGAAGAAGCCGTCGCGCTGCTCGTCAATGGTTTCTGCCGCGAGGTTCTCCAGGAGCTCCCCATGGAGTTCGCCGTCGAAGCGCAAAAGCTCGTCGCCGTGAGCCTTGAGGGGAGCGTGGGATAGTGCTGATCGCTCTTCTCCTCCTTCAAGCCGCCTCTTACCCCGACCCGCTCGAGGCGGGCTGGCAAGGCGAGCCTGTCTGCGAGCTTTTGCAGGACGACGCGGCGATCCGTGTGCTGCGCTGCTCGTTTGAGCCTGGCCAGGGGCATGAGTGGCACACGCACCAACCGCATTGGGGTTACACCCTCGAGGGCGGACAACAGAAGATCATGGACGCTAACGGCACACGCATCGTCGACGTGCCCACCGGCACCACCTGGCGCCGGGACGAGATCATCACGCATCAAACCGAAAACATTGGCAACACAACGACAAGCTACATCATCGTTGAGCCCAAAGCGGTGGAGAACGACTAATGCTGAACATTCAAAACCTCACCGTCACCTTGGGTGGCAACCGCATTCTCGATGGCCTAAGCCTTGAGGTCCCTGCGGGCGAAGTGCACGCCATCATGGGACCGAACGGGTCGGGCAAATCGACCTTGTCCTACACGGTCGCTGGCCGCGAGGACTACACACCGTCCGAGGGCGACATCCTTCTCAATGGCGAGAGCGTCCTGGAGATGGAGCCGAATGAGCGGTCCGCGAATGGCGTTTTTCTCTCGTTCCAGCAGCCGCCAGCGATCCCCGGCGTTGCGACCATGAACTTCCTCCGTACAGCGCTGAACGCACAGAAAAAGGCGCGCGGCGAGGAGGAGATGTCCTCCGCTGATTTCCTCAAAGTATTCCGCGAGCATGCCAAGACGGTGGGCCTTAGTCCGGAAAAGCTCAAACGTCCGTTCAATGATGGCTATTCCGGCGGTGAGAAAAAGCGGATGGAGATGCTGCAAATGGCGCTCTTTGAGCCGCGCTTCTGCATTATGGATGAGACCGACTCTGGTCTCGACATCGACGCCCTGCGCATGGTGGGTGATGTGGTGAATTCCCTCCGCTCACCTGAGCGCGGATTCCTCGTGATCACGCACTATCAACGGCTCTTAGACTATGTGAAGCCAGACCGGATCCACGTCCTCGCTGGCGGTCGCATCGTCCATTCGGGCGGCCCTGAACTGGCGCGGGAGCTTGAAGAGTCCGGCTACGAACAATTTGCGTCGGAGGCAGCTTAAGTGGCCACGATCCAGCTCACCCCTTTCGAAGAGCGCCTCTTCGCCGACTTGCCGGAAAGTGCGGTGACAAACGCGCTGAGGGAGCGCGGGCTTCCGGGGCGGCGGACGGAGGCCTGGAAGTGGTCCGACCTTCGCGGCGCGGAGCGCGAGCCTCGTCAGCCGTCGTCTGACTTTTCAGCGCCAGTCGCTGACGCGCCGATCGCCCTCGACGAGGCTTTCGTCCTGACCCTGAAAAATGGCCGTCCCATGCCGCCCGCTGGTATCGAGCCCAAGACCATCCTGTCCGACGGCGTGAAGGTGGGGACGACTTACGTCGTCGATGAAGGCCTCATTGTGTCCTTCTACCAAAACGGCCGCGAGAGTGACGGTGAGGTACAGGCGCCGGGCCAAGAGCTCGCCGGTGTTGCGGAGTTTGCGCCTCTGATCAGCATCAGCGTGCTGCCCGGCTTTGAGCATCAGGTCGCAGTTCGCCGCTTGTCCGATGGGAATGATCAGCACAGTGATAATCTCTTTGTGACTGTCGGTGCCGAAGGCCGGGCCACGCTGATCGAGACCCACGAGGTCGTGGGTGCTCCCTTCGTCAACAGCCGCACCGAGATTGAGCTTGACCATAAGGCGACGTGCGATCGCTATGTGGTGCAGCCCGAAGCGCCGGGGGCGGTGATCGTGCACTCCTCCATTGTCCGCCTGGATGAACAGGTGGATGACGAGCTGGCGCGTCTCAACCAGACGACCCTGGCGCTGGGTGCAAAGCTCGCGCGTCATGAAACGCGGCTGACGCATCTCGGCGAGAGCGCAGCGCGGCTCGATGCGCTCTACCGGTTGGATAATGATCTCCACACGGATATCACGACCCATGTCACCTTCTCTGGCGAGGACGCTGAGACCGATCAGCTGGTCAAAGGCATCGGCGACGGCCGGTCGCGCGGTGTCTTCCAAGGCAAGTTCCTGGTGGAGCGCGGCGCGCAGAAAACCGACGCGCAGATGGCCCATCACGCGCTCCTTCTTTCTAAAGGTGCGCAGATCAACGCCAAGCCAGAGCTTGAGATCTATGCCGACGATGTCGAATGCGCCCATGGCAACACTGCCGGTGCGCTCGACCCCGAGGCGCTCTTTTATATGCGTCAGCGCGGCGTGCCCGAGGAGGAAGCGCACGCCCTTCTGATCGACGCTTTCGCGGGCGAGGTCTTGCAACGCATCCCCGATGAGACCATCCGGGCCGGGTTCGAAGAGATCTTCCGGAGGGCCTAGTGGCAACACTTGAGTGTTACGTGTGTTTTGAAGACGCCGAGTATGAGGGCGTCGTGGCTGGTAAGCACCATTGGTGCTGCCCCGAATGCGGCAACTACGCCGTGGTCGATGATGAACGGCGGGACAGCCTTCGCCGCTTCGTCGCCGTGCCAGCCCTGCACGATTATTTCGACGCCGAGCGCGAAAAGGGCATCGAACGTCCCGTGGTGACCATGGAGATTTTAGAGGAGCTGACCGTCAGTTGACCTTCAACGTTCAGGATATTCGCGGGCAGTTCCCGATCCTCTCCCGTGAGGTGCACGGCAAGCCGCTGGTCTATCTCGACAATGCGGCCTCTGTGCAGAAGCCGCAGGCGGTTATCGACGCGCTTTCGGGCGCGATGGCTGGTCAGTATGCGAATGTCCACCGGGGTCTTCATACGCTCGCCAATGAGACGACCGAGGCCTTTGAGGGTGCGCGGGAAACAGCGCGGCGCTATCTCAACGCAGCGAGTACGGACGAGATCATCTTCACCATGGGCGGCACCGATGCGGTGAACCTTGTGGCGAATATCCTGGGCCAGGACGAGATCGGCGAGGGCGATGAAATCATCCTCTCAGTGATGGAGCATCATTCGGATATCGTGCCGTGGCATTTCCTGCGGGAGCGCAAGGGCGCTGTCCTCAAATGGCTCGATGTCGATGACGACGGCAATATCGATCTTGAGGCCTATGCCGCGATGTTCACGGATCGGACGAAAATGGTGGCGATCACCCACCAGTCCAACGTCCTGGGCACTGTCACTCCGCTCAAAGAGATGGCGCGCATTGCCCATGAGCATGGTGCGCTGATCCTTTCCGATGGCTGCCAAGCGGCGGTTCACGGCGCGCAGGATGTGCAAGACCTCGGCGTCGATTTCTATGTTGTGACTGGCCACAAAACCTATGGCCCGACCGGCATCGGTGTCCTTTACGGCAAAAAATCCGTGCTCGACCGGTTGCCGCCTTACCGCGGCGGCGGGGAGATGATCGACATCGTTGAGCAGGATCGGATCACCTATAACGAGCCGCCCCACCGCTTCGAAGCTGGGACGCCGCCGATCCTCGAAGCGATCGGCCTCGGCGCTGCGCTCGAATGGATCCTCGCCCAGGACATCGAGGGCCTCCGTGCCCATGAAAGGGCGCTCACGGATCATGCGATGGAGGCCCTGCGCGGCACCAATTTCATCGAGCTTTACGGCGCGCAAGCCGCAAAAGGCCCGGTGGTGGCGTTCAACCTCAAAGGCGTTCATCCGCACGACGTCTCCACCATCCTGGACCGCCAGGGGGTGGCCGTGCGGGCAGGGCACCATTGCTGCCAGCCTTTGATGACGCGCCTCGGCGTCACCGCGACCGCGCGCGCCAGTTTCGCTGCCTACAACACCCATGAGGAAGTCGACGCCCTCCTTGAAGCCTGCCGCAAGGCCCACGATCTTTTGAGCTGAGCTATGACCGAACAATCGACCGATACCTTTGACCCTGAAACCGGTGCGCGGGATATGATCGATCTCTCCGCGCCGAAGGAAGAGCCCCGCGCACCCGCGGAACCCGTGAGCGAAGTCGAAGTCGCGGACATGACCCAGGCCGTGATCAAGGCGCTCAAGACCGTCTATGATCCGGAAATCCCGGTTGATATCTATGAGCTCGGCCTCATCTATAAGGTCGATTTTGATCCTGCGACCGAGGACAAGGGCGCGAAGATTACCGTGGATATGACCCTGACCGCGCCCGGCTGCCCCGTTGCGGGCGAAATGCCAGGTTGGGTCGAGGATGCTATCCTCACCGTCGATGGCATTGACGATGTTTCGGTGAACATGACGTTCGAGCCGCCATGGTCGCCCGAGCGGATGAGCGAGGAGGCCAAGCTTGAGCTTGGATGGATGTGATGGCGAGACGACCAAGACCCCAGGCGATCACCCTGACTGACCGCGCCGCTGAGCGGATGCAG
>JBCDLG010000162.1:0-4962 GCA_038745625.1 Pseudomonadota bacterium | reverse complement strand
GACTTCGTCCGGACCCAGCTGGCGCTGGGTGCCACCTCCATCAAGATCTACTCAGCCCTTCCGCCTCCGGCGCTGCGCGGCATCGTCCGACAAGCCCATAGGTCAGGTGCGCATGTTGCTGGCGACCTGGGCGCTGGGCTTTCTTGCGCCGAGGCGGCAGAGATCGGTATCGACACGATCGAGCACGCCTTCAACTCTTGCAAAAAAGATCTGCCGTCGCGGCTTGATAGGGAAAACCCCTTCCGGATGGAGGAGCATCTCGAAGCTGTCGACGCGTTGATCGCCGTGCTGGTGGAGAGCGGTACCGTTCTCGTCACGACACCGAGCGGCGGGCGGCGGGCGGATTATTCTGAGTCCTCGCTTGAGCTCTTGGCGCCGCATATGCGCGAGGCCATCGAGCGAATAGACCTCGCAGGAGGCCAGCGGTCAGAAAGCGGTAACCCGCTTTATGTCCTGACGCAGAAGGACGAGGCGCGGAAGCTCGAAAAGCGGTTCGTTGATGCGGGCGGGCGGCTGCTGATGGGCGCTGACGCCATGTATCTGCCCATTATTCCGGGAACGGCCAATCACGACGTGATGATAGAGCTCGCGGATCATCACGCTCCTTTGGATATCATTCGCATGGCGACCTCGGACGCCGCACAGTTCCTCGGCGTTGAGGACGAGACCGGCCGGGTGGCGGAAGGCCTGGCAGCGGACCTTGTGATCATCAACGGCCGTCCAGACCAGGACATGAACGATATCCGCAATGTGACCCTCGTCTTCCGTGAAGGCCGGGCGTTTGATCCGGAGAAACTGCGGGCGGCCGCCGTCGGGCGCATCGGCCTTGATTGATTGCCGGTCCGCCGGGCGGTGACGACGAAAATTCGATAACCCGTCGTGATGGGAAGACGGTTGAAACCGAACCGAACGGGGAGCAGAACCGAAGAAAATCACTGCGAGGCCCTATGAAACCCGCGATCGCTCGGATCCTCTCCACTGGACTCTATACGCCGGCCAACAGCATCTCGAATGAGGAGCTGGTCGAGGCCTACAACACCTTTGTGGAGCGCTGGAACGCGAAGAACCCCGACAACCCGTTCGAGCCCTCCTCAGCGGAGTTCATTGAGAAAGCGTCGGGCATCAAATCGCGCTTTGTGATCGACAAGGAAGGCTCCCTCGACCCTGACCGGATGCGCCCGAGCATCCCTGCCCGCAGCAATGACGAACTATCGGTCATGGCCGAGATCGGCATCGCCGCCGCGCGCCAGGCGATGGACGCCGCCAGCCTCACGGCTGCGGATATCGACGCTGTGATCTGTGCCGCCTCCAACATGCAGCGCCAATACCCTGCGATGGCTGTGGAAATCCAAGACGGCCTCGGCATTGAAGGCTACGCTTTTGACATGAATGTCGCCTGCGCCAGCGCATCCTTCGGCATTCAGACCGCGGTGGGTCTTTTGAGTACTGGTGCGCGCCGTGTGCTGATGGTCAACCCTGAGATCTGCACCGGTCACATCAATTTCAAAGATCGCGACGGTCACTTTATCTTTGGCGATGTCGCCACCGCGATGATCATCAGCCAGCCTGAAGGCGATGCGCCGGAAGGCTCCTTCGATATCCTCTCCACACGGCTGAAGACGGAATTCTCGAACAACATCCGCAACAATTTCGGCTTCCTGAACCACACCGAAGACGGCACCATCGATACCGACGATCCGCGAACGGATAAACTCTTTAAGCAGGCCGGTCGCGCGGTCTTCAAAGAGGTTGTGCCGATGGTCGCGGCGATGATTGATGAGCACCTTGCCGATGAGGGTTTTGACAAGGCCGAGGTGCAGCGTTTCTGGCTGCACCAAGCGAACCTCAACATGAACCTCCTGATCGCGAAGAAGCTCCTCGGCCGTGATCCGAGCCGTGACGAGGCCCCGGTTGTGCTCGACGAATACGCCAACACCTCGTCGGCGGGTTCGATTATCGCATTCCATAAGCATAAAGATGATATGGAAACCGGTGCTCTGGGTGTGATCTCAGGTTTCGGCGCCGGTTACTCCGCAGGCTCTATAATCGTGAGGGCCTGCTAAAAAAGGGAGAAACACCATGCCAGGGCTCAAGCATTTCAAACCGACCGATCCGCTTGGGGACATGCTCGCGGCGCTGGACGAAGATGCGGGGCTGATCATCGATGGCGTGCTCTCGCCCGAGCAGCTCGAAGCGATCAAAGGCGACATCGACCCCTATGTGACGCGAGGGCAAAAGGGCGGCGACGAGTTCGCTGGCTTCAAGACGACCCGTATCGGCGCGCTGATGGCGCGGTCGCCAGCTTGCCGGGATCTGGCTGTCGACCCCCTGGTCAACGGGATCTGTAGCCGCTTCCTTCACCCTTATTGCGACGGCTATCAGATGCATTTCACCCAAGCGGTCAGCATCGGCCCGGGTGAAGGCGGGCAAGACCTCCACCGTGATCGGAGCGTTTGGGGAAAATATGTGCCGCGCACGATTGAGACGCAGCTGAGCACGATTTGGGCGATCACGGATTTTACCGAAGAGAACGGCGCGACCCGCATTGTCCCCGGCTCTCATAAGTGGGAGCGGGGGCGCAAGCCGCAGCCCGACGAGGTGGCAGCGGCTGAGATGAAAGCAGGCTCCGTCCTGGTCTACACCGGCACGGTGGTCCATGGCGGCGGTTCGAACCAAACCGAGACGCCGCGCCTCGGTGTTCTCCTCCACTACACCCTCAATTGGCTCCGCCAGGAGGAGAACCAATATCTCTCCTGCCCGCCAGAGCTGGCGAAAGACCTGTCGCCGGAGCTCCGTGCCCTGATGGGCTATACAAAGGGCGGCTATGTCCTCGGCTTTTACTCCGAGCCCACCCCGCCCGGCGAAGGCCTAGAGATCGCCCCGCCGGAGAAGATCTTCGGCGACAAAGCGGGCGAGCATGCGTTTTTGACGGTGGAATAGGCGCCGCGCCACTCCGCGATCGTTGTATGGCGTCGATGCGCTGGCCTTAAGGGAAGGACGAGCTATGAAACTGTTGCAAGGCCTGATGTGGCTGTTGTTCATCGTCGGGATTGGCGCGATTCTTTGGCGTTGGGAGGCCAATGGTTGGGGGACCCTAGGGTGGCTTGCGACCATGGTCCTGATCGGGATCATCCGTGCACCCTATGCCAGGCGGAACGCCGAGAACACGGTGACCGAAAAACGCGCCACCGTTGTTGAGCGTCTGCTCCTTCTTTTGATCACCATAGGCGCGGCGTGGCTGCCGATCATTCAGCTCGCGACCGGCGCTCTCAGTTTCGCGAACTATTCTCTGCCTGGATGGGCCGTCTATGTCGGGTTTGGCCTGCTGGTCCCCGGCCTTTTTCTTTTCTGGCGCAGCCATGCCGACCTTGGCCGCAACTGGAGCGTCACCACCGAACTGCGCGAAGATCACACGCTAACGACCACGGGTGTCTACAGCCGGGTCAGGCATCCAATGTACACGGCCATTTGGATCATGTACGCAGCGCAGCCCCTTTTCATCCCCAACTGGATTGCCGGCTTTGGCGCCTTGGCCTCGTTTGCGCTGATGTATGTGATCCGTGTGCCGTATGAAGAAGCGATGATGCGCGAACGATTCGGCGAAGCGTATGACGCATACTGCGCAAAAACAGGACGGCTTTGGCCCAAGCTGTGACGATGTGCGGCATCGGCTAACAGTTACCTGTACAACACCTCATTTAAAATGCGCGACCAAACCAAGCGGGATGATAACCAAGGACCTTACTGCTTGGTCTGGACGATCTTGAGCTAGAGAGCGCGTGAACATTGGATTTTGACAACCGACTATGCTTATGATTTCCCAGTGGCCGTGGTTGGTGGCAAATGTGAATATGTCTGCATGTGGATCTCGGTTGGTTCCGAGTCTCATACCCAACTGATCCTGCCAATCATCACCCTGTTGCGCGAGGCACATGATTTAGGGATTATTATCAATTGATTCAATCTGATACATTCTAATTCTATTACTTTTCTTGATATTTTATTTGCGCCCTCCTAGCATGGACGCGGGAGGTCATGGTTAAATGGATAGAATAACCAACTTCCGAATAGGTCTATCCAGCGGTATCGTTGCCCTTTTGGTGGGTATTGGCGGCATCTTTGATTTAGGACGTTTTTGGTATCAAGACGCATCAGAGTTGGTCCTAAAGTCTCTTCTTGGGATAGCGTTGGGAGTTTGGATCAGCGAGCAGATCATACGGTTAAAGTCAGCACGGAAATGGATTTTGGGGCCAGACTACATAGAGGGATTCTGGCGCCTCGAAACACGACCCTCGGCTGAAAGCGATCGCCCAAGCCAGCACCTTCTACAGCACTTAGGCGTACTGCATTTATACTTCGACAAAAATTCGGGACGTTACAGGGCAGTTACCACGCGTATCGATGGTGATAACGACGTGTTCCGAGTTACATCAGAGGCCGTTCATATACGCAAGGACGATGCAAATCTCAGGTATTTGAACTATTTCCGTATTCACCATAAAAAGAGTGCCGCTCAGTTTGGGATATCGCACGGGACCTTCCTGCCAGCAAGCGATCTCACTGATACCACTAACAAGTTTGAGTCCGAAATCTTTACATCTGACTGTAGGGCCATGCATCAAACCGCTGTTAAAATTAGCGAAAGCCAAGTGCAAAAACTTATTTGTAAGTACTCCTCTGAATGGCCAGAGGAATATCTACGTAACGAACGGAAAAATTTAAATCTCACTGATGAACAGACCGTGGATTTCTAACTTGAGTGAGCTCAAGAGATCCCTGAGCGAGATGACTGTTCGCTTTCTTGCGGCGATCGCTATAGTTCCCGCCGCATGACCACCTCCCCACCCCGGGCTTGGCAGCGGATGCTGTCGGGCCGTCGTCTTGATATTCTTGATCCCTCGCCGCTGGATGTGGAGGTGGAGGACATTGCCCATGGCCTAGCGCGGGTGGCGCGTTGGAATG
>JBCDLG010000161.1:0-5004 GCA_038745625.1 Pseudomonadota bacterium | reverse complement strand
TCGAGCCTCACAGCATTGTTGCCGCCGGAGGTGCAGGCTGATCCGGTGCTGGTCGATGCTCTCGAGAATGCGCTGTCGTTCGACTGCTGGGCACGTCTGCGTCAGGGGCGCGAGCTCTCCTTCGAGCGTGCGTTGGCTGTCTTTACACAGACGGCCTCATGTCTGCTCGCGCCGTTCGATCAAGCTCCTGGCCCAGCCTAGAGCTCTGCCGTGATCAGATCGTTGAGGCCCGTCTCTTCGAGGATGCGGAGCGCGCTTTTCTGATCGTCGGGCGAAAGCGCCCCGAACGTCTCTCGCGTCCAGCGCAGACACTTGCCTTGATAGGAGAAGGACGGCTGTCGCCAAGGGCGGCCGTCGATCTCCGTCTCAAACTCGCTCTCGCCAGCCATAAGGGCGCGGGCGTTGGCGATGAGTTGCGGCATGTGTGTTCGCGCAATCTCCGACAAGAGCGTCTTGAGCGTCTCCGGCAGTGCATCAGAGCCGATCCAGTCGTCCTCCGTCACTTCAACGCCGCAAAGATCCTCGTTGCGCTCCACCCAGGCATAGACGCGCGGCGCAACCTTCAGCGTCAAAGCCGTTGGTGTGGGATCGAAATGAGTGAGCGATGTGAGCTGTCCGAAAACCGCAAAATCGGCAGAGCTCGGCCGGTTGCCGAATAGGAATTGATGACCGGCAACGAGATGTGTGTCCAAGATACGGAGAAAACGCTCATAGCTCGCCTCGATCACCGGCCTCGTTGTCTCGTTCGAGCCGACGACGAACAGACGCCCAATCTGACGATCAGCGATCCAGGCCTTGATGTCTTTACGCGCATCATCGGTCAGCCCCATCATCTCAAAATAGGGAAGGATGGTCGAGGCCTTCTCGATATCCTCCTCGAACGTCCATCGAAAATGAAACATGCAGCGCGTCAGCCACTCATCCGCATAGTCTTCGATGATATAGTTGAGGAAGTTGAGTACGGGGTTGGTGGGTAAGACACTTCGTCCAGTGAAGATATCCTCTAGCCTGCGAATGATCGGTGTTGTGTCCGTGACAGGCTGCTCTACTCCGTCGGTGCCCTTAAAATAGAAGGTGGGGAGCAACGGCACTTTGGGGACAGGGAGCGCCTCATGATCCGGGTACCCCCACTGAACGGGACGGCCAGGCTGGCCGATGACAAAGCGATAGGGGATGCGCCGATAGCGCAAGATCGCGAGCGCTTTGCGCGTATAGGGGCTGCCGCTGACGCCCTGTAGCTTGATCGGGTCGCTGTTGCTGGTCATGGCATGCTCCTCCACGTGGGTTCGGACGTCAGGTCGTTAGAGCCGAACCCGGCCGCTTTCGATATCGTCTTTGATCTCGTCGGTCACTGTCACCCATTCCTGGGCTGAGGGCGATAACAAAAGAACGTCGCTGTTGACCCTGTGCGGATCAAAGCCCTCGTCTTTGAGCGTGCTTTTTTTATGCTTGAACGTGCCGGTGACCTCCATCGCGGTTTGTAGGCGGAGGAACCTTGGGACCGCATAGGAGGGCAGAGTGTTGCGCAAATGGCTGGCGAGACCCTGAAGGTCGGGCTCTTCGCCATTCGCAGGCGTGAGCGCGAGCATGCCGCAGCGGCCATCCATGCCGGGCACTGACACGCCGTACACCACTGCGTCCTCGACTTTCGGAAACTTGATGACCGCAGCCTCCACTTCGGTGGTCGCGACATTCTCCCCGTGCCAACGGAAGGTGTCGCCGACGCGATCAACAAACTGTATGTGGCTAAAGGGCAGGCGTCTCACCAGGTCGCCTGTGTTGAACCACGCATCGCCATCGACAAAAGCGTTGCGGAAGAGCTTCTTCTCCGTTGCGTCGGGGTCGGAATAACCATTGTAGGGGTTCGCGTGAGAGACCTCGCCCACGAGAAGGCCCGTGTCACCCGGGCCCAACGGGACCAAGCGTCCAGCCTCATCACGTAAGGGTTCATCCGCATCCACATCATAGGCGACGATTTGCCAGGTTTTGCCGCCTTTTGGCGACCAACCGCAGGTCTGATCGTAGTTGAAGATGTTGAAGAAGGCGATGTTGCCTTCGGTCGCCGCGTAGAACTCGCAGACCTTATCGATGCCAAAGCGTTCTTTGAAATCGGCCCAAATGTCTGGACGCAGACCATTGCCTAAGACCTTGACGACCCGGTGATCCTTGTCGTTGGGTTGCGCGGGTTGGTTGAGCAGATAACGCAGCGTCTCGCCGATATAGCAGAAGGTCGTGGCCTCGTATCGGCGGCATTCATCCCAAAACCGACTAACACTGAACTTTCGGCCAATCGCGAGGGTACCGCCGCCTATCAGCGTGCTGGTAAAGGCGAGAATGAGGGCGTTGCTGTGGTAGAAGGGGAGGGGGCAATAAAAGACATCCGTCTCATCAAGGCGCAGGCCCATCTGCCCCATAAAGTTGCCGCCGCGGACCGCCCGGAGGTGGGTGAAGATGGATGCTTTGGGAAGGCCTGTGGTGCCCGACGTGTAGATATAATACGCGGGCATACCCAGCGTGATTTCCTGAGTCTCAGGAAGATTGTCCGTGCCCATCGACGCGATCTCGGCGCTGAGGTTGCGGTAGCCTTCGGGTGTTTCTGCACCATTGGTCTCGGGCAGAAATAGCAGCCGATCTTGATAGTCGCGGTCGAGAAGACCGCGGATCGTCTCGGCTTTGGCGATGCTCTCTTCGCCGATGACCAGGAGCTTCGGCTTCACAACACTCAGACTGTGGGTCAGCACCTGACCCGTTTGTTGGTTGTTGATCATCGCGGCAATGGCGCCGAGTTTGGTGATCCCCATGATTACGAACAGCACCTCCGCTCGGTTCTGAAGGTTGACGGCGACGGTTTCGCCGGCCGCTATCCCGCGCGACTTAAAATAGTGAGCATACTGATTGGCGATGCTGTTGAACTCGGCCCAGCTCCACTGCTGCTCGCCATATTTGATCGCCGCACCGTCGGGGCGTTCGGCGGCATTGCGCTCAAGGTAAGCGCAGAGGGAGAACTTGTCCTCTGCGGTGGTTTGCTGGCCATTTTTCATGCCAGCGCGCACCCGGGGGTCAAGCAGCGTTGCCAGGAACCGGTAGACAAAACTCAATCGACCAATCTGCGCCGGTTCGGTCGCCATGCGTACTCTCCTCCATGATCACGCGCCGTTCGGCCCAAGGAATCTATTGACACCCCTTGTGCCAATAGATTCCTTGATGTCAATCGCCGGGCGCTCTTCTCTCTTCGTCGCGGTTGTTGCTCTCCAAAGGTCAGCGAACAAGAATGTTCACCGCCCACATGACCGTATTGAGGCAACTGCCAGGATGTTCCAGGATTTGTTGCAGCCGAGCGCGGCGCAGGCCCCGTCACTCTGCAGGCAGATGAACGCTAGGCGCTATGCGCCTCCGCCGCGCGCGCTCGTCTTTTGATCTCCTCGGTGATGACCCACAACCGGTCCTGGCCCCAGACATCGAGAGGCGGCTCATCGCCTGGCCCTTCAAGGCGGAAGCAGGGCACACCCCAGAAGTTCATCTCGTCGACGAGCTCGTCCTGGTGGTCTGCCACAATCGCGCGCCAGTCTTCTGATCCCCGATGGCTTTGCGCCTCGTCCCAATCAAGGCCGACAGCTTCGACGCTGGCCTTGAGGCCCGCATCCGTGTGGAGCGGGGCAGCTTGGCTGAACGCCTGCCTGATCAACTCCCCAAGATAGGCTTCATCGAGGCCCTTTGAATGAGCCCAGGGCAAGAGCGAATAGGCGTCGATCACCGGTTTGCCGATCGGTGAGAGCATGGGGCCGAAGGGAACGCCGTTGCGATCACCCTCCCGTTTGGTGTCGACCATGATGTACTTCACCTTGTCCATGGTCGCTGGGACGCCGCGCATGATCATCGGCAAGATGGGTTTTGTGATCAGGTTGATCCCGCAAGCCTCCCGCAATGCGACGGTCTGGTCATAGATAATGGCTGTGTAGGGAGAATTGAGCGAGGCATAGAAGTGAAGCGAGAGACCGCTGGCGTCGACGCCAGTGATGTCGGGGCGGGGCCGTGTGACGATCAAGGTCTCGTTGGCGACTTTGGCTGCACCGTTTTCCCTCAAATGCGCCTCAAGATGGTCGAGCCGGTCGGCGCCCCAATACCATTCGCCATTGTAGAAAAGCATGGCCCCTGAATAGTGGTGGAGGCGTTTGAGGCGCTCGCAGCCCGCCGCGATCGCAGCGTCCGTCATCTGCTGTTCTGCTTTTGGAAAGGCGCTGATAGCGAAACGATCGTCCGCCCACAGCGCTTGGCTGATTTGTGGAGCTATAAGGGCGAAGTCGCCCTCGGGAACCGCGGCCAGGGCGCGCTCGGCATCGGCGAGCAGATCAGCGGGCGGGACCACCGGCGCATCATTTGGGAAGGTGAGGCCATAGGGCTCCGCGATAAGCCCCGCGTCCCGCCGCGCCCATGCGGCCAGCTCTTCATAGCGCGGCTGGTTCTTCCCGCCGGTGCCGCGAATGAGATGTGTCTTGAGCTTGATGTCATAGCGTTCTTGCAGCGCGCCGAGCAGCTGCACCGCAAGGTGGGAATAGGGATCATCCGCCTGATGAAAATACTCCACCACATGGGGGAGGCCTTGTCGCTTGCGCTTGGCTTCGGTCTTGGCGCGCCGCGCTGCCTGCCGTTTGGGATCGACCAGCCGATTGAAGAAGAAGGCGCTCAACAGCCTTAGTGGTAGCGGCGGATTGCGCATGCTGGCCGGGTTGGAGTGATCTTCCGGGTCGCGATGGTCTTTCATACTCGGCGGTCCCTCGTGGCTTCTATGCTCTTGCGGCTGGAGACGATCGCATCAGATCAGTTTTCACCGCCGAGCGCATCCATCAAGAGCTGGGCCTGGACATCGAAGGCTTCGGTGCCGGGGGCGATGAGCTCGACATGCCCCGACCCTTCGATCTCGCGGTAGCTCGCCTCGCCGCCTGCGGCCTTGATGGTTGCCGTGAAGTCCTGGCCCAGGACCGGCGGCGCGATGCGGTCGCGGGA
>JBCDLG010000160.1:0-5026 GCA_038745625.1 Pseudomonadota bacterium | reverse complement strand
CGTCTGACCTTTTGCGAGGCTGACAGCACGCTTCAGGTCCTCCGTTCCCATATTATCGAGAAGAACGATATCCGGCCGAAGGGGGAGGATCTCCTCCAGCTGCGCGATGGTATCGACCTCGACTTCAATTTTGACCGTATGCCCCGCATAAGCGCGCGCTTTCGCAATGGCTTCGGTGATCCCGCCCGCGGCCACAATGTGATTGTCCTTGATCATCACCGCGTCGGAGAGGCTCATGCGGTGGGTCATGCCGCCACCGCAGCGTACCGCGTATTTTTGCAAAAGCCGGAGGCCAGGCAAGGTCTTGCGCGTCGCTGCAAGCTGCGCACCGGTGCCATCAACCAACTCGACCAGCTTGGCCGTCGCGCTCGCGATCCCGGTCATATGGCTCAGGATGTTAAGGGCGGTACGCTCCGCAGTCAGAAGAGACTGTGCTGGCCCGGTCGCGGTCAGCAGCGTGTCGCCCGGCGCGAGCGCGTCACCATCGGCCTTGTTGGCCGCCACGGATATCTGATCACTGACGGTTGTGAAGACGAGGGCTGCGACGTCGATGCCGGCAAGGGTTCCCGCCTGGCGCGTGTTGAGCCGCGCTGTTGCGGTGCGATCCGCCGGGACGGTTGCAAGGCTGGTGAGATCGCCGCCCTGGCCCAGATCTTCGTCAAGGGCGCGAAGGATCAGGGGTTTGAGGAGATCTTCAGGGACGGGAAGGGTCACGACGGCCTCTCAACGAAGGTGATCGACCAATCTTTGCCTGTGAGGCGTGCCTCGCTGTGACGTGGTTGATCGGTCTCAGGATAATCAAGCCGCTGATGAGCGCCGCGGCTTTCTTGGCGTGCAAGCGCGGAGTGCGTCACCCCAGTGGCCGCGACGATGGCCAATCGTTCGCTCACGGTTGATGGGTGTTGGGTGTCCAAGAGATCGAGCAGCTCCTCCAGCCCGTCTGTCGATCGCAGGAGGCCTGCGCGACCCGCCATCATGCGTCGCAGCGGCATCAACTCGCGCGCTGGCTTGTGCGACAGTGCGTCCTCGTCTGCGCTGGCTGGAGCCTCCACCCACCGTTCTTCCTGCGCTTTGATATGCTCGGCAGCCCGCTCGCCAAAGACAAGCGCCTCGAGAAGGGAGTTGGAGGCGAGACGGTTGGCGCCGTGCACGCCGGTGCTGGCGCATTCGCCGACGGCGTAGAGCCCTGCGACATCAGTCTCAGCGTCGAGACCGGTTTTGATGCCGCCCATATGGTAGTGCGCCGCTGGCGCGATCGGAATAAGATCTGTCTCGGGATAAAGACTGGCGTCGCGGCATGCGGCGTCGACCGTCGGGAAGCGCTCTCTAAAAGCCGGGCCCAGTGCGCTGCGGACATCGAGAAAGGCGCCGCCGGTCTCACCGATGGCTCGGGCCACGCCGCGCGCAACGACGTCCCTGGGGGCGAGTTCCGCATCGTCGTGGAGCGCGTCCATAAAGCGGTTGCCATGGGCGTCGACCAATTGTCCGCCTTCGCCTCTTATCGCCTCGGTCGCGAGGGGCGCCGGGTCGCGGCCGACATCAAGTCCGGTTGGGTGGAACTGGACGAATTCAAGGTCGCGCAGGGTGGCACCCGCCTCTGCCGCCAATGCGAGCCCGTGGCCTTGGCCGTAAAGCGGGTTGGTCGTGACAGCGTAGAGCCCGCCAAGCCCGCCGGTTGCGAGGACAACCTTGTCGGCCGTTAGGATCACGTGGCTCTGGCTTTGGATATCCCAAACGAGTGCGCCCGATACGCGCCCCTCAGACGTCAGGATCTTCTCCGCCACCATCCGTTCACAGATCTCAATATGGCTCGCCTTCCGCGCAGCGCCCGCGAGCGTGCGGACGATCGCTGCTCCCGCTTCATCGCCGCCCACATGGACAATCCGATGACGCCGGTGCGCCCCCTCACGGCCCAACCGAAAAGCGCCCGCCTGATCACGGTCAAAGGGAACACCAAGCACGGCCAATCCCTCAACTGCCGCCCGGCCGCTCTCGCAAAGAACATCGACGGCATGGGGGTCGCAGAGACCCGCACCTGCCGCAATCGTATCCTCTGCATGCAGACGAGGATGATCGTCGGGGCCGATGGCCGCCGCCAGGCCGCCTTGGGCCCAGGAGGAGCTGCCGTCGCCGAGATGGCCAGCAGTGATCACGGTGACAGGGTGGGGCGCAAGCTTCAGCGCTGTCCAAAGGCCTGCAAGCCCCGCGCCGATGACCACCACGCCGCCCTGGGCACGGCTCGTATCCATAAGCCGTTAGCGGTGCTCGACGGAGATCACGTCGCCGCCATGGCCAGTATCAAAGGCCGCGGGCGAGGACGGGCTTGGCAACGCCACCATCCGCTCGACGGCATCACGAGCGCGAGCAGCGATCACCGGATCAACCACAACCTCATGGGTCATTGTCTCCAGCGCCTCTAAGATGCCTTCGAGCGTGATTTGCTTCATATGCGGGCAGAGGTTGCAGGGGCGGACAAAGTCGACGCCTGGGTTCTCCAGCGCCACATTGTCCGACATCGAACATTCGGTGATCAGCACCACCTGGCGCGGCTGGTTCTTCTGCACATAGCCAGACATCGCGGCCGTGGAGCCAGCATAGTCAGCCTCCGATAAGACATCCGGAGGGCATTCGGGGTGGGCGAGAACCACAACACCTGGGTTCCCCGCGCGCATCTCGCGGATGTCCTCAGCCGTGAACCGTTCATGGACCTCGCACGAGCCAGCCCAGGTGATGACCTTTTTATCGGTCATGCGGGCGACGTTCTTGGCGAGATATTGATCAGGGATCAGAATAACCTGGTCGGTGCCGAACTCCTGGCAGATGTGTTCGACGACCTGCACAGCGTTCGACGATGTGCAGCAGATGTCAGTCTCGGCCTTCACGTCAGCCGTTGTGTTCACATAGGTGACAACAGGCACGCCGGGATAGCGCTCTTTCAAAAGCCGCACATCGGCGCCGGTGATCGACGAGGCGAGGGAGCACCCGGCTTCCATCGAAGGGATCAGCACGGTCTTTTCAGGCGCCAAGATCTTCGACGTCTCGGCCATGAAGTGGACGCCCGCCTGCACGATGACATCCGCATCGGTGGCGGCGGCTTCCTTGGCGAGCTGCAAGCTGTCGCCGCGGATATCGCCGACACAGGCGAAGATCTCGGGCGTCATATAGTTGTGCGCCAGGATGACGGCGTTCTTCTCCGCCTTGAGGTCGTTGATGCGCGCGACCAGCGGCGCCATCTGCTCCCACTCAAAACGCGGAATGCGCGCCGCTACGCGGGCGTAAAGATGCTCGGTTCTCTCCCGCACATCCTCTTGAGTTGTTTCCGCAAATTCGTTCCCGAAGGCAGCCATTATCCTGCTCCGACTTTTGCTCAGGGCGAGTATATGAGCTTCTGACTTATGCTCGGCAAGAGCTTTTCTCAGCAAAATGCACGATGCGGCGAACCGCGCGGCTCCGGCTTAGTTGGCGCCGCGGAAGCGGGGCAGGGCCAGGCCCGTCGCGGTGGGCACGTCCGTGAGACTGCTCGCCCGGTAGAGCGCGGCGGGCCGGCCACCGGTTGCTTGGTCCGTCGTGTCGGTCTTCTCGACGAGACCGGCGGTCTCCACGCTGCGACGGAAGTTCTGCTTATGGATATCAAAGCCGAGGATCGCCTCCACGCCTTCCTGCAGCTCCCGCAGGGTGAACTCGTCGCCCATCAGTTTGAAGATCACGGGCCGGTAGCGAAGCTTGCCGCGCAGGCGCCCGATCGCGGTGGCGAGGATGCGCCTGTGGTCGGAGATCATCGCTTCGCCGTGGAGGAGAGGGCCTTCGACACCGTCGCGGTCCCGGTGCGCTTCGGCCACCAGGCGCGCTTCATACATCAGCTCATAACGGTCGAGGGCGCGCTCTTCCTCCCAGCCCGCGTCGTCATTGGTGCCGAAAGCGATGTCAATCCGGCTTTCGAGCGCCTCGTCGCCCTTGGCCCATCCGCGAAGTTCCGCCGCGATGTCCGCGCGGCTCCGGACCTTGCCCTCGCGATGGTCTTCCCAAGGAAAAAAGGTCGACCACCGGCGCCAGGCGGCACTTTCGAGGCTTGGGGTCAGCGCTTCGGAGGAAAGGGCGAGATAGCCCACCGATACGATCCGGTCGGCCTCGTCCCCGGAGACGAGACTGGCCCGCGGCGCCTCGCGGCCTTTGTCGCCAAAGGTGTAGAGCTGTTCGACATATTCGAGCGGTAGGGCGGTTTGCCGTTCCACAAAGTCCCGAAGAGCGAGCTCAAATGTGCGGTGGTCCTCGGGATCAAACCGGCCAAAGGGCAGGCCCCACCCGCCGGGGCGCTTCACACACAGCACCACGGGTTCGCCGTCTTTCACCGCGGCGAGGACCACATTGAGCCCAATGACGAGCCGTCTCTCCATGCCCCTCCGAATGGATGGCCGATTGTTTCACTGCAAGCCCTAACCGGCAAGCGCTTCGAAACGCCTAAGGTAAAGCGCCTGGCTTTCTTCGGTGGAGAGGATGTCGATCGAGAACGGCTCAATCGCGCGGGGAAGGGGGAAGAGCTTCTTTGCTTCGTCTACGGAAAAGCCTGCGATTTGTGTCGCCTCGAAATAGGCGCAGGCGCGGTCAGCCTTTTTGATCGTCTTCTCCACCTGTTCAGGAAGCTCGGCTGGCAGGCCAAAGCGGATATGGATGGCGCGCTGAAGGCCCGCCTCGACCTTTTTGTAATTCCCTCCGAGGACGGCCTTAAACGGTGAGATCATGTCGCCGATGACATATTCCGGCGCGTCATGGAGGAGGGCCGCGAGGCGCCACTCACGTTTCCAGTCCGGTTTCATCTCAAGGCAGAGGTCGGTGACGATTACCGAGTGCTGCGCCACATTGAAGGGCAGGTGCCCCGTGGTCTGACCATTCCAACGCGCCACCCGCGCTAGGCCATGGGCAATGTCCTCCACCTCCACATCCAGCGGCGAGGGATCAAGAATATCAAGACGACGGCCCGACAGCATCCGCTGCCAAGCCCGGGGTGGGGAGGTGGTCATGCGGCGGG
>JBCDLG010000159.1:0-5045 GCA_038745625.1 Pseudomonadota bacterium | reverse complement strand
GTCGCTGCTTTTCGTAGGCATAATGGCCGTACTTGGAGGTTTGCCGTCACTTTGGCTGTTTATGGTCGCGAACTGTCCAGCCCTCTTTCTTCTTGGCCTGACATTCGGAAACTTCAACGCAATCGCCCTTGAAAGACTGGGGCATATTGCAGGACTTGCGGCAGCGGTCACGGCCTCGATCCTGACCCTTATAGGTGTTATCGCTGGCAGCGCGGTCGGCTTCAGCTACAATATGACGCTATATCCGATTTTTCTTGGATATGCTGTTTTCGGGGCCGGAGCTCTTTTGTTTATGAGATCGCCATCAGCCCGTTTTTGATAGGCACCGTCATCCTCAAGTTTCCATTTTGTGCGCATAGTGGGAACGAGATATAGCATTTGGGGTTAGCTTAGTTGCCCTTTGGTGTCGATTTTCTGGCGAGCCAGACACAGCGACACTATCAATAACGTCTTGCTGTAAGTGGGGAACCGTTCCGCCGTCTTTCAGCCGCCTACCTTTGATCCCCGCCTAAACCATAGGAGCGTTAGTGCCGTAGCCGCGACGATGGGCAGGGTAGCGAGCGTAAGCGTCACCCATCCAAAGCCTGCGACGACAGCGCCCGAGGCGAAAGCCGCCGCGGCGGAGGCGAGCGCGATGGCGGTATCGTTGATACCCTGCACGGCGGCGCGTTCCTCAGGTGCGAGTGCATCGGACAGCATGCTGGTTGCGCCGATGAAACCGAAGTTCCAACCAACGCCGAGGACAATGAGCGAGACGTAGAAGTGGCCAAGCGTCAGACCCGATGCCGCGATCACCGCTGCGACGGCGAGCAAGGCCAACCCCAGACAGACCATGGCCGATGCGCCGAACCGCTTGACGAGGAAGCCCGTTACGAAGCTTGGCGCGAACATCGCGACGACGTGCCAGCCCACGACCTGCGCACCGGTAGTCGCGTCGAAGCCGCAGCCGACCATGACGATGGGAGTAGGCACCATCAAGAGCACCATGATCCCCTGCGAGATTGCACCCGCGAAGATGGCGAGGGAGACTGTTCGGCGGCGCAGGACTGCAAGCACGTCGAGCCTCTGTGAGGAGCCGGACGGTGGGACGTGCGCTGCGCCCAGCCCACGTAGGAACAGTAGCGGCAAGACCCCAAGGCCGGCGAGAGCGATAATCGCGCCATAGGCTCCAGCGAAGGGGATCGGCACGAGCGCGTCCTGCGTGCGAGCGAAGACCTCCGGTCCGACCAAGGCAGCGATCAGGCCCGACGTAAGCATCAGTGAGATGGCAACTGAGCGCCACCGATCCGGCACGACCTCGGCGGCTGCGAAGCGGAAGAACTGGAAGCAGGCGAGCGCCGCGCCCAAGAGGAAATGCCCTACCAGAAGCAGCACAAAGCTGCCCTGCACCATTGCCCAGAGCCCCGCCGCCCCACCGGCTGCGGCGAAGACGGCGCCGAGGACAAAGCCCGCCTGTCGTCCGTAGCGCCCCATGAAAAGCGAGAACGGTGCGGCAGCGAAGAGCCCGGCGAGCGTCGAGACGGAGGTCGGCAGCGTGGCGAGGCTTTCGCCGGGTGCGAGGATCAACCCCGCCAGCCCGCCGAGAACGATCATCATCGGTAGTGCAGTCACGAGGACTGCGTTGGCCCCTAAGAGCAAACTGAAGTTGACAAAGCCCGGCTTTGTTTCTCTCTCCGCAAGCGTCATTCGTGGCCCCTCTACTATGTCAGCGTCGGAGCGCCAGGACTGAAGGACCACCTAGCTTTTTTAACGTTGATTTCATCCGCGCCCGGCTTTGTTAGGATCTAGCCACTAGGAAAGTGCGAATGAAACCAGCCGACCATTACAAAGACGCCCTATGCGTCCTTCGGAACATACCGACCGCAGGCCTGGGACCGTAGGGAATACCACGCTATGCCCGCATCCCGCTCAGCAAAATTGGGTAAAGTGGGCTCGATGCGGTCATTCAATCCGATGATACGAACGACCAATCTGCGGACAAAGTGAGCTTTCGTTGCAGGTGCGCCAATGACCGCTTGCGCAGAATTAATCAGAACTGAAATACTTCCGACCCGACCTCGAACAAAACTTCATTCTCCCGTGAGCCAGTATTTTTGCATATGCTGACTTGTCCGAAGATGGATGCCAGGCGTGAATGTGGGAACATCGAGCGTATCGACCTCACTGACGATCCAGTCAGGATCGGCGTGCATCAAGCTGAATCCCGCTTCTTCTATTATCGTCGCCAGTAACTTTGGCTCGGACCGGTGGAGTTGGCTCGCCTCTGGTTGCGGCGTACCGCTTTTCGCAAGGTTGTCCACGACGAATAACATCCCGTTGGGTTTCAAGACGCGCTTGACCTCGGAGAAGATTGCCTGGGCATCTCCAAACGTAACACCTGGTTTTGGTTCAAACCAAATCTCGTGTAGCCCTTGGACCCAAAGAACCCGATCCATGGTCGCATCGCCTGCCGCCATCTCTGTGAAAGGTGCATTGCTGTAGGTCACGTTCTTACGACCCCCTCGTTTGATCTTCTTGGAAACATCCTTCCCAAAGAAGCCATCGAGCAGAGCCGGTTGTTGTGCCGTGAGGTGTCCCTTCGGCCCGATGAGCCGAAGGAGAATATCCGTGAACCAGCCTTTGCCCGGCTCAAGTTCAAGAATGCTCTGGTCTGGCTTGAGACCTGCGGCATCGATCATGTCCGAAGCACGGCGAAGCCCGTCCATTGCACGGTCTTCAGGCGACCTATCGGGGGCCGCAAGGATCGCTTCGATATCCGTCATTTCACCACCCCGACGGTATCAAGACCAAGGATCACACCCACGGCGAAGACCGGTGTGGCAACCAGAAAGAGGGCCCAGGAAAGACTGCGGAACGGCGTGAGGCCAAGGGCGTAGCGCCCCGAATTCCGGCCAGGTCAGAGCCTCTTCGTTAATGCGGTTCATGGCATCACGGTCAGTCCAATAGTTGACCATGGTCCACTGGCCCTCTGGCCCTTCTGCCACGGAACGGGCGATCAGCGTACCGTACTGTCCCATCTTGGCCTCGATGGGGCCGAGTGCCGCCGTGACGGCTTCTGCGGTTGCTCCGGGCTGTGCATCGAAGGTGATGATCTCCATCACGGACGGTCCATCCGCGAATGCGAACGAAGGCGTGGCCAGTAGCATCGCAAGGCTGAGTGCTTTGAGTTTCATGGTATTTCCTTTCAAGGTTGGCTTGGAGTTGGTTGGATCACGGCCTTTGGTCGCCGATGTATTCGCCGCCGAAGACCTCGGTGGCGGTTTGAAAGGTGCGGCGAAGCGTGCCGGTGAGAACCGGCTCAATCACCGGACCAGTTCCGGGAATTTTGGGGTCATAAAAGGCGTGAACCGTCACTAAGGTGCCGTCACCATCCGCCTCGAACTGATAGAAGAGAACGATCTCACGCACGGGCAGCGCCATGGTCGAAGCGTCTGCATCCACTGTATAGGCGTAGGCCCGAGGGGGATCGTATACGAGCAGCGGTTCGACCAATTCCCGCCCATCGGTGAAGATGCAAATGCGGCGAGAGCCAACACCCATCTTGCCCGGCGTAACGCTCTGAGTGTGGTCGAAGCGGACCTCCTCAATTGTTGGATCGAAAAGATCGACCCGTGTCAGCAGGTTTGGGATCACCTCGGATGGGGAGCCATCAAATCGAACGTCAACGCTCCGCCTATACGTTGCCTGAGTGAGTGTCTGAGCTTCGGCGAGAGCCTCCTGAGCCGGGGCGGGTCCAGCGGGCAAAGAAAGAGTGACCGCTGCCGCCAGGGCGACAGCGCAGGCTTTAGGAAACATACCGATATCCGTTTTATAACTTGCGTTACATAATCGGTATCATTTGCCTTTTGACCTGTCCAGAGTTATATAACCCTTGGTATAAAACTTGCGAGATACCTTATGGCCCGCCCCAGATCATTCGACGAAGCCACAGTCGTGGACGCGGCCATGATTGCCTTTTGGAAGCTTGGCTACAGCGAGACGCCTATCGGTGCCCTGGAAGAAGCGACCGGGCTGAAGCGGGTCAGCATCTACAACGCATTTGGTGACAAGGAGGGGCTCTTCCTCGCAGCCCTTGATCACTACCATGAGGCGGCCAAAAACATTTACGAAGGGATGATCGCAACGGGTGGACTGAAGGAAATCCAGGACCTCTTCACGGCCATGAGCGCCCCTGCGGATGCCGGTGCCCCTGCCCATGCTGGGTGCCTGATGGTGAATACTGTGTTGGATGTCCGCCGTGCATCAGACCCGGTGAAAGCCAAGATCACGGACTACAAATCCATGCTGCTCACATCGTTCACGTCTGCGCTTGAGAACGCACGGCAACGAGGTGAGATGACCTGCACCGACGAGGAACGCGATCAAAGGGCCGATTACCTCGTGGGTCTGCTCTGGGGGGCCTTGGCAATGATCCGCGTCGAATGCGAGACGACCGCAGCGGCGACCATGGCAAAGCAGGGCAACCTGATCATCGATGGTTGGAAAAAGGCCTGATCCAAACCTGGGTTTGACATTCGTCACCGTTCGGTGAATTAACGGTGCATGGCTCGACGCATCGAATATGATTCCGCAAAGGTACAACAAAGCCTGACCGATCTGTTTTGGCAGAAAGGCTTTGCAGAGACCTCGCTCTCAGACCTTGAGGCGGCTTCCGGGCTCAACCGCCGACAGCTCTACAACGGCATTGGCGACAAGCATGCCATGTTCTTGACGGCGCTGGATGGGTTCACAGAGCGGGCGGGGCGGCAGTTCCTCGCGGCATTGGAGAGTGAGGACGCTTGCCTTGACGATATAGAGGCTCTCCTGCGCCTCTTCGCCATGGCGGGATGTTCTGAAGACCCTCAACCTGGATGCCTTGTGTGCACGACCTCGCAAGAGGAAATCTCTGCCGATGTGGCCGTTGCTGGCCGGATTGATGCCTACTTTTCTCGGATAAGAGCCGCCTACCGAAATGCTCTTCAACGGGCGGCGGAGCGCGGGGAGATCGCGCTCAACTCGGCTGCAATCGACTTGAGAACGGATGCCCTGTTCGGAGTGCACGTCGC
>JBCDLG010000158.1:0-5157 GCA_038745625.1 Pseudomonadota bacterium | reverse complement strand
GCTATAGCGATCTCTTGCAATACAACGCATGGCGCAATCAGTTCATTCAGTGGACGGCGTTGCCCTATTTCCGTGTCTGGAACGCGCTTGGGTTGATGCTGATCGGCATGGGCCTCTTTCGCCTGGGCGTCTTGCAAGGCAGTCTGACGAGGACCTTTTACAAGAAACTGCTCGCAGTGTCGATATCCATCAGTGTACCGCTCGTTACCTATGGTGTCTTCGCGCGTATCGGTCGCCATGATGCTGTCGGCTCCTATCTTGGGTTCACAGGTGATCTGCCGCTTGAGAACCTCACCTTCCGGTCTGGCTGTGCGGTCATGTCTTTCGGCATCATAGCCGCCGTTCATCTCGTCTATGATCGACTGGCGAAGAGGGTTCGTGCTCCTGTTGAGGCTGTTGGGCGCATGGCGCTCACCAATTATCTTCTGCACTCGGTCTTGTTTCTGATCCTCATGCATGGTTTCAAACTGATCACGTTTGACAGCCTCGACCATGATCACATGTTGGCGCTCGTGTTTCTGGTTTGGGCGCTCCAGCTGACATGGAGCTCGCTGTGGCTCAGCCGCTTTCGGCAGGGGCCAGTTGAAGCGCTTTGGCGCCGCCTATGCGGGCCAAAGCCTCAGTGATTCAGTTTGTTACAGGTGCGGCGTAGAGCTTGACGTTCACGGCGCCGACTTGACAACCGACCGGATCTCAAGCGCATCGGGCGACTGCGGGTCCAGCTCCAGGTCATAAGTGCTGGCAAGTTGCATGAGTGCATCTTCGGCATTCCGCATCGAGAAGGTTGCCGTGACTCTCCGCTGTGGGTCGTCGATCAGTCCCACACGGAGCGGTTTTTCGGTATAGTGGGCAAGGGAGTAAAGCGCATCGACGAGGGGGCGTTCGACCAGTACGATCTTTTCCTCTCGCCAATCGCCAATGCTTCTTGCACTGACGGCTTCGATGAGACCACCTTCGCCATTGCTCACATTGACCCGCTGATTGGCCGCAATGTGAATGGGCAAGTCGCTGGTCCTGCTTTTCAGCGACAGCACCCCCTTCTTCACGGCAAAGGCCGCATACCGCGTGCCATGGGTGTGAACAGCAAATTCAGTGGTGGGATTGTAGGTGAACGCTTGGCCGGCGTGGACGACAAGGGCTTTGTCGCGCTGGGTCGACGGGGCGAACAGCGCATCGCCGATGATGACGTCGACATGAACCTCATCATCCAAATCAGCGACAATCACCTCGCTGTTCCAGTTCAGCCAGAGCCGGCTTCCATCAGGAAGTTCGATCTCGCGTTGCTCGTGTTGCCCCGTGATGTAACGCGTCATCTGATGGGTGAAATCGTCCGTATGGTCCCATGTTGCGGGTTCGCCTGCGGCGGGGTCTTGGCGCGCCGCTGGGGGCATCAGTGAGAAACCCATGGGGAGGATCAGCAGCGCAAGAGCGGCGCAGGCCACCGTCGCAACGCGCGCCGGGTGGTCTGTGGCCTGGGTCAACGCGATGTCAGCAGCCAGTCCTATCCTGTCGCGAAAAGACATGCGGTCATCCGGGAGCGAACCAAAGAGGCCCCATTCGTCGCTGGCGTGGGCCAGCGCGTCGTCATGCTCAGCGCTTTGCGCCGCCCAGTCGTCGAGAATGGAGGCGCGCTCGTCCTCGGGCAGCTCCGCCGTGGCCAGGAGAAGCGAGAGCGCGTCCTTCGCCAGTGCATCCAAGCGTTCAGGATCACGGCTGGTCATAGCGGTGTCCTCTATTGGTTGATCTCTTGTCCTTATGACGCGGCTCGGAGGTCAATTCCTCATATCCCTCAGCGGCAAGCCGATCGTGGCAATGGTGTGCCGCCTTCGCGATCCGCTTTTCAACGGTGGACAGGCTCACGCCAAACCGTTGTGCGATCTGCTTTTGCGGCAGGCCATGCACGCGGAAGAGAATGAACATCCGCCTTGTCAGCGGCGGAAGGTCATCAAGCGCAGATTGCGCTGCTTTCAGCGCGTCTTGGCCCAGAATGACACGTTCGGGATCCCGCTCATCAGCCTGCGCTGTGTGATGCGCCGCGGCTGTTTCATAGCGATCGCGTGTCTTTTGTGACCGCAGGTGGGAGTTGGCAGCGTTGGCTGCCATGCGAAAGAGATACGAACGCGGATTATGCAGCACGGCCGTCGCTGGTTGCGTCAGCACCTGCTCCGAAAGGGACTGGAACACATCATCCGCCCTGTCGTGATCCCCCAGCCGTGCGCGCAAGAAACGAAGCAGGCTGACCCTGTTCAGCTGAAGCGTTTCAAGAAGAGGCGGTTCGTTCAAAGTCACACCTTTTGATATAGTTTATCGGGTCTTTTGGACACCCCTTCCTCGAAAGCACCTTACACAGATGAGCCGCACCCCAGATCGCGCTTGGATGGGCGCGGATTGTCCGGGGTCTTGTGCGATGCAACAAGAAAGAGCATGGTTTCGCGCTGAACGCGGGGAGCGATGTGAACACCGATCTTGCCTTGCAGCTGCGGGCCTGGGCCAAGAAACAATCAGCGTTGCTGATGATCTTTGCGGCCGTGCTGCTCGGGCTCCTGTTTCCCGCGCCAGCAAGGCTTGAGGGCCTCGTCTCTCTCAACACCCTCACAACGACCGGCATTGCGCTGATTTTCTTCCTGCATGGCGCCAACCTCGCGCCAAAGGTCTTTTTGAGCGGCGTGACGGCGTGGCGGCTTCATCTTCTTGTTCAGTCCTCGACCTATGTCGCTTTCCCCGCAATTGGCGCTCTGGTCTACTTTGCTGGCGAGCCGTGGCTTTCGGCCGATGCGCGGCTTGGGTTCTTCTTCTTGACCGCCCTGCCATCGACCATCTCGTCGGCCGTCGCGCTGGCTGCGACAGCTGGGGGCCAGGTGCCGGGAGCGGTTTTCAATGCATCTCTGTCTAACCTTGCTGGGTTGCTCATCACGCCGGCGCTGATCGCGCTCATTGGGCAAGCGGGCGACACGCAGTTCGATGTCCTGTCGGCGGTGATCGGCATTGCTAAGATCGTGCTCTTGCCCTTCGCTGTGGGACAAGCGGCGCGGCCGCTGATCAAGGCGCAGCTGGCGAAGTACAAACCGTTTTTGAGCGCCGTCGACCGCGGCGTCATCTTGCTGATCGTCTTTAAGGCCTTTGCTGAGACCGGTGCAGCTGGGACCTGGTCGCGCTTTTCGCCCGCCGATTATCTCGGCGCGATGGCGCTGGCAGGCCTTCTTCTCGCGATCGCCTTTGCGGCCCTGCCGCCGGTGGCGCGGGCGATGGGACTCAAAGACGATGAGCAGATCACCGCGCTCTTTTGCGGGGGTACCAAAAGCCTCGCGACCGGCGCACCGATGGCCCAGATCCTCTTTGCCGGGCTGCCATCGGTGGGGATCATCATGCTGCCGCTCTTGATCTATCACCCAGCCCAGCTTGTGCTGGGCGCGGCGGTGGCTCAACGTTACGCCGAGCGTCGATCCAAAGCAGCTGAGCCTGTCTGATTGCGAAGGCGAATGGATCGGCGCAAAAATGTCGTATTGAGGCTCGCTTCTGGCCGATTATAGCGTTAGGCCTCGGATGCAGGCGCTTCTGACCTGCCAAGCCGATATCATAGGAGGCGTAAGCAAGGTGCATCGACGGCCGTCGGCGAAAGAACAGCGCTCATCCTCCGGCATGAGCGACGGGGTCTTTGTGTTCGACGTGTCCGCTGATGCCATCGCGCGCCGGGCTGAGCAGGCGGATATCGCCGTGCCTGAGCAAGCAGCGGAGGGGGTGAGGACGCAGCTGCGTGCTTTGCGTGCGCATGCTGAGGCTGCTGGTCTGCCTCTAGGCGGAGAGCGCGGGTGAGCAGCGTTTGGCCGTCCATCCAGGATCTTGCATCAAGTGTGCGCCGCGGTGAGCGATCAGCGGTTGACGTCACGGCATTAGCGCTGGCGCGAATTGATCAGCATAATGCGCATATCGGTGCTTTCACCTGTGTGTTGAGCACGCAAGCGATGGACCAGGTCCGCAAAATCGATGGTTTGGTTGCTGCTGGACAAGACCCGGGACCCCTCGCCGGTGTGCCGTTTGCGGTGAAGGATCTTTTTGACGTCAAAGGCTTGACCACGACGGCAGGCGCGAAGCGACGCGTCGATGCGCCGCCAGCGGCCGATAACGCGGCGCTGGTTCAGCGGTTGATCGATGCTGGCGCGGTATTGGTTGGTAAACTGAACATGGACGAGTTCGCCTATGGCTTCAGCACGGTCAACGCCCATTTCGGCACCACCCGGAATCCGCATGATCTTGAAAGGTTGGCGGGTGGCTCGTCAGGCGGCTCTGCGGCCGCCGTGGCCGCCGAGCTTGTCCCGTTTGCCTTAGGCTCTGATACCAATGGGTCTGTCCGTGTACCTGCATCATTGTGCGGCGTCATCGGGTTGCGCCCGACCCATGGCAGCCTTCCGCTCGACGGCGTTTTTCCTTTTGTGGATGAGCTCGACACGGTGGGCGCGTTCACGCGCAGCAGCGATGACGCGCAGCTCATCCACGAAGCGATGGCAGGGCAAGCGTTGGACGCTGCGGCGACTGGCGGTCTGCGCGCCGGAGTTCTCCAGGGATTTTTCCGTGAGGGGATCGACCCATCCGTCCTCGCGGCCGTTGATCGCGTGGCGGCAGCTTTGAGGGCGACGCCGGTTGAGCTTTCGGAATCGGCACGTGCGCGGTCGGCTGCGTTCCTCCTGACGTCCGCGCAAGGCGGGCGACGCCACCTGGATTCGTTGCGGGAGGATCCGCTGTCCTTTGACGACGGTACGCGAGACCGGCTGTTGGCCGGCGCTCTATTGCCTGAAGGCACAGAAAGCGCTGCTCTTGCGGCGGCGCAGCCCTTTGCGGATCAGCTGGCGGCGCTTTTCGAAACGGTGGATGTCCTGGTGACAGCTACGACACCCGTCCGTGCACCCCGGATTGATGATGAGACCATCACGATCAACAGCCAAGCGGTGAATGCCCGGGCGCATTTGGGTATGATGACCCAGCCCGTTGGTCTCAGTGGTGTGCCAGCCCTATCGCTGCCCATAAGAATACCAGAAGGTGATCTGCCGATCGGTGTGCAGATCGTCGCCGATCGTGGTCGCGAGGCGCTTCTTTTTGCCGTTGCGAAAGAGCTCGAGAGCGACGGCATCGTCGCTGCGCCATCGGCGGCGGGTTTTGCTG
>JBCDLG010000157.1:0-5197 GCA_038745625.1 Pseudomonadota bacterium | reverse complement strand
GATCTCGTAGAACGCCAGGGAGGATTGAACGCGCCCATCGAATAGCGCCGTTTTGACGCCCGCCTCGAAGATCTCGCCCTCGCTTGGGTCGAAAGGACCGCCGATGCGAGAGTCCTGGTCGCCGATCCCCTGCGGCTCATAACTCTCCGCCCACTGAGCAAAAAGCGAGACATCGGGCAGGACCTTGTAGACCAAACCCACCCGCGGCGTGATCCGATCATCATCAAAGCTGTCACCAGTCGGTGTCTCGTCGTCGAACCCATCAAAGCGAATACCACCCGTGACGATGAACTTGCCGTAGGTCAGCTCTTCAAGGATGTACCCGCCGATCCGGATCTGCTCCGTCACGGCGCCATCCTGCAACGTTGTTAGATTATAGGTCGTACGATCCGATACCCCGTAGGCTGGGTTGATCAAACTCAGACCAAGGACATTATCGCCCAGCCCGCGGGCTCGGTCATAGTCAAATTCCTCCTCACCGTCGAAATAGTCGAAGCCGACGAGAGTGCGGGTGTCGAAGATGCCGACTTTCTTGGACCAGATGGCGTTCGCCGCGAAGGAGATGCTCTCCTCAGCCCGCGTCTGATCACGATACTCACGCTCGGAGACGAAATCGACGACACCATCGGCGTCCGTGTCGATCAGGCCTCGAGGTTCATGATACTCCTGGTTCTCTTCGCTATCGGTATACCGAATGACCGCGTTCCAGGTCAGGCTCTCGCCGACGTCGCCATCAATACTGGCCTGGATATTGTTGGAAACGAGATCGAGAAAATCATCGGGTTCGTTGTGGTTCCAACGACGATCGGTCAAGAAGTTGCCATCGTCATCCGTTGGCACACCCCGCAACCGGTTGCCATCAAGATCTTGTTCATAGCGCGTACCCTGAAGAACGAGATTGGCAAACCCAAGGTCAAAACCAAGACCTCCATCATAGATCAGGGTCTCGCTCGCTGTGTTCTTCCTCGGCGTGTTGCGGTCTTCGTAGAAAATGCCGAGGCGGCCGACGACGCCCTCCATCGGCAAGGCGCCGTTGATCTCAAACGATCCACCCTTTCTGGCTTCGGTGCCATAGACGGCGCGGACTTCAGCTTCGAAGTCTTCGGTTGGCTTTTTGGTGACGTAGTTGAAGAGGCCGCCCGGCGCACCTGGACCATAGAGCATGCCGGCAGGGCCTTTCAGGAAGTCGACCCGCTCAATATTGAAAAGTTGGGGTACAGCAAAACCGGCATAGGGGTCGCCGCGAAGACCATCAAAAAAGATCTCTTCCTGCCGGAACCCGCGCGCGGTGACGCCCGCATAGCTGAATTGGCTGACACCTGAGATGTTCCGATAGATGTCTTGCGCGTCCCGCGCGCCTTGGTCTTCGATCAATTGCTCGTTGATCGAGTTGATGATCAGCGGGGCCGAAAGCGGATCGGACGGCAGCCGCGCCGTGTCCGTCTCACCGACACGATAGAGCTGCTGCGCGCGGCCCCGCACCACGATGACGTCTTCGTCGGTGTCGTAGGGACTGGTCTGTGCGCTGGCAGCCGCGGAAAGCAGCGCTGCCGCGCTCGTTGCCAGAAGGAACGATGTCTTGATCATAGGAACCCCCAAATCGCGAATGAAACTGCGAATAATTCGCAACTATGTCACACGCGTTGGGGGTTCAACCTTTTTTTGCAGTCGCTCACACCGGGCTGCCTTCATCGGACGGACAATTCATGCCGGCAGCGTTGATGGGAATCGTCCGATGGCGGCCTTAAGTCCTCGGCCTATTAGGGTGATCAAAACGGTATTTGTTGGCCGACCAACAATGCATGGACCCCAACCTTCGGATGTCCTCTGGGCCCGCTCGATCGGGACACACTTTGCCCGGCAGCGATCGCGGATCCGAACCTAGGGGGCCGTTTCACAAAGTGCTACGCATCGCGAAACTCAAGACGATTGCCGGCATCGGGAGGGCGCTGCGCTGCAAACCCTATCGGGCAGGCTCAAGCCTGAAGAGCCTCTCCGTCGGCCGCGACAACGCGATGCGCGACGACGTTTGCGACTGAAGATCGATCATTCGTGCGAATACTGAAGAGATATTACCGCCGCACCAACAATATCAGTGTGCTGTCGGAAGGAAGTGTTGGGTGCGGGAGTAGGATTTGAACCTACGACCTTCAGGTTATGAGCCTGACGAGCTACCGGGCTGCTCCATCCCGCATCAAGGAACGGACCCGAAGTCCGTCTCAACAGAAGCGGCGGTGTATCGAAACTGAGACCCCGTGGCAAGCAAAGAACGGCAGGATTTCAGGAGTTTTTGCGGCCCCGCAAGCGATGGCGCGAACGGCTGCGATTTTGGACGTTTCCTGCGTTAGGGGCGCGCCTGACGTCACTCACAAGCGCTCACCACCTCTTGCCACTCCTCGTCGGTCAGCGGCATGGGCGCCGTTTGAGGGTCTGCACGCTCAGTCGCGCGCGCGATGCGCTGGTCTGTCGCCGGATGGGTGCTCATCCACTCCGGCACGGAGAGATCGTCATCACTCTCCAATGCCTCGGTCAGGGCAGCCAAACCTCGCCCCAAGGCAGCGGGATCCATCCCGCGATCTTCGAGAATGTCATAGGCAAGATCGTCAGCGCGCCTTTCCTGTTGGCGTGAGTAGCTGAACTCCGTCAGCTGACCACCAAGTAAGATCGACTGCTGAGCTAGGCCGCTACCGCCCGTCAGGAACTCCAAAAGGGTCGACACGCCTAAGTTACGAAAGACGGCCGTCAGACTGTCGCGGTTTTTCACATGCGCGAGCTCGTGCGCGACAACGGCCCAAAATGCCTCTTGATCATCCGCCAGCAAGTCCAAAAGGCCTCGGGTCGCCATGGTTTGCCCACCCGGGAGGGCAAAGGCGTTCGCGAGTTCCGTGCGTACCAAGGTCAGCTCAACAGGGTAGGTAATCTCCGCTGCCTCCGCAAATTCGCTCACGGTTGGCGCAAGCAGTTCATCAGCACGTTGATTGTTGCACGGCCGAAAGATCAGCTTCGCTTGGCTCGCCATGTTCTCGCCAATCTGCTGCTCAAGCTCCAGCGGGGTTTGGTGCGCGAACCACCCCGCTGCCTTCGGCATACCGACGAAAACCGCCGCCAGAATCACCGCCGCCGCACCTGTGAGGGTGGAGACCATCATGGCGAATCGCCGCTTTCGATGGTCCATCGCCTGTATGAATGCTCGGAAATCAGCGAGCCGGTCAGCAACGTCATGGGACAGCTTCAGCACCGCGTCCGCATGCACGCGGCACGTCACCCTACTGTCTTCCTCGAGCCTCTCCACGTCGATCTTGCGGTAGGGCCAATTCCAACTGGACCCATCAGCGCCGATCAGGATGAGACCGTCATCGCCAAAACGCACCAGGACGTTTTGCTCAATCGGCCGGATACCGTCGAAGTAAGTGGCCGGCCAACTGTCATCCGACACCGCCATCAGAAGCCCGTGATATCAAGGCCATCGGCGATGCCTTCGCCTTGGACGGGTCCTGTAGAGGCGGCTTGCTCGATAGCGGCGAGGTCAATCTCGCCCTCAAACCGGATGTGGTTGGCGATGACCCGCCACACCATCATGTTGAACGCAAGAGAGCCGATACCGAGTGTCAACACGGTGAGCAAACCGCCGAGAAACCAGATCCTCAAGAGATCCATCGTCGTCAAGTCGCAGGTCGCACGGGCTCCTGAGATATGGAGGGATTTGATGATCTTCCGCACCATGACCACTTCATGCCAGGCCGAGAACCCCGCAAACACGATGCCGAGTGCGAACATCAGCGCATAGAGTCTCAGTATCGCGATGATCGGATCGGTGGTCATGGGATCGGCAAAGCCCATGGACATTGTGCCCATGATCAACAGGACGTAGAGGCCAACACCTCCCACCCACAGAACGGCAAAGCTCTTGTAATGGGGTTCTGCCTGCGCGGCCTCATTGTCTTCAAACCGAATGGGCTCGCTACCAAAGAGAGCATGGCTCCAAATGTACTTGGATAAGCGAAGCCGAGCCGCGGGGGCGAACCACCCCAATGTGAAACCGGTCAGAAACGTGTATCCGAACGACTTCCATCCATAATCCATTGCTGAGCCGGTCTGCTCAAACCGAATGCCGCGGTAACGTGTGCGGGACAGGATATACCGTCGGGCCAAGAATATCGCGACACCGATCAGCCAAAAGAAGAAGAGGTACACCCCGAAGATCGCAATGGCCGCGGCGACTTCGCCAAAGACGAATTGAGCCACCAGCACAAACAGGACAGGCGGCAGCATCACCGTGACGGCCGCAATCAAGAACCCGATGAACAGCTCCATGCCCCGGCCCGTATACTCGAGCGCTTCACCGGCAATCGTTGTGTCAGACCAGATGCGCCGGCGAAAAATGGTGCGCCCCCAGAACCGGAAAAACGTCAGCGTCAGGATGTTCAACACAAAGGTGTAGAACCCGATCCACAGCATCGAACCGATGCGCGACGTGTTCGCCACCGCCAACGTGGTGGTCTCTTGGTTATAACTCATACTGAAACTTCCCCGCCAACAATTTGATGGCAATGCCCTTTTCCCACCTCGTCCCATACAGCCAAAAAGTGGGGACGCAAAGGGGACGGTTTCTGCCCGGGGAACCAGACAACAAAAAACCCCGCCTCTTGCGAGAACGGGGTTCAGAAGAATGGGGACATGCTCGCTCTGCAGGCCTGGCGACGACCTACTCTCCCACGGCTTAAGCCGGAGTACCATCGGCGCTACAGGATTTAACGACCGTGTTCGGGATGGGAACGGGTGGGGGCCCTGTGCCAAAATCACCAGGCCGGCAGAATGAGCATGTTTGCGAGAGGACGCTTACGCGTCTTGCCTTTAAAGAAAGCAATCAAAGTCAGTCTAGAAACGAACCATAGCGCGGGACGTTCGCCGCGCATGGGCAGTGTTCCGTACCATGATGGCACGGGTTAACGATCAAGCCGATCGAACAATTAGTACTGGTCAGCTTCACACATTGCTGCGCTTCCACATCCAGCCTATCAACGTGGTGGTCTTCCACGGTTCTCAGGGAAATCTAGTATCGAGGGCGGCTTCCCGCTTAGATGCTTTCAGCGGTTATCCGTTCCGTACATAGCTACCCAGCTATGCCGCTGGCGCGACAACTGGTCCACCAGAGGTACGTCCACCCCGGTCCTCTCGTACTAAGGGCAGCTCCTCT
>JBCDLG010000156.1:0-5211 GCA_038745625.1 Pseudomonadota bacterium | reverse complement strand
GTCATGCTCAATGCCCGCGGCCGCGCCCATCTCTTCGGCTGCTGCGGCGACTTTGTCCGTCTGCACATCAGTTAGGGTGACGTCGGCACCCTCGGCCATGAACATCTTGCCCATAGCAAGGCCAAGGCCCTGCGCCCCGCCGGTGATGAATGCTCGTTTGCCCTTCAGTCGATCCGTCATGATATCCTCGATACGGTTGTCGTTGTTGCGGCTGTTGTGGATGGATCGGGCGGCACGGGCAATGCCATTCGCCTCGTCAGCGCAACTAAATTGGTGCGCTGCTCGCCCAAAATCGGGGCAACCGGGCCATTCATCCCCTCGTCCGGAGGCGTTTTGTGTGCCGCGTCAAAGCGCTTTGCGGCGAGGTTAGAGACGTGTTAGCAGCGCTGGCTTCCGGCACGCTTGGACGGCCTCTCGGCCCCTCCGCGCGCCCTCCTCTTTCTTTTAAGGAGCGAGCCCATGGCCCGCGGCAAACAGATTTATGAAGGCAAGGCGAAGATCCTCTATGAGGGTCCTGAGCCCGGCACGCTGATCCAATTCTTCAAGGACGATGCGACCGCCTTCAACAACAAGAAACACGCCGTTCTTGAAGGCAAAGGCGTGCTCAACAACCGGATCTCTGAGTTCGTGATGCTCGGCCTTGAGCGGATCGGCATCCCGACCCATTTCATCAAGCGCATCAATATGCGCGAGCAGCTGATCCGCCATGTCGAGATCATCCCGCTCGAAGTGGTCGTTCGAAACGTCGCGGCTGGCTCGATCTGCACGCGGCTTGGGCTCAAAGAGGGTGAAAACCTCCCCCGCTCGGTGGTCGAGTTTTACTACAAAGACGACAAGCTCGGCGATCCGATGGTGTCCGAGGACCACATCACCGCTTGGGGCTGGGCCAGCCCGCAAGAGATCGACGAGATGATGGCCTATGCCCTGCGGGTGAATGACTACCTCTCAGGGCTTTTCGCCGCCGCCCATATCCGGCTCATCGACTTTAAGCTGGAGTTTGGTCGTCAGTATGAGAACGATATGATGCGGCTGATCCTGGCCGATGAAATCAGCCCCGATGGCTGCCGCCTTTGGGATCTCAAATCCGGCGAAGTGATGGATAAAGATCGCTTCCGGAAAGATCTCGGCAATGTCGTTGAAGGCTATCGCGAGGTCGCTCGTCGGCTTGGCATTTTGCGCCATGACGACACCCCGGGTGATAGCTCCGGACCCGTCCTTGTCAGCTCGAAGTAAGGCATAGGCTTATGAAAGTCCGCGTTTTCGTTACTCTGAAAAACGGTGTCCTTGATCCGCAAGGCAAGGCGATCGAAGGCGCCTTGCACGGCCTGGGCTTTGATGGTGCTCAGAATGTCCGCCAAGGGAAAATGATCGAGCTCGATATCGCTGACGCGTCAAACGCCTCGGATGCAGAGGGCAAAGCCAAAGAGATGTGTGAGAAGCTGCTCGCCAACCCGGTGATGGAGAGCTTCCGCATCGAGGTGTTGGACGCCGCCTAAGCGAGGCGGTTACTCGGCGTTTTCAGCCACCTGGACGGGGATCTCTTGCCCATACCGGCGAAAGGCGCGGTAGGTATCTCGGTACCACGCGCTGTCCGGATAGTTATGGCCCAGGATCGCGGCGTGGCGGCGGGCCTCGCCGTAAAGTCCAAGCTCAAGATAGGCCTCGACAATCCGGTGTAGCGCTTCTTCCGTATGCAGCGTGGTTTGGTAATCCTCAAGCACATTGTTGAACCGGCCGATGGCGGCGACGTGCTGGTTGCGCCGCAGATACCAGCGGCCAATGTCCATCTCCTTGCCCGCCAAGTGGTCGCGGGTGAGATCGAGCTTCAGCTGCGCATCGCGCGCATACTCGCTTTCAGGGAACCGGCGAATGACATCGGTCAAAGCCGCTGATGCCTGACGCGTCACCTCCTGGTCACGCTCAACGTCCCGGATCCGGGCATAATAGTTCATGGCGCGGAGATAATACGCATAGACCGCATCTTTGTTGCCTGGATGGATAGCCAGGAAGCGTTCGATCGTCGCCAGCGAGTCGTCGTAGTCATTGGTCTCATACTGGACGAACGCCGTCATCAGCATCGAGCGCCTGGCCCAGGGCGAGTACGGATGCTGGCGCTCAACCTCGGCAAAGTAGGCAATCGCATCGTCATAGCGGCGACGCCCCGCGGCACTGGCACCTTGTTCGTAGAGGACTTCGACAGGCTGTTCGACATAGGCGAACCGATCTGTACCCTGCCGCTCACTGGCGCAGGCTGTCACCAGCAGCACCATCACGCCCAGAACGGCCCAAGACAGCCTCATGTCCATCTCATCAATCCCTACAGCTCGTGCCAGCAAGCGCCCGCTTCTAGGACCAGACTAGACGGAATGCAAAAAACGTGACGTGAACAGTTCTCAAGCCGAGACGGCAACGAGTCCGGCGTCGAATTCAGTCTGCTCAACGGCCTGGTCAGCCAACGCCGACGCCAGCGCTGTGTTCAGCGTGTGGCCTGGCTTGTAGGCCGTGATCTTGCAGCCCAGCGGAGCACCCAGAAGGTAGAGATCACCCACAAGATCGAGCGCCTTATGCCGCACGAACTCTTGCTCCATGCGCAGACCGCCTTCGTTGATGATGCCGTCATTACCGACAACGATCGCGTTTTCGAGTGAGCCACCCTGGCAAAGGCCCTGCGCCTTCATCGCTTCAACCTCTTGGAGAAGGCAGAAGGTCCGCGCCTCAGCGACTTCGCGCATGATGGTCTCGCGATCACCTTCGATCAGGACGCGCTGCGTGCCGATGGTCGGGTGATCGAAACAGATGGTGACGTCGAGGATCACGTCGACCGCTGAGCCTTCCGGTAGCGGCTCTGCCACCGCCCAGCTCGCGCCGCGCGCCACGGTGACCCGGCCCTTCGGCTCGATCGGGTCGACAGTTTTGGCCATCACGCGGATGCCAGCCTCGCGGAAGACTTTAATGAAAGGAGCGGACGAGCCGTCGAGGATCGGAACCTCTGGGCCGCTCACAAAGACCTTGGCATCGGTCACACCGAGCATCGCCAAGGCCGCCATCAGATGCTCAACCGTCGAGATCGAGACGCCTGCATGGTTCGTCAGAACCGTGCCCAGCTGGGTCTTCGTCACCAAAGCAGGGTCAGCCGGAATGGTCCGTTGCGCCTCAGGCTGTGCCAGATCAGAACGGACGAAGGAAATGCCGTCACCCGCTTCTGCGGGCTCGACAACAAGCTCAGCCAAGACACCAGAGTGAAGACCAACACCGGAGAGACGCGCGGTTTCCGCAAGCGTCGCAGCGGCCTTCATATCGTTGGCTGGTTCGTCAAACATACCCTGCACCCTATTCCGAGAATGTGACGTATGAATGGATAACGATGCAGTGCGAAATGACGGGTTGTTTCCCGCTGTTACAGTCTTCGTTACATCACTCGACGGTGACGGATTTGGCGAGGTTGCGCGGCTGATCGACATCCGTGCCTTTGAGAACGGCGGTGTGGTAGGCGAGCAGCTGGATAGGCGCCGCGTAGACGAGCGGTGTGAGCATCGGATCAACCCGAGGAAGCGCGAAACTGCCCAACAGCTGGTCGTCTGCGGCGGCCCGCTTGATACCCTCCTCTGATGACAAGAGAATGCAGCGGCCGCCGCGCGCGATCACCTCGTGCATATTCGAGAGGGTTTTCTCAAAATGCTTGTCCGGCGGTGCGATCACAATCACCGGGACATGCTCATCGACCAACGCGATCGGCCCATGTTTCAACTCACCCGCGGCGTAGCCCTCCGCGTGGATGTAGCTGATCTCCTTCAGCTTGAGCGCCCCCTCCATCGCGAGCGGGAAGCTGAGGCCGCGGCCGAGATAAAGAACATCGGAAGCGGGCACGAGCTCATGCGCGAGGGCGGCCACATCGTCGCCATGGGCCAGCACCTCGCCGATGAGCCGCGGCAGAGCATAAAGCGCGTGCACCAGTCGTGCTTCCTCGTCTTGGGTCAGAACACCGCGCGCACGACCCGCCGCGATCGCGAGGCAAGCGAGGGTCGCGAGCTGGCAGGTGAAGGCCTTGGTCGATGCCACACCAATTTCGGGACCGGCTTTAATCGGGAACAGCGCATCGGCTTCTCGACCCATCGTCGATTCAAGAACATTGACCACCGCACCGACGTGAAGACCGGCCGCCTTCGCATCGCGCATTGCCGCCAACGTATCGGCGGTCTCACCTGATTGGCTGACAAAGAGCGCAACATCACCCTCTTGGTAAGGAACATCGCGGTAACGCAGCTCGGATGCGATATCGATTTCGACCGGAAGGCGCGCCCAAGTCTCGAACCAATATTTCGAGACAAGCCCAGCCAGATAGGCCGTACCGCAGGCAGACAATGTGAGGCGCCCAACCTTTGCAAAGTCGATGGGCGATTCAGGGAGACTCACGGTCTCTGTGTTCGGATCAATATAGCTGGCGAGCGTGTGGGAGACGACCTCGGACTGCTCTTCGATTTCCTTCGCCATGAAGTGGCGGTGCCGCCCCTTGCCGACAAGTACGGATGAGGCATCAGACAACACCTCCTCGCGGTTCGCATGCTGACCTTCGCTGTTGATGATCTCGGCGCTGTCGAGGGTCAGGCGGGCCCAGTCGCCTTCCTCTAAGTAGCTGATCCTGCGCGTAAAAGGCGCTAAGGCTAAGGCGTCGGAGCCGATATACATCTCACCATCGCCATGCCCCACAGCGAGCGGACTACCGCGCCGCGCGCAATAGAGAGCCTGAGGCTCCGCTGCAAAGACGACACCAAGGGCGAAGGCGCCTTCGAGGCGTTTCAGAACACCCTCAAAAGCATCGCGCGGACTGACCCCCGCCAAGAGTTCTGCCTCCAGAAGCCGCGCCACGACCTCCGTGTCGGTTTGCGACTCAAAAGTTAGACCGGAAGCGTTCAGCCCTGCCTTCAGCTCACTGAAATTCTCAACAATGCCGTTGTGGACGATCGCCAAAAGATCCCCGCCGTGCGGGTGGGCATTGTCCTCGGTCGGACTGCCATGGGTTGCCCAGCGGGTGTGGCCGATACCCACCGTCCCCGGCAGCGGCTCGTCGCGCAGGCGGGCTTCTAGCGCTGCAAGTTTCCCCACCGCGCGGCGGCGGACCACGGCGTCGCCGTTGATGGCGGCAACGCCGGCGCTGTCATAGCCTCGGTATTCAAGCCGCTTCAGCGCATCAACCAAACGGTCAGCAACCGG
>JBCDLG010000155.1:0-5434 GCA_038745625.1 Pseudomonadota bacterium | reverse complement strand
GGATCGGCGAAAATCAGGTCGATCGAGCCATCGGCCAACTTGGCCATCTCCTCAATACAGCAACCGTGGAGGATTTGATCCGTAGGCAGGCTCTTCATCGCCATCTCCGTCTTACGAATCTCCGACTTGAGTCCCCATAGTTGATGAAGACTTAACGGCATGATCCGTAGGCGTTAACGAAGGTAAACGAAGCCTAGCTGAGGATCTTCGTCAAGAACGAATGGCGGTGATGACGGGTGACGCCCTCAGAGAGAATGGCGTCGCGATGGGCCCTGCTGCCATAGCCTTTGTTCGTATGCCAATGATAGGCGCTATGCCTCGCGGCAAGCCGGATCATTGCCCGGTCGCGGGTGACCTTGGCGACGATCGAAGCGGCGGAGACCGATGGGCAGGACGCGTCTGCCTTCACCTCGGTCACGACGCGCCGGTCACCAAAGGGCGGGGCGCGGTTGCCGTCAACGAGCACGATAGCCTCGCCATCAAAATTGAGCATGTCCACCGCGCGTTGCATGGCCAAATGGGTGGCCCGCTCGATCCCGAGCTGGTCGATGCCTCGAGCGGTGACCGCGCCGACGCCGATCCGCGCGCCTGCGAGGATATCGTCAATGACGATGTTCCGTCTTTTCTCGCTGAGGGCTTTGGAATCGCGCAGGCCGTCGATGGGCTTCTCGAGCACCGCGGCGGCGGCCACCACGGGCCCCGCGAGCGGTCCGCGGCCGACCTCATCGACGCCGATTACCAAGGCGCCGCCGGTGATGCTCTTTTCATAGTCAGGGCAGGGGATCCGCATACCCGCAGGATTGCCCGCGTTCCTGATGCTCTCAAGCAGGATTTTCCCCGAAGAGGTCGCCTTGCGGCGAGATCTCCATAGGCGGGCTAAAATGCTCGATGCTCATCGGCGGCATGCGTCCAAACCCCAGTCGTTTTTCGGCCGCATGGAACCGGGCGCTCAAGAGATCCGCATAGGCGCCTTTCGGGCCTGCGCCCCGTGAGCGCTCAATGTCATAGAGCTTGCCGCCATTGATCTTACGGATATGACCGAGAACCTTAGCCTTGCTGCTGGGTGCCACCGCGTCGAGCCATTCCTCAAAAAGCGGGCCGACCTCGCGCGGTAGCCACAGAAGCGTGTAGGCGGTGAAACACGCCCCGGCACTCCTTGCCTCGGCCATCAAACTCTCAAGCTCATGATCCGACAGACCCGGGATCATCGGCCCATGCACCGAGCCGGTGGGTATGCCAGCCTCGCTGAGGCGCCGCACCGCTTCGAGCCGTTTCTGCGGCGTTGGTGCGCGCGGCTCCATCGCGTGGGCGAGACGCCGGTCCAGGGTGGTGATCGACACCATGGCGCGCACCAGGTTGAGCGCTGCAAGCTCCTTGAGAAGATCGAGATCACGCAGGATCAAGTCCGATTTGGTCAGAATGCTGACGGGATGCTTGAATTCGAGCAGCACTTCGAGGATCTGCCGCATGATGCGAAATCGTTTCTCGATCGGCTGGTAGGGATCGGTGTTGGTGCCGATGGCGATGGTGCGGAGCTTATAGGATTTCGATTTCAGCTCTTTGCGCAGGAGCTGCGCTGCGCCCGGTTTGGCGATCAGCTTGCGCTCGAAATCTTCCCCCGGCGACATACCGAGATAGGCGTGGGTTGGCCGGGCAAAGCAATAGACACAGCCGTGCTCGCATCCTCGGTAAGGGTTGATCGAGCGGTCAAAGCCAACGAACGGGCTGTCATTGAAGGTGATGATCGATTTGGCGGGCTCGAGCGCAACCTCTGTCTTGGGGGCTTGGCCATCCTTCTCACGGTCCCAGCCATCATCGACATGGATCCGCTTCTCGGCCTCAAACCGGCCGCTCTCATTCGATCGTGCCCCGCGTCCCGTAAAGGTTCCGCGTGACGGTTGGAAGGATATGCCAGCCGATTTGGGCATGGCCGGAACATAAGGCCAACACCGGAACAAAGAAAGAACAAACTTTCAAGATCGATCAGAATCAGCGGGTGGAGGCGGTTGCCGTTTCGGCCGACTGCTGGGGAGAGGGCAGATCAGAGCGGTTGGGCCGACGCAGCAAGATCCGGATCAAGAGGGCTGAGGCCAAACCGGCCAGTGCGAAAGACACCCAGGCGGCGGTAAAGACTGCGCGGTCGGTATCGATGCCAAAGCCGTTGACAGCGATCAGCGACAGGCCAGCGTAGAGACCGATAAAGCGCAGGGCGTTCATCGCCAAGGCAAGGTTGGGATAGCCGAGCGGGTTGAAGATACCGATCGAGACGATCAGCAGCCCCGCGCCCCAAAGCCCCATGGCAATCGCCTCCAGATATGCGTCCGTGGACGCCGCGATGGCAGGGTCCCTGGTGAAGATCGAGCCCAGATCTTCGCCGAAACTCCAAAGAACAAGGCCGCCAAGGGCGCCCCAGAGGAGACTAAAGCCCCAGACATTGCGCTCGGCCTTTTTGAGCCGCTGATCCTTCCCGGCGCCGACATTCTGTCCGATGAACGGCGTGATCCCCGTTTGAAGAGCAAAAAATGGGATCAGCGCCAGCGCCTCGATCCGTGCACCGACAGCGAACCCTGCGACGACAGACGGCCCCGCGTCGGCCAGCAGACGGGTGGCGACGGCACTGCCGATCGGCGAGACCAGCTGCGCAAGGAAAGCCGGCGCGCCGTAGCGCAGCACCTGGCGGATGCAGGGCATGAAGGAGCGCAGGGTCTCGCTTTCAAACGCGATCAATCGCTCGCGTAGCAACCAGCCGATGGCCAGAACAGTCACGGCGAGCCGCGCCAGAATGGTGGCGAGCGCGGCGCCCTTCATCCCGAGCTCGGGAAAGCCCAAAAGCCCGAAAATCAGTAGAGGCGAGACGGCTGCGTTGATCACTGCGGCCAGCACCATCAGAACGCTAGGCACCACCGCCTCGCCAGACGCCCGGATCAACCCGTTGAAGACGATGGGCAGCACCAGGGTCGGAAGACCGATGTACCAGATGGTCATGAAGGCGTTGATCAGCGGCAGAAGATCAGGCGGTGCCCCAAGCGCGAGAAAGATGTGGTCGGAGATGGGCACCATGATCATGCCCAGAAGGGCCGCGAACAACGCCACAAAGATCATCGTGCTGGCGATCAAGTAGCGCGCCTGATCCTGACGGCCTGCGCCGATGGTGCGGCTGACCACGGCCGCGCCGCCATTGCCCATGCCAATGGCCATCGCTGACATGCCAAAGATTACGGGGAAGCAGAAACCGATTGCGGCCAACTCCTGCCCGCCGAGCCTTCCAATGTAGAAGGTGTCGGTGACATTGATGGCGATCACCGAGAACAGCCCCAAGGTCATCGGCCATGAGAGCGCAAAGAGCACCCTCGTCACCGGCTGGGTCAGGAGACGATCACGCCGCTCCTCTATGCTCGTCGTCGCCCGCGCCATCACGGGTCTCATCCGAGCACTCGGCAACAAAAGCAAGACAAACACTCGTGCGATGTTGACCGCGTGAGATTTGATTTACGCTTGCAAGCGCCGGGCTGCCGCTACAGTTTCGCGAGAAGCGGCATGTGTAGTGGATGGCGATGGCCACGTCTGACATCATTTCTGTTTTGCAGGCCCTCGGTTTTTTGGTGGCCGGCATTGTGGCTGTCAGGACGTTCACGAGGGATTCGGGGCTCAAGCGTTCCGAGTGGCTGGAGCGTCTTCACGACAAGTTCTACGGACAGGAAAACTACAAATATATCCGGCGCGCACTTGATTATAGCTCAGACCATAGCTTCGAGCAGCTCAAAGACAATATCGTCAGCCGGGGTTATTCAGACAACGTCGAAAAACTCGTCGATTACTTGAACTTCTTCCATTTTATAGCAACATTGTGGGATACAAATCAGCTTACGGAAAAAGAAATAAGAAGTCTTTTCAACTACTATCTAAAGCTCCTTACAAAGCATGATTTCATCGTTGACTATATGGAGCGAGAAGAATTTTATCTGCTTCTGAGGATGCTTCGGTCATTCAGCATGCTTCCCAAAAAAAAGAAGTGATTTGATGGTTCCGCGGATATTTTTCTTTTACGGAACCTTGCTTCCCGGGTTGACCGGTGTCCACGCAAATTTCATTGAGCCGTTTGTGATGGACCGGCGACTGGCGCACGCAAAAGGTCGAATATTCGCGATCAGCGACGAGCGCGGCACTTATCCAGCGTTATTGTCTGACGCCGCCGACAGTTACTCTGTGCACGGTGAGATTTACTCTCTCTCCGAAGACTTTGGCACCGATCAGCTAGCGCGCCTTGACCGTTATGAGGAATACTTCGTCAACGACGAAAGGCGGTCCGAGTACATCCGAAAGCCTCTGCCATGCAGGTTGGGCGATGGCGCCAACATCATCGCCGAAGCCTATGTCTACAACTGGGATCTGCCTTCCAATGCAACACCGATCCCCTCTGGAGACTTTACCGAGTATCTCCGCATCACGGGCCTGCGTCCATATACCCAGCAGTAGAGTGACTTACTGCTTGGCGTCGTCCGACGATCCGAAATTGGCAAAGACCTGATCGAGGTCCGGGGTTGTGGTCTCTTCTTCGGCGTGCGTTTCTGGCTCGACACTTTGGTCAGCAGGCTGAAGGGTTGCGCCTTCCGGCATTTGCCCTTCGGCCTCGAGACGCTGGCGCTCTTCGGATGCCTTCTGCACCGCCATATCGAGGTCAAACTGGGTGCAGAAACCCAAGGTCACGGGATCCATCGGTTCAAGGTTCGCCGTGTTCCAGTGGGTTTTGTCGCGGATCGATTGGATCGTCTGCTTGGTGGTGCCGAGCAGTTTCGAGATCACTCGATCGGGCACCTCGGGGTGGTTGCGCACGATCCAGGCAATCGCGTTGGGCCGTTCCTGCCGACGCGAGGTGGGGATGTAGCGGGTCTGCTTTTTGGGCGCGGGGACCACGACTTTCTTTTTGAGGAGCTTGAGGCGGTAGCCTTCATCGGCTTCCGCGCGTTCAATCTCGTCGCGGGTCAGCTGCTCATTGGTGACGGGATTGATCCCGCGAACGCCTGCGGCAACGTCGCCGTCCGCGATGCCCTTCACTTCAAGCGTATGCAGGCCGCAAAACTCGGCAATCTGGTCGAAGGTGAGGGCTGTGTTGTCGATCAGCCAGACAGCCGTGGCTTTCGGCATCAAAGGAATGTCGCTCATCAGATCCTCCATGGCGGGCGCGCCAGCCAAGGCGCGAGGTGACAGAACTCCCTCCGGCGCGTCGTCCGGCGGTTTCGCTGAATGACAAAAGAGGGGGAGCGCCTGAACTAGGGCGAAGCGTCACGTGGTGCAAGGGGAGACACATGCGGCGGTGGCGAAGGCGCCGCGGCGGTGCTAAGCCCTGACTCGCCTGGGGCGACAGACGGATTGGGATCATGACCGCCATTGATAGCGACGACATGCTCAAAAAAGAGCTTCGTACCCTGTTCAT
>JBCDLG010000154.1:0-5452 GCA_038745625.1 Pseudomonadota bacterium | reverse complement strand
CGATGACAAAGAGCGACAGCGTCACGCCGCGAATGACGGCGCTTCATCCGCTTCAAGATCATGTCATCGCCGGACTGGAGCGAGAGATGCGCGTAAGGCGCGATGCGCTCCACCTCGGTCATCAGGCAGAAGAGCCGATCATCAATCTCCGCCCCGTCGATGGAGGACAGCCTGATCCAGACATCGCTGGGCAGGGCGCGATCAAGCGCTTCGACGAGATGGCCAAGCGACAACCCGCCCTCAAGGTCAGGGCCCCACGAGGTGAGGTCGACGCCGGTGAGGACGATCTCCTTTGCGCCCCGGCTCACGAGATCCTCCGCCTGCCGAACGGCGTCTGCGATCGGCAAAGAGCGCGCATCGCCGCGGCCATAGGGGATGATGCAGAAGGTGCAGCGGTGGTCGCAGCCATTCTGCACCGCCAAAGGCGCGCGGGCATCAATTGACCGTGGTGCCCGTGATGACGTGTGGGGCAGAGCCCAGACCGAAGGATCGGTCTTCTTCTCGTTGGGGATCCGGGAGGTGACCTCGGGCATCGCCTCGAAGGCTTGGGGTTCAAGCTCCGCGGCGCAGCCAGTGACGATCACCGGTCGGCCGGGATGATGCTTGGCCGCGCGGCGGATCGCCTGACGGCTTTGCCGGACTGCCTCACGTGTCACCGCGCAGGTGTTCACGATCACCGGCGCTTGCCCGCTCTTATCCGCAAGGGCCGCCATCGCCTCGCTTTCCGAGGCGTTGAGGCGGCAGCCGAGATTGACGGTGATGGCTTTGTCCACAGACATCGGTGCCATGTGCGGCGAGGAGGGGATATCGGCAACCCCTTGGGGCTAGAACCGGCCTTTGCGGTGAAGATGAACCGGCCCGGCCATCAGGACATCGTTGGTCTCTTCATCCCAGGTGATGTCGATGAAGCCGCCATCGGCGCGGATCTCGGCTTGGCGCGGGACAAGATTGCGCCGTACGGCGGAGACCAGCGCGGCGCATGCGGCGGTGCCGCAGGCCCGGGTCATCCCCACGCCGCGCTCCCAGGTCCTTAGCCGCAAACCTTCCGGCGTCAGCGAGGCGACCGAGACGTTCACCCGGTCGGGGAACATCGCATAGGTTTCGATCACGGGGCCAAAGATCTCGATCTCTGCCTTATCGGCATCGGGCACGAAAAAGACCGCGTGGGGATTACCCATCGAGAGGCATGACGGCGGCTTGAGGTTGAAGGGCCCCAAAAGCCCTTGGGGGAGTTCGACAAACCGGGTGTCTTCGACGTCCTCTGCCAGGGGCACGTCCTGCCAGCCAAGCCTCGGTGGGCCCATATTCACGCGAACGGTGCCGTCTTGAAGCCGCTCAGCATGGAGCGGGCCGGAAGGGCTGCCGAAGCTCACCTCGTCCGCGTCGCTTTCCTCGAAAAGGATGCTGGCGACGCAGCGGGCTGCATTGCCGCAGGCGCCCGCGACGCTGCCGTCGGTGTTGCGGATCTCCATCAAGGGTTTGCCGCCCTTTTGCCGGAGGGCGATGATTTGGTCCGCACCCCACATGCCTTCGCGATCGCCGAGTTCGATGGCGGCAGCTTCGGTCATCACGCCGCCATTGCGCAGGTCAGCAATGACGAAGTCATTGCCTGCCCCATCCATGATGAGAAAGGGATGGCCACGCAGCGGGCCGAGGGGATCAGGTGCCATGCTCACGAGGGCCCCGTTACGACGGAGACCCCGGGCCTGTCAGCCCCATGGTCAGAAAACCGGCGACAAGAACGGTCGCGACCGCGCCAATGACCTCGGGGATCAGGCCAAACCGGCCCCTGATGGCTGACGCGCCCGCAATCGCGGCGGCCAAAACCGGCCAGTCGAGACCCTCGCGCCCCGCCAGCGACATCGCGGCAAAAAGAATGAAGAGCACCAGCGCGAGCCGGCGGGTCTTTCGCGATCCCGCGGCCCAGAGAAAGCTCGGCACCGCAATCACCGCAATGGCAAGGTTGGGCCCCGAAAGATCCGGCGTCGCCCGCGCCAAGAGATCGCGCCCGAGGCCTGCCGCGAGGCCGAGAATGGTCAGCGCAGGAAGGAAGACGATGAGATAGTAGCTGAAGATTTGCCGCTCGAGCATCACCGGCGGGGCGGTGAGGAACAAAACCGACGCAAGCGGAAGAATGAGCCGCTCAAACTCTGGCACGGTGAGGGCGGCCAGCCCCATCGCGAGGCCCAGCACGGGGAGATCCACCATCGCCCGGCCGCTGGCCGCATGCCGGATCGCAGCAAAAAGAGCGACCAAGCCGAACGCGCCGAAACCAGCTCCTGATGTGACCATCAGCACTGACGCAGGATGCAGCATCAACACGGCATCCTTCCGGGTACGGGGCAAGGCCGAGAGCACCGCCGCTCCGAGCGCCCAGCCCGCTATGCTCACCGTCATCAGCGCAGGCAGCGCGCCGAGACCCGACAGGCGGTGGATGGCCGACGCAACGATCAAAGGAAGATCGGACGCAAAGACCAGCGATCCATCCTCCATGCTGCCCGCACGCAGCATGCGGAGCTCGCCGGGCGAAGCAGCGAACATGACAACAGCCAAGGACACGATACCGAAGATGGCTGCTAGGCGCAGCGGAACACTAGGCATGCGCCGCCTCGCGCAGGCTGTCCTCCCCTTCGGAGTGCTCTGTCTTGTCCCAATAGAAAGGGCGGACACAGAATTCATAGAGGGCTTTGTAGGCGGCCATCGACTGCAGCACCCAATAGACCGGCAGCAAAAGGCCTGAGGGTGCGAGATTGAACCACTCCCGCACCGTCGGCGCCATGATGAAAAGCCAGGCTGTGCCGATATTGCCAGCGAAGAAGGCCATCATCAGCGGCCGCTCGAGACCGGCAAAGATCGGGCGGAGAGCCTCCGCGCCTGTCAGTGTCCACGCCAGGAACGCAATCCACATCCACGGATTGATCAGTGCATTGAGAACCACGCCGCCCAGCGCGAAGTGAAGCACAATGGCGGCGCGCCATGAGAGCGTGCTCCGCAGATGGACGAGAAAGGTCTGAAGGTAGCCTTTCAGCCACCTTGAACGCTGGTGCACCCAGCGCCGCGGTGTATCCGTGGCTTCCTCGAAGGTCGTGCTATCGACCGTGCGCGTCTGAAAGCCCGCTGCGTAGAGTCGGAAGCCAAGGTCGGCATCTTCGGTGACATTGTGCGCGTCCCATCCTCCCACGCCCAGCAAGGCTTCGCGCGTCACGAAATTGCTGGTCCCGCCAAGGGGCAGGGGCAGATCCAGCAGATCAAGCCCCCGCAAGAACCAGTCGAACTGAAGCGCGTACTCCAAACAAAAGAGACGCGTAATGATGGAATCGCTGCGATTGTAATAGTTGAGGCGTGCTTGGACGCAAGCGAGACGGGGGGCTCCCGCCGCGAGGGCATTCACCACTTTTGTCAGCTGGTCAGGCTCGGGTCGGTCCTCGGCATCATAGATCCCGATGATCTCTCCCCGCGCCTCGAGAAGGCCGTGGTTGAGGGCATTGGGTTTCGTCCGGGGCCCACCGGGCGGCACACGGATGACCCGGATCTGCGGTGGCAAGGAACGGATCCCTGTTTCGGTCTCGTCATCATCCTCTTCCAAGAGGATCAACACCTCCAGCCGGTCATGGGGATAGTCGGTGCGCAAGATGCTGTCGATCAAACGGCTGACGCTGTTGGCTTCGCGGTAGAGCGGGCAGAGAAGGGTGACCCGCGGCAGCTCGACCGGTTCTGCCCGCGGCGGCGCTTGTCTTTGCGGGCTTAAGACAACCGCTGTGATCGCCACGAACCGAAGCGCGAAAAACCCTGCCGCATAGATGAGATTGACGAGCAGCAAAGCACGCAAAACGAGGAAGGGTGAGGCAACAAGCAAGCCCGCGAGAACGATCAGGACACAAAGAGATATTGTGATCTGCTGACTCGAAAAGCGGCGGCGTGCACGGCCGACGAAAACGACAGCGTTCGCGTCGACGCCTGCCACTAGAGCAAGCGGCGCAGCCGCAGGCCAGCGATCGACAGGATGGGAAGGGCGATGAGGCTGATCTCGCGCCACGGCAGGGAGCGCAGCGTATCGGCATCAAGGCCCGCAGCCCACGCCCATGTGGTCAGGCCACTGACGGCCATAAGAAATGCGGTGAGGAGTGCAGCTTTCATCGGCGCCACCAAAGTGAGAGAAACAGAGCTTGTCCGGGTTCGATGTTGCGCGCCGAGAGATCACGGCGGCCACCAAAAGCAATCTTGAGGCTCTTCCGCACCGGCAGCACGGCGGAGAGGCCGATCTGTGTGAGGTCGAAATCGGCCCCTCGATCAGAGCCGTCCATCACACTCTCTGTGGTGAAGCTCTGCAGAAGGATCATCGCGTCGCCTTCTTTGACGCCGAGGGTCAGTTCGGCCCGCATCTGATCACGATCGCTGCCGAGACTTCGCCGGTAGCCAAACAGCGTGTCGACAAAGAGATGCTCGCTGCCCCAGCCGCGCAGGGCGCTGAGCTGGAGCGCGGCGTCATTGCCCATCGCGCGGCCATCGGCGATGTCCTGGGATGTCGAAAAAACCCCCGTCAGATTGATGCCGGCGGCGTGGCCAAGGCGCGGTGTCCAGTGCCATTGGCCAAAAAGCTCGGCTTGGCTGACGCCCGATGCTGTCTCAACGAAGGTGGGCCCATAGGCCTGCTGGTCAGCGAAGGCGAAGACGGTGCCAAAACTCACCCGCTCGGTGACCCCGCGGATCAGATAAGTGCGGGAGATGAATTGCTGGAACCCCTCGTCCTGGTCTTCGGACTCAAAATACTCGGCCGTTTCGATGGTCAGTTGGCGGCCAGGTTCTTCGGGCCACGCGCTGGCAAGGGCACCCGCCCAACCGCAGCACAAGACGCAAAAGATCGCGCCTGCCCAACGACACCGCACTCTGCCCAAGACCAAACCTCCGCGCACCCCACACGAGACACCCTCGTTTTAGGTTGACCAGAGGTTGTGGCTAGCAATCCAGGATTGCTCCCGCTCGGGAGCTCAACCTCTAGCGGCAGGCCTGCTCTGCGCGCTCGAGAGCTGCTGTGATTCCGAGAAGCGAGAAGGTGTAATTGGTGGCTGTTGAGCGGGCTGATGTTGCAGACACCCGCATCTCCCGACCGCGGCGCATCGCACCGATCAGGCGGTCCTCTTCACTGGCGGCTTCGATGAAGCCTTCTTTTTCCGCCGAGAACATCTCCCACCGGTCCGAGCCGACGCGCACGGTGGGCTCCGAGCCATCCTGCAGATCATACCCTGCCATGAAGCTTGGTTGATTGGTCGCGGCGCCTGACTTCCAGGTTGAGACGGAGAAGAAGACATCTCCGTGGCGGGCGGAACTGGGCGACACATCCTGCGGCTCAGTCACCGCGTAGCAGATCACGTCGCTGCCGGTGTCATAGGTGAAGACCATCCAATCCCGATAGGTGGCCACCTGCTGCGGCTCGGCGGCGAGGGCGACGGTG
>JBCDLG010000153.1:0-5585 GCA_038745625.1 Pseudomonadota bacterium | reverse complement strand
CTCGACGCGGATGACCAAGGCTTGCCACCTTTATTACCTGCGCGAGTTCTATCAGCACAACCGATTGTCCGAGGGCGGCCTCTTTATCGACGGCGTGCCGATTGACCTCTCGGCTGTCAGCATTCCGATCTTCATGCAGGCGGGCGAGAAAGACCACATTGCGCCGCCCTCATCGGTCTACCGCTCCGCCAAGCTTTTCGGCGGCGATGTGACCTATATGCTTGCGGGCTCGGGCCATATTGCGGGTGTCGTCAATCATCCGGACAAGAAGAAATACCACTACCGCGTGAACGAGACCCTGCCCGACACGCTTGACGCTTGGAAGGAGAGTTCCGAGCTGAACGATCACAGCTGGTGGCCCTACTGGATCAAATGGCTGGACGAGCATTCGCCCGGTAAGGTTGACGCTCGCCAGCCAGGGGATGGCGACCTACCGGTGATCGAAGACGCGCCTGGTTCGTATGTCAAAGTGAAAGCCGAGTGATCAGCAGAATCAATGTGAAGGCTGGATGATCATCCGGCGGCGGTTTTGAGAAAAATCGATCACCGCTGGTTTCATCTTTGGCAAATTTCACCCGGCATTCTTGTCAGGTCAAACGAAGCGCTTCACCCTTTCTTAACGTTCCCAAGCGAACTCAAGATTAATGGGGCGTAAAGAATTTCGGTCGGATTGGGGTATGACAAGCGAACGGTCCAAAACACGAGAGCTTCTTGAGCAACTGGCATCCACCGAATACCGGCGGACTGTCCGTGCTGAGCAGATCTTTCGGACCCTGCGCGAAGATGCCCGCCGCCAGGACGGAAGCCGTCCGTCCGACGCCGAGACCGACATGGTCAAGAGCGCCGGACAGAAGTCCTAGACCTCGTCGCCAACGGGCGTGTGCTCCATCTCCAGGCGGCCACCTTTGGCCTCCATCGCTTCGAGCAGGCTTTCAATCCGGCGGGCATTAAAGCCAAGATCTGAGCGCCCGACCCGTGACTTCGACCGAATATCAATGACCGTCGCCACACCGTGAGCATCGCGCAGGCGGATCACCACGTCATCTTTGAAGTCAAAGAGCGGTGTACGGGCATAGGCCTCAATCCGGCCTTCCTCTGGTACGCTGGCCACCAGGACCAAACCTTCAGCACGCACAGCACCAAGGGCGATGGCGTAGGCTTCCGGCAAAGGTCGCGGCATCACCAGCGGGGTGAGGTGCGGATAGGCTTCCAGCTGCTGCTCCGTCTGCCCACGGTCATACTCCGGCGGGTTGGAGGCATCGGCGCGCAGCGGCACGATATCGACGAAGAGCGGCGGGTCGATCGTGTCTGTGGTGATGTCATGGATGGGCGGCACCTTGGCGCCTTCACTTCGCATCCAAAGCGGCACCATGCCAAAAACACCGGCCGAGATCGCCACCGCGAGCGCCGCTGTGGCCGCGAGGAATGAGCGCCTGAAAAAGAGCGCACCGGACGCCGCCACCGTCGCAAGCGAAGCAATCAAAAGAAGCGGAAACAGTGTCCGCATACCGCTGAAAACACTCATCAGCGGAACCATGCCAAAACGGTAGCCGTAGATCAGACCCAAGAAGACCAAGACGACCAAGAGGCCGGCAAGAGTCACGTAACGCGGCCAAGCAGCCATAAACCCTCCCAAGGCTTTTCATGGCAGGTAGCACGACTTGGCCGTCGAGGCGAACGGGGGTCAGTTCTCGGTGACCTGGCGGACCGGGGCGATCAAAAGGACCACGGTCAAAAGCCCCTCACCAACCAGCGCTGCAAGGATCACCGCGGGCGACCAAACACCGATAATGGCGCTGCGCAGCTCTGGCGCAAGCAGGACCAAGAGCGCATCGAGCACATAACCGAGGCCCGCAAGCCCGACCAACGGCGCTATCAAACGCGGCAGGCGCCCCGTGCTGGCAATCACCCAACCCAGCAGCATCAGATGCACGCCGAAGAACAGCAGGGTCATGGTGAAACCCTGATGATAGGCGGACACCTGGCTCGCCACCAAAGCAGGATCGACGCCCAAGCTCGCCAATTTCTCTGCGTTCAGAAGAGTAAGGATGACGGGGATGAAGGCGATTGTGTAGGTCAACCGGAAGATCGACGAGAGGCCATTCAGGGCTGAGCCAGTCGGCAAAAAGACGCGGTAGAGACCCCACGAGACGACAACGTCACACACCATGACGCCGAGGAGCTCAGCCACGGCCGTCTTGATGGCGAGATCGCCGGAGCTGAGGGCCGCAGCCAAGGCCTCAGGATCACTCACCGACGGCAACGCTCCGATGACCGCGAAATTGGCATGGATCGCCAGTGCAAAGATCAGCGCATACGCGACTCCGGTGATGCGAGAGAACCCTCGTCCTGTGTCTATGCCTGCCAACGCCCTGCTCCTTTGACCGCCATGGATCTCATTTATTGTTTATCGATAATATAAGCAAGAGGCGCGCCTTTGCGTTGTCGCCCCGCGGCCTAGGACAGGGCTTCGAGGCGCTCCACAGCGCGCTCCAGCCGGTCCATCATGTCTGGGTTTCGCGTTGGCTCTTGAGGGCCCTGAAGGATAGCCAACATCGCGGTCATCAGTGTCGTGATGGACTGATCGCAATGCTCGCGCCGCTTATCCTCGGCGAGCAAGAGCGCGCTACGGCCCGCGTATTCGAGCGTGCCGAACAGCATGTCGCGCAAAACACGAATGTCGGCCTGAACAGAAAAGACGCCCTTGTCCTGCCCGCGCCTTAACACCCGATCGAGCACGATCACATAGTGGCGTTTGTAGGATGACGGAGGATCATCGCCCTCGATATAGGTGAGAGAGAAGGAAAGCTCGAGCAGCGGCCAATCGGTGACCAAGAGGTTGAGATGGAACCGCGTCAGCGCCTCAAGCTGCGCGACCGGATCGTCGTCTGCTTCGTCGACAGCTTTATGCGCGGCTCGCGTGAGATCGTCCCAATGCTGCGCAACCACCGCCCGCATGAGGTCGGACTTGTTTTTGTAATAGAGATAGAGCGTGCCTTCGGCGACCCCGGCCCGCTCGGCGATCTCGGCCATCCGTGCACCGCGTAGACCGCCTTCGAGAAAAGCCTCGCGCGCCGCATCCACGATCGCATCTTCGCGCTCGGTGATCCGCTCGCGCTTGGTCTGATTGGCTTTTTGCAAGGACTGACCCATGGACGACCGCTAGAGCCCCATTTGCCGGACGGCGAGGTCACGCATGATCTCTTCCGAGCCGCCGCCAATCGCCATCACTTTCACCTCGCGATAGGTCCGCTCGATCCGGTTACCCCGGAGATAGCCCGCGCCGCCCATGATCTGCATGCCTTCTGACGCGACGAATTCGAGCGCCTTGGTGGTCAAGAACTTGGCTTTGCAAATCTCTGCCACCGGCATCGGCGCACGCTTCTCGAAGCTCTCGTTCACCTGCCAACAGATTTGGTTGAGGTAAGCCTCGGTCGAATCGATCCTGGCACTGATCTCAGCAAATTTATGGCGGATCACCTGGTGCTTGATCAGCGGTTTGCCGAAAGTGACCCTCTCCTGCGCCCAGTCGAGCGCGTCTTCGTAGATCGCTTTCATCGCGCCAAGGGACCCCGCGATGAGCCCAACCCGTTCGAGGTTGAAGTTCTCCATGATCGCGATGAAGCCCTTATCGACCTCGCCCATCAGCGCATCGGCGGGGACAAAAGCGTCGTCGAAGAAGAGGGTCGCCTGGTCCGAACACCACCAGCCCATCTTCTTATCGAGCGACTGACGAGTGAAGCCCTCCGTATCTGCTTCAACGAAGAAGAGTGAAATGCCTTCAAGACCCTCACCACCCGTCCGTGCACCGATGACAAAATAGTCCGACTTCATGCCGCCGGTGATGAAGGTTTTCGATCCGTTGAGGCGCCAGCCATTGCCGTCGGGACGCGCCGTGGTCTGCATATTGGCGACATCCGAGCCGCCGCCGGGTTCCGTGATCCCGAGCGAGCTGCCCTTCCGGCCAGAGACGACGTCAGGAACCACGCGCCTGGCAATTTCTGGTGATGCGAGCCGCGCCAACGGATCGATCGAAATCGATCGACCATTGATCGCGGCGGAAATCCCGCCGGCACCCGCCCGGGCCAGCTCTTCCATATAGGCCGCCCGCATAAAACAATCGTCGAAACCAAGACCGCCAAGCTCCTCCGGCACGCCGAAGCCGAAACCTCCCAGCGCGCCGACCTCTTCGTGGATCTCCCACGGGATCTCCCCCGCCTCGTCCCACGCGTCGGCATTGGGCCGGAGCCTGTCATCGACATAGCGGCGGATGGTGTCGCGGAACGCCTCGCGTTCCTCGTTTCGGAAGGGATCGAGCATGGCCTAGCTGCCTTTCGAGTATGCCTCATACAATATGAGGGTTGCTCAATTCATCGGTCAAGGGCATGACGTCAGTCAAAAAGGATAGCCCGGATGAGGATTGGCGGAGCGAGCGGGTATTGGGGTGAGAGCGCCATGGCGACGCCGCAGCTGCTCGCCGCTGGTGTCGATGTCCTGGTCTATGACTACTTGGCTGAGATCACGATGAGCCTGCTGGCGCGTGCCAAAGCGAAGGACCCCGAGGCGGGTTTTGCCACCGATTTCATCACTGCCGCGATGAAGCCGCATCTGGCTGAGATCGCCGCGTCGGGCACCAAGGTGATCAGCAATGCGGGCGGCGTGAACCCAGTGGCGTGCGCGGCTGCACTTCGGGCTCTAATCGCCAAAGCCGGTCTTTCTTTGCGTGTTGCGGTTGTCACGGGCGATGACCTGATGCCGAAGGCCGCGGAGGTGGCTGGTGCCGACCACCGGGAAATGTTCAGTGGCGAGAGCTTCCCGGCGGTCGACCGGCTTGCCAGCATGAACGCTTATCTTGGCGCGTTCCCCATCGCGAAGGCCTTGCGACAGGGCGCCGATATCGTGGTGACGGGCCGCTGCGTTGACAGCGCCGTGACGCTCGGCGCTTTGATCGCGCATTATGGCTGGGGGGCTCAAGATTGGGACCTCCTTGCAGCGGGAAGCCTTGTGGGTCACGTCCTCGAATGCGGACCGCAAGCCACCGGCGGGAACTTCACCGACTGGCGCCATGTCACCAACCGGGCTGAGATCGGCTACCCGATTGCCGAGGTCGCAGCCGATGGCAGCGCCGTCATCACCAAGCCCGAGGGTTCCGGCGGTCTCGTCAGTGTCGGGACGGTCTCTGAGCAGATCGTCTACGAGATCGGCGATCCAGGCGCCTATCTCTTACCGGACGTCACTTGCGACTTTCGCGATATTAAGGTCGAGGCCATTGACGATGACCGCGTCCGCGTATCAGGCGCCAAAGGACGAGCTGCTCCGCCCACCTACAAAGTGTGCGCAACCTATGCGGATGGCTGGCGTGCGGGCATCACCCCGACCTTTTACGGCTTTGATGCGGTTGACAAAGCGCGAGCCTTTGCCAGCGACGTGATCGCCCGGACCGAGGCGCGCCTTCGGTCGGCAAACCTGCCTCCCCTCACCGAAACAAGTGTCGAGGTTATCGGCGGCGGCAGCCTTCTCGGAAGAGAGCAAACAACGGATGAGGTCGTGGTGAAGCTCGCCGCGCGCCACCCGGACGCCATCGG
>JBCDLG010000152.1:0-5670 GCA_038745625.1 Pseudomonadota bacterium | reverse complement strand
GGTCTGCTCGACCACATGGCCTTGTTCGTCGCTCACCGCGACGACGAATCCGTCTTGCCCCCATACGTCGGAGTTCGGCGTGTATGTCCACGTACCATCTGGCAGGAGGTCCAAAGCGCCCAGTGCCGGGGAAAAAAGCACACTGTAGGCGAGGGTATCGCCATCGACGTCAACCGCACCGACCTGTCCGGCAAGAGATTGATCTTCATTGACCTGGAGAGTTTGGTCCACAACATCAGGCGACGAAACGCCGCCCTCGTACCAGAAGGCCTCAACCGCGTCTGAGAGGCTTCCCGGCATGCTAGCCGGGACTCCGCCGCTCTCAGCACCCATAGCAGCAATCAAACCATCAGCATACTGTAGGAACAAAGCATGTGACAGGCCCGTCTCCAAGCCGCCAACCTCAACCGCGCGCCATGCTGATCGATGAACTCCGAAATCCTTGACTTTGACTTTGGTGCTGCCACCGATCACCGACAGAATGAGATCTTGGCCATCAAGCTCCAGCCAAACCTGGTCAGGCTGAACATCAGATAACTGAATAGTGTTCAGTCCACTGATGTCATCAATCGTGCTGTACCCATCATTCGCGCCAAAAATATAGCTGTCGCCGCCAGCCTCGCCATAGAGTTGGTCGCCGGTCGCAAAATCCGTTCCGTCACTGCCGCCAGCAACGAGGATATCGCTTTCGCCACCACCCCATAGGAAATCTTGCCCCGCCCCACCGTCGAGCAGATCCTGACCTTCGTGACCAAAGAGCTGATCGCTTCCCTCATCACCAAAAAGCTGATCGTCGCCGGCGCGACCGTGCGCGATGTCATCTCCGAGGCCCGCCGTCAGGACATCATCGCCGAACCCGCCATCGAGAGAGTCATTGCCGGATCCCCCAACAAGAACATCGGCGCCATCGCCGCCGTCAAGCGTGTCGTTGCCCGACCCGCCATCAAGAGCATCATCACCAAGCCCGCCAGTGAGCGCATCAACACCCGCGCCGCCGGAGAGCGCGTCTGCACCATCGCCGCCCAGCAGCGTGTCAGCGCCACCACGACCCTCCAAGACGTTGTCGCGATCATCACCTGTGAGGTGGTCATCCGCATCAGAACCAATCAGATTCTCAACGGAGGCTTCAGCACCGTCGAACGTAATGACGTCGCCGGAAGCGGCCCCGCCAGCAGCCGTCCCGTCGGTCAAGTTGACACTCACGCCGCCGCTCAAAACGCCTTCATAGCTCAACGTGTCATTTCCGGCGCCGCCGTCGATCGTGTCGCCGCCAGCACCGCCGATGATCAGGTCGTCACCGACGCCGCCAGAAAGATCGTCAGCACCCGCGCCACCATAGAGGATATCGTCCCCACCAGCTGCACTGAAGCTATCAGCGCTCGCGCCGCCAAAGAAGAAGTCGCGGCCCTCGCTCGCCGCCTCACCACTCAGGACCAAGCCGCCCAAATTGACCGTACGCGCAGCAGCTTCCCCCGCGCCATCCCAAGCGAGGGTCAAGTCTTCAATCGCCGAAACAGGGTCTTGGGCCCCAACGATCTCAACCGAGCCACCAGCAAAAGCGATCGTCACATCGGCCCCGGAGCGCGTGATCGTCAAATCAGAGAGCTTTATGCCGAAAGGCAGCTCGATTTCGTCTGAGCCGCCGAGCCAACGTCCGTCACGATTGTCCCAAGAAAGCGGTGAAGGCGGGGACACTTGCTCAGTATCGAACACAAAATCGCCTGGCACCGAGCGGTAGATGACGAGGCCATCGCTATGCTGCGTCACCGTCAAATCATAGACGTAGGGCGCATTGGGGTTGCCCGGATCGCGGGCTTGAAGCGTCCAATTTGCCGCGTAAGCCGCCGTGTTGAGAGAGCCATCCGCTAACAGAACAGCAGCCGCGAGGCCGGCCCGATCCCGGATCGTGTCGTGACCCCCGCCCGCCTCTAGAACATAGACGTCGTTGCCCTCTCGCCCGGACAGCGTGTCATCACCGCCGCCACCATAAAGCTCGTTGTCACCAGCATCACCAGAGAGGTTATCGGCGTAAAGACTACCCTCGAGATCTTCAATCGAGGTGTATTGGTCACCCGCCGCATCACCGGTGTTGAAGCTGGCGTCGGCGAGATCCGCCGTCAGGCCAGATGTTGCTCCACTGTATGACGCGATGTCGTTATCGCCCGAACCACCAAAGAGAGCGTCCGCGCCCCCGCCGCCCTTGAGGACATCGTCACCAGCGCCGCCGTACAAGATATCCGCACCAAGACCACCTTGCAGCCGGTCGTCACCAGCATCACCGTCGAGAATGTCGTCGCCATCAAGGCCATAAAGATCATCATCGCCGCCTGCACCGCCGATCCAGTCGCCGGTGGTGCTGCCTGTGAGAGCATCGTCCGACGCGCTACCGGCGCTGATCGTCCAATCTGCCCCTGCGCCACCAACCTGGTGAACGCCTGTCGCGGCGAAGGCGATGGTCTCAATATGAGCGCCAACACTGAACCAATCCGTTAGCCGAAGACTGTCTTCGAGCGCCGTGACAGATGACACGCTGTCGACATCGCCAACGCCCAAAACGAGATCATCACCATCGCGCAACAGAACCAGGTCTTGAAGATCAACACCGGGAGCAAATTCAAGGAGGTCATCGCCGCTGTTAGCCGCGAGCTCGCCATTCAACCTGCCTTCGTGCAGCAAGATCTCGGGCGCACCGGCTCTGATGTCGATTGTTCCGATCCAGCGCGACCCATCATTGACCACGAGCCCATCGGACGAACGGACAACCTGGTTCTGAGGGTCAAGGATGTATCTAGGCTGGAATCCTGGCGTGATTCCAGGAGCGCCGCTTTCGCTCCAAACGATATCCCAATTGTCAACATACGCATCAATGACCGTATCATGGCCGTCGCCGCGGGTGTAAAGGAAAACATCGTCTCCTTCTCCGCCTACCAACGTATCGTTGCCCAAGCCCCCAGACAGGACATCGTGTCCAGTGCCCCCCTGAATGTGATCGTCGCCTGAACCGCCGGCAACGATGTCCCTGCCTGAGCCACCTAGCAAACGATCATCGCCTGAGCCGCCAGAGACATAGTCATCGTCACCATCGCCAGTGATGAAGTCATCGCCCTGCTCGCCGAAACCAAAATCATCGCCCGCGAGCGCGTAGATGGAGTCACTCCCGCCCGCACCATAGAGATAGTCATTACCGGCCGTGCCGACGATCTGGTCATCAAACGGGGTACCCGTCACAAAGCTCGCCATGTCGCCGATGCGAAGCTCTTCACCATCAGCAAAACGCAACCACTCAACACGGCGGCCCGCATCAAACCAATTTCTGATCGTAAGAACGTCACCTGCTTCGACAAAGTCGCCGGCGATATCGCGCATTCCAAGAGCAATCGTGAGATGATTACCATGCGGATTGACCGCGCCAGCGCTGTCGACCCTCGACATACGAATGTTATCGATTGTAATCCCGGCACCCAAGACGATAGCGTCTGAGCCGCCGACCACGTCCCCGTTCTCCGTGTAGGTGCCATCACCAGCCCAGCCGCGCTCTTCCGTTCCAGCAGCAATTGCGGCCACGCGGCTCGTCAATGACATCACACCGGCGTAGCCGCCGGCCTCATCCACGATTTCGTCCACGCCCGAACCAAAACCGAAGATATATTGATCAGAACCCGAACCGCCCTCTAGGCGCTCACCGGAGCCTGCGCCGCCATCGATAATATCGCCACCAGCGCCGCCGAGCAGCGTGTCAACGCCCTCACCGCCACGCAGCCAGTCCGACCCGATGCCGCCATAGAGCGTATCGTCGCCCGTGCCGCCGTCGAGCAAATCGCCGTTCCCAGCCGCCGCTGACAGCGCAGCCGCCTCGTCGGATGCGTTGCCGACGGTGAAATTCAGATAGTTAAGGCCAGCCGCCTGACCCGCAAAGAGCGTGTCATTGCCCTCTTCGCCGAACAGCCAATCATCAAGTGCTCCGCCCACCAGCACATCTTGGCCGGTGCCGCCATAAATATCATTGCCCAGATCACCCGAATAGACAACATCAGCTCCATCGCCCGCGCGCACCACTGCGGCTACTGGAATCTCGACGGCCGAACCATCACTCAGCACACCATCAACAGTCAGGCCCGCCGTATCAGCAATCTCGTCAACAAGACGGTATCCTGTGACGAAACCAGTATCGGGGTGCAAGAGTTCCTGACGGGTGCGTTGGATCGAGATGGTATCAGCCGAACTCGTTCCCTCCACAATAGTCTTGAGGGAAACAGGAATTGTGTCACCGACAACGCCGCGGGCACTCCCTTCATCATCCAAAACAACAAACTGCCGCTCAGTCGTTTGACTGTGGCTCGAGATCCGCACGTTCGCGGGAGTCAAAGCAGAGCCATCAACATTTCCATCGGCCATTTCATCCAGGAACAGCGACCAGCCACCGATCCAATCCGTCCGTGCTCGCTTGTGGAGATTCAGCTCGGATGCCCTCACCACTGTCACAGCCCATCCGGCAGCAAACGTGCCGTCCGGATCACTCGCGATAATAGTATCAACGGCCTGAGAGTTCGCGATGTAAGATCCGTAGTCTTCAGCGACCGCAAGATTGCCGACGAGCTCCTCAAGCAAGAAACCCGAATAGCCGGGACGCTGATCTTCGACGGGCACAGGTTCGGACAAGCCGCCACCCGACAATCGGGCAATGCCTGGTAGGCCATGTTCGATAAAGTCGGGATCAAATGTGTAGCTACCGCCCTCATATTGTTGCCAATATTGCGCTATCGGCACATCGGGAACCAACGCGGCCGCAGCGGTCTGCTCGAGAGTGCTGACCAAGGCCCTCTTTTGGAACACATTTCCGCCACCCAAGTATCCAACCAAGTTGGTGAGCGCGTCGTAGCTCGCGTCACCAATAATCCCGCTTGGATCATCGTACCAACGGCGTTCGCCCGCGACGCCGCCCGACGCGCTGTTCTGTGCCCCGGCGTAGTAATAACGGTCTTTACGCTGACCGATTGTCATTCCCGATATGGGGGGGTTGCCAACGATCTGCGCACCAGTGCTGGCCAAAACTGTATCGAGCGATCCGTTGATTGACTCGCCGATAGCGCGAACAGCATCTTTCCGTGCGCCGCCCTTCGCCTTGATCCGGTCAAACTCAAAACCATCCCCGTCCCAAGATAGCTCGGCCTTGACCCGAGGCGGTCCGCCAAACAGTGAACCAATGAAACCGCCCAACAGCTTGTTCCAGATCACCACGGCAACGGCCGCCGCCCAAAAATAGGGATTGGTTGGCTGTGCCGCGATAATCTTCGCAGCAATGGCACCACCACGAATGGAACCCACCTGGCTGCCGAGCTGGCCCGCACGGGAGTCGAAGGTGTGGATTTCATCCGCGAGTCTATTGCCGGCCCATGATGCCACAGCGGTGATCGCGGCCTGCCCGATGCCTGATGTCCAAGACGCCTCATTGAGCTGGCTTTGAGCAGCGTGGACACCAGCCTCGGCGGCATCAACGCCTTCGTCAGCGAGTCTCGCTGCGTCCAAGATAGCCTGCGCCTCATTGACCGCGTTGGTCAGATCCCTGATCGAACGGAGGTTGCTAACGATTTGGCCGAGCGCGCGACCTCCGGCTGAGACAGTGACGTTGTCGAGATCCCCTTCCAGACCCAGCACATCAACCAACTCGCC
>JBCDLG010000151.1:0-5834 GCA_038745625.1 Pseudomonadota bacterium | reverse complement strand
GGAGAAGGTCGCGGCGCGAATCACACATGTCGGGTTTTACGTGATTATGGTCGGCATTCCGCTGATCGGTTGGGCGATGGTGTCGTCGGCGCCGATCGGCATTCCGACCAAGCTTTTTTTCCTCATTCCGGTCCCGCACTTTCCGCTGCCGCAGAGCGAGCCGCTCTATGAGGTGCTGCTCTCGAGCCACAAATATATGGCTTTTGCCACCCTCGGGCTTCTCGTCCTGCATGTGGGCGCAGCGCTCAAACACCATTTCGTGATGCTCGACGATGTCCTTTTGCGGATGATGCCGGGCCCTGTCGCTGATTTCCTCGACCGTCGCCGGTCATTGCCCTTTATCAAACCTGAGGACGACCAAGCATGATCAAGCCACTCGCTCTTTCGACCACTCTCTTGCTGCTGGCGGCCTGCGGCGGCGGTGACACAGGCGCGCCGGAAACTGAGCTGTCGCGCGAAGGCGTCGACGTTTCGGTGGAGCAGCCAGCGTCAGCGGCCGCGTGGGTCATTGACCGCGAGGCGTCGAGCATCGGCTTCCGCGCGACGCAGAACGACAATGAGTTTGAGGGAACCTTTGGCCGTTGGGACGCATCGATCGCGCTCGATCTGGAGGACCCGGCTACCGAGGGCGCGCTGTTCGCCCGGATCGACCTTGCCTCAGCCGATGCGGGCAACACCGAACGCAACGGGAGCCTGCCGACCAAGGACTGGTTCTATGTCGCGATGTTTCCGGTCTCGGAGTTCTCTTCCGACGCGATCACCGCCACGGGCGAGGGCAGTTATGAGGCCCAAGGTCAGCTCTCGATCAAAGGCGTGACCAAGGATGTGGTGATGCCCTTCACCGTCACCGTCGATGAGGCGGGCCGCGCGGTCGCCGACGGCTCGGTGATGCTCGATCGGTCAGACTTCAAGATCGGCGAAGGCGAGTTCGCCACCGGCGAATGGGTCGGCCTCGAGGTCGAAGTGCTCCTTCACATAGAGGCGACCCCTGCCGGTTAGAGGTCACCGCGTGCACGGAGCGCTCGCGCGCCGTGCATAGAAATCAAGCGGGTCAAGTCCGACGCGTTGGGTTGCTCTAGGCGGGTGGCCAACGGGGGCGGCGATCGCCGTTTCCAGCGGCTTGCTGAGGGCCGTTGGTTCATCAAAATTGAAATACCCCCATATTAAATTTCGGTGACTGATCTTCTCAAATGGATAAAGCTCAAGTACCGTCTTAATTGTGACGCTTGGGAGATCGTGACTATGTATCTATTATTCAAATATCTTTTTTCACTTAAATTAGCATTACTGATAAATCTTGTATCTGCTCATGCTGTAGATTTTGCTAATATTATCTTGCGTGGTATTGTTGAGCAGACAACAGTTGAGGGTCATATTGGTATCGATATAGGTTGGCAGGATAACGGTCTTTACGTTCCCTGTAAGAACTCACAAGATCCTAATTAGAGTGCCTGTATTTTGTCACAACTCGCACCAATTTCTTATTATAAGGTCATGCACTTTGGTCCGCAATATAGCGGTGGGAATGATTTTCCCTACGGTATCTTTATCGACAACAGCAATCAAAACTACTGTGTGAATCAGCCTTGGTGCGTGACCGACCCAATTTTGCATCATAATTGGGGTAGCCTCGTTACCTATGGTGCGATCGAAATCTATCCGTATACAAACGGCAATTATGACACCGAAACAAACGAGTATGGCGGTTTGAGGGCCCATGTCGAGAGCTTCAGTCATCTGGCGCATAACGGTCGTTATTCAAAGGACCTGGGCACAGTGTCTTTGCCCCGAATGGGCGATCCCTACGTCGCGTTGCTCAATGGTTTCATCACTGACGGAACCGTGCCGGTGGCTCGCGACCGCGTGAAAGTGCACGCGTTTCAGCAAGAAGGACCGCCGCCCCAGAACATCGTTACGTCCACCACCGGTGAGAAATTCTATGGGTTTTCATCCGACGGGGCGAACGATCTCGGCTTTTATTCAACGGGTCCAGTGCCGCAGGGTTGGTACAAGATCTACGTCCACGACGAGTTGACCGACACACAGTACATTTTCTGGCGGTATCTAACGATCTATGGCGAACGAATCGACTTTGACATCAGTCAGAATTGTTTTGGAGAGCCGGTTGAGTGCTCCTTGCCGGGTCCCAACGACTAGGGTTAGCTCGCGAAGTTCTCGCCGGCTTCGGTCGGTGAGAAGCAGTAGAGCCTGGAGGTGAGAACCGCGGCCTGCCGGTGATAGACGATGCTTTGGTAGGTCGGGTTTTTCACCATCGCGATGAACGCGTCTTTGCTGGGATAGGCGGCGAGGAAGCCGATGTCCCAGGTCTCATCGCCTGGCCCGATGAGCGGAAACCGTGGCACGCCCCGCCAAGCGATCTCGCCGCCGACCCCGGACATGATCGGTGCCGACTCCCGGCCATAAGCGGCATAGGCTTCTGCACCGTTGGCTTCCCGTCCATCCTCATAGACCGCTTTTTCGAGCAGCTTGACGAGATTCAGCATGTGGATGGGGCCATCGACCTCCATCTTGGCGAACTGGCGAAAGGCTTCGCGGTCGGGGTCGATGTGTCGGCTCATGGGGTCACACGTCGAACAGGTGGCCTTCGGGCGGCTCTTCAAGGCGGCGATCGAGATAGGCCGCGGAGGTTTCCAGCAGCGATTCTTGGTGCTGGCTAAAGAAATGGTCCGCGCCGGGGATCACTTCGAACTCGATCCGTCGGCCCTTTTGGGTGCGTGTTTTGGCCATCGTGTCTTTGGTCAGCTGCGGCGGGCAGATCTTGTCGTTCTCGCCATGGATCACGACGCCCGAAGATGGGCAGGGCGCAAGAAAGCTGAAGTCAAAGAGATTGGCGGCTGCCGAGATCGAGATGAAGCCAACAATCTCCGGGCGCCGCATCAACAGCTGCATGCCGACATAGGCGCCGAACGAGAACCCGGCGACCCAGGCAAAAGGAGCGGTGGGGTTCAGCTGCTGCAAATAGTCAAGCGCGGTCGCCGCGTCCGAGAGCTCGCCCTGTCCCTGATCGTATTCGCCTTCTGATTTGCCGACACCGCGGAAATTGAAGCGCATCACCGAAAAGCCGCGGCGGGCAAAAAGGTGATACATATCGTAGGTAATCTTGTCGTTCATCGTCCCACCGAATTGGGGGTGGGGGTGCAGGATCAACGCGATCGGGGCGCTGTCCTCCCGGGCCTTGCGATGATGGCCTTCGAGCCGTCCTTCGGGACCGGGGAAAATCACTTCTGCCATGAATTCACTATCAATCTGGGCGCGGCAAACTGGCGGCCATTACAAAGTTGACTGCTGCGGTCGGAATTCCTACTTCCCCCTCAGCGAAAAGGCGCTCTACCACAGCTTGAGACGCTGTCCAGGACGCCGTTGAAGGAGCGCTCGAACGTGAAATTGGCAGCAAAAGCAAGGGTTGCGGTCACTGGCATGGCTGATATTGCGGCTTTTGGCGGCGGCCAGCCTGTGGCCCTCAGCCAGGTGGCGGACCGACAAAAGCTCTCTCTCGCCTTTCTCGAACAAATTTTCGGCAAGCTTCGCCGCGCAGGGCTCGTCGAAAGCCGCCGGGGTGCGCAGGGCGGCTATGTCCTGTCCAAAGCGCCCGAGGACATCTCGCTGTCGCAGGTGGTTGCTGCGGTGGAGGAAGAGGTGCGCTCCACCGCTTGCCAGCCTGGGGCCGCGATCGGCTGCACTGGCAGCAGCGCGCGCTGCCTGACCCACCGGCTGTGGTCCGATCTCGATCTTCATATCGAGAAATGGATGACCCAGCACACGCTCGCTGATGTCACATCTCAAGTGGAGATCGTGCGTGCCTGATCGTCTTTATCTCGACCATAACGCCACCTCGCCGATCCGGCCGGAGGTGCGGGATGTGATGCTGGACGTGCTGGCTGCACCCTGCAATGCATCCTCCGTACACGCTGAAGGGCGGGCGGCAAAGGCCGTGGTCGAGAGCGCGCGAAAATCAATCGCTGGACGGATCAATGCGCCGGTGGAGAGTGTGGTCTTTACCGCGGGCGGCACTGAAGCGGACACGCTCGCGGTCACCGGGCTTGTGCGCGGTGGGCCCAAGGTGCGCCGCCTCTTCGTCTCTGCGATTGAGCATAGTGCGGTCATCGTGACCGCGGCGGCACTGCACCGTGAGGTCGAGAGTGTTGAGACCGTGTCCGTGACCCCGAGCGGCGTTCTGGATGTTGCCGCGCTCGAAAAACGCCTCGCTGCCTATGATCAGGAGAGAGATGGTCCCTTCCTTTTGTCAGTGATGCTCGCCAACAATGAAACGGGCGTGATCCAGCCGATCGCGGAGATCGCTCCCTTGGTGTGGAAGGCGGGCGGCTATCTTTTTGTCGACGCTGTGCAAGGCTTTGGCAAAGTCGACATCGATTTCTCCGCGCTTGGCGCTGACGCCATTGCTCTGTCTGCGCACAAAGCGGGTGGCCCGCCGGGCATTGGCGCTTTGGTCGTCAAGCCCGGCCTCGCTTTTGAGCCGCTCTTGCGCGGCGGTGGCCAAGAGCTGTCGCGCCGCGCAGGGACGGAGAACGTTGCGGCAATTGCGGGCTTTGGAAAGCTTGCTGATATCGCAGAACCCTCCGTCTACGACGAGCTCGCGCGGCTGCGGAACGCGATCGAGGCCGGTCTTCCTGAAAGCGTGCATGTGTGGGGGCAGGCCGCGCCGCGCTTGCCCAATACATCCTGTTTCTCCGCACCCGGTTTTCAGTCAGAAACCCAAGTCATGGTGATGGACCTTTCTGGGCTTGCCGTCAGCTCGGGCTCGGCCTGCAGCTCGGGCAAGGTCAGGCCATCGCCAGTTTTGACCGCGATGGGCGCGGGCGAAGCTGAGACCAAGTCATCGCTGCGCGTGTCCCTAGGCTGGGACACGCCGTCCAACGCCGCCGAACGATTTTTAACCGCTTGGACCGCCGAGCATACCCGCATCCTTCAGAGGGCCGCCTAATGAGCGAAGTGAAAGAAGGCATCAGCCGCGAAACCGTTGAGCGTGTCGAGGAGCTTGGCACGTATAAATACGGTTTTACGACAGATATTGAGACCGTGAAGGCACCGAAAGGCCTGAGCGAGGACACGGTCCGCTTTATCAGTGCCAAGAAAGATGAGCCTGAATGGCTGCTTGAATGGCGGCTCGAGGCATTCCGCCGTTGGCAGCTGATGGAGGAGCCCACCTGGGCCCATGTCGGTTACCCTAAGATCGACTACCAAGACCACTATTACTACGCAGAGCCAAAAACTGGCGCGAAGTATGAATCGATCGACGATGTGCCCGAGGAGATCCTCAAAGATTTCGAAAAGCTCGGCATTCCGCTGAAGGAGGCTGAGGTCCTGCTCGGTGTTGAGGGCGCGGGTCAAAGCCCGGGCGAGGCGCGGGCGCAGCCGAAGGTGGCCGTCGACGCTGTCTTTGACTCCGTCAGTGTCGCGACGACCTTCCAGAACGAGCTCAAAAAGGCCGGCGTGATCTTCATGTCGATCTCGGAGGCTGTGCGTGAGTATCCCGACCTCGTCCGCAACTATCTCGGTACTGTGGTGCCGACGACGGACAATTTCTTCGCGACCCTCAATTCAGCGGTCTTCTCCGACGGTACCTTTGTCTATGTGCCGAAGGGCGTGCGCTGCCCGATGGAACTCTCGACCTATTTCCGGATCAATGAGGCGAACACAGGACAGTTTGAACGCACGCTGATCGTCGCGGACGAAGGTGCCTATGTCAGCTATCTCGAAGGCTGTACGGCGCCCATGCGGGATGAGAACCAACTGCACGCGGCGGTGGTGGAGCTTGTCACCCTTGATGATGCGGAGATCAAATACTCCACCGT
>JBCDLG010000150.1:0-5925 GCA_038745625.1 Pseudomonadota bacterium | reverse complement strand
GAGCCATCTTTCGGAAGCCTTTCCGTCGCTTGATGGCGACCGGTGAGGTTTGCAGCCCGTTAAGGAACTGTTAAGGAATGGTTAGAGTCTAGGGGACCTAACAATGATCAGAATTCTACTTCCGCTCGCGCTGGCTGCCGTCGCCCTCCTTGGGCCATGGATGGCTGACGGTAACGGCAACGCCATGAACGGCTTTGATCTTGCGCCAACCACGGTGAACTGTGCGCTCGATTTCGATTTCTCGGTTGAGGCCTGCAAGCCGCAAGGCGACCTGCTCAATGAGCTGGTCGGCTACACCATGTTGTTTGGTGCGGGCTCGGCCGTTCTGTCGCTTGTCGGCCTTCTGCCGCTGATTGGTCGTCTGACCAGCATGACGGTTGTTGCTGCTGGTTTGACCGGTGTTGGCGCTTTCGGCGTGCTGGTTTTAGGCATGATGCAAGGCGCTGGCCTTGACCTCGCGGTGATCGGCCTGGGGGCCTACGGCACTCTGATCCTCGGTCTTTTGACTGTGTTTGCGGGCCTCAATGGCATCCGCGGCGAGGGCTCGGACTACTAAGTTCGGATCATTCCCACGTCGCGATCGGCGGCAGGCTTGAGAGGATCGAGCGGACGTTGCCGCCAGTCTTGAGCCCGAATGTCGTGCCACGATCGTAGAGCAGATTGAACTCAGCATAGCGGCCGCGGCGGAACATCTGTTCCTCGCGGTCGCTTTGCGTCCAAGGCTGGTTCATCCGCTTGGCGACCAGGGCGGGGTAGGCGGCGAGGAACTGGCGGCCGACAGCCTGGGTCACAGCGAAATCTGCGTCCCAGTCTCCGGTGTCGAGCCGGTCGTAGAAGATCCCGCCGACGCCGCGGTGCTCATCGCGGTGGGGCAGGAAGAAGTACTCGTCGCACCAGGCTTTCCACGCGTCAAAATCGCCTGAGGGGCTGGCGGTGCAAGCCTCCGCCATGGCGGCGAGGAACGCCTCGGTGTCCTCGTGATTGGGTGTCCGGTAGGCGTCCATCATGGGGTTGAGGTCACCGCCGCCGCCGAACCAAGCCTTGGTCGTCACCACAAAGCGCGTGTTCATATGCGCTGCTGGCGCATGGGGGTTTCTCGTGTGGGCAATCAGGCTGATGCCAGCTGCCCAAAACCGCGGGTCGTCTTCCGCGCCAGGGATCTGCTTTCTGAATTCTGGGGAAAACTCGCCGAAGACCTCGGAGGTGTGGATCCCCGCCTTTTCAAACGCGCGGCCGCGTAGCATCGCCATGGTGCCGCCGCCCTGGTTGGGCCCGCGCTCCCAGTCCTCTTTCTCAAAGCGGCCCGGCGCGACCTCGCTATAAATCGCGGGGTCGCCTTTATCCTCAAGCGCTTCAAAAGCGGCGATTATCTGGTTTTGCAGATCTTTGAACCACGCGCTCGCGCGGCTCTTTCGTGTCTCAAGCGTGTCCATGACTTCCGCCTAGTCCGCTGCGCGGCATGGGGAAATCCTCAATCGATGCCACTTGAGACCTGAAGCTGCCGGAGCGCCTCCGACAGCACGATCGCGGCCGCGACGGTGAGGTTGAGGCTGCGGGCATTTGGGGCCATCGGGATCACAACCCGGTGGTCGGCGAGCGCATGGACATGATCCGGCACACCGGCGCTTTCCTGGCCAATCATCAGAAGATCGTCGGCGCGATACGCCAAGGATGTGTAGGGCACGGCGGCCTTCGTCGTCAGAAGCACGAGGCGCCCAGGCGTTTGCGCGCGAAACGCCTCGAAATCGGCATGCCGCGTGAGCTCGGCCCGATAGTCGAGTGCTACGCGGTCGATATCTTTTGCGCGCCATGGAAATCCGCATGGCTCCACAACCTCAAGTGGTGTATCAAGACATGCGGCAATTCGAATCGCCGCCCCTAGGTTTGCGGCAATCTCTGGCTGGTAAAGAACCAATCGTGGCATGGCTGCGCGACCCCATAACGCGTGGACATTAGCTGCGCCGCGAGGCACCTCCTCGCTAGACGTCGCGGGCAGCCCATGGCATGCCCGCGGCCACAACGAAGAAGGTTTATACGCGACGATGAGTTCGACGACCGACACGGCTGATGGTCAAGTCCCTCAACTAGCGGGCGATTGGGTCACCCCAGAGCCTGGTGAAGAGCCAACGAAACGAGATTTCATCCATCTGTTGGCCGGCGGCACGGCCGCAGCAGCGGGCGTCGGGATCGTGATCCCGCTTGTATCCCAGCTTGCGCCTGACGCGGCAGTCAGGGCGCTTGCCACCAAAGAGGTCAGCATCGCTGGCATCGAGCCAGGCATGGCGACCAAGACCGTGTGGCAAGGCAAGCCCGTCTTTATCCGCCGCCTGACGGAGGCCGAGTTGAGCATGGATTCCGAGACGCCGCTTGGCGCATTGCCTGACAAAGCGGCGCGCAACGACAACCTTCCTGACAGCGCGGAAGCCGATGTGGCTGGCCGCGTGACGCGTGATGAGTTCGTCGTGGTGCTGGGTGTGTGCACCCACCTTGGCTGCGTGCCGCTTGGTACGGCTGAAGGCGAGAACAAGGGTGAGTATGGCGGTTGGTTCTGCCCTTGCCACGGTAGCCACTACGATAGCCTGGGCCGGATCCGGAAAGGCCCCGCGCCCGACAATCTGGCCATTCCGCCGCTTGAGTTCCTTTCTGACACAACCATTCGTTTGGGGTAAGACGATCATGTCCCACGAAAGCACCTACAACCCATCCACGGGCATCGAGAAATGGATCGACCGGCGTATGCCGATCATCCGTCTCGGCTATGACAGCTTTGTTGATTTCCCAACGCCCAAGAACCTCAACTATTGGTACACGTTCGGTGTGATCCTCAGTTTGGTCTTGGTCGTGCAGATCGTCTCTGGCGTGGTGCTGGCGATGCACTACGCCTCGCATGTCGACTATGCCTTTGAGTCCGTTGAGCACATCATGCGCGATGTGAACTATGGTTGGCTGATCCGCTACACCCACGCCAACGGTGCCTCGATGTTCTTCCTCGCCGTCTACGCGCACATCGCGCGGGGGCTCTATTATGGTTCGTATAAAGAGCCGCGCGAGCTTCTCTGGATCATCGGTGTGGTGATCTTCCTTCTGATGATGGCGACGGCGTTTATGGGCTATGTGCTTCCTTGGGGGCAGATGAGCTTCTGGGGCGCGACCGTGATCACTAACCTCTTCTCAGCGATCCCGCTGGTAGGCGACCCGATCAAGACGCTACTGTGGGGCGGTTTCTCGGTGGACAACCCGACCCTCAATCGTTTCTACGCGCTGCACTATCTTTTGCCGTTCCTCATCGCGGGTGCTGTGATCTTGCATATCTGGGCGCTGCACGTGCCGGGGAACAACAACCCGTCGGGCGTCGAGGTCAAAGACGTCAAAAAAGACACGGTTCCGTTTCACCCGTACTATACGGTGAAAGACGGTTTCGCGGCGGTGATCTTCCTGATCCTCTTTGCGGCGTTCGTCTTCTATATGCCGAACAGCCTCGGCCACCCGGACAACTATATCCAGGCCGATCCGCTGGTGACACCGGCCCATATCGTGCCGGAGTGGTACTTCCTGCCGTTCTACGCGATCCTGCGGGCCATCACCTTCGACATTTTCTGGATCATCCCGGCGAAGCTCGGCGGTGTGTTGGCGATGTTTGGCGCGATCGCGGTGCTGTTTGTGCTGCCGTGGCTTGATCGTTCGAAGGTTAAGTCGATGCGCTACCGTCCGATTGCGAAGCAGTTCTTCTTCCTCTTCGTGCTCGATACGTTCTTCCTCGGCTGGCTCGGTGCGCAGCCTGCCGAGCAACCCTATATCCTGATGGCGCAGCTCGCGACGCTCTACTATTTCGCCTACTTCGTTGTGATCTTGCCCGTGCTATCGGTGACAGAGACGCCGCTTCCGCTTCCGAAGTCGATTTCCGAAGCGGTGCTTCAGGACAAAGCCAAAAAAGACCAAAGCTCTTCGCCTGCTGCTGCAGGCGGCGCGCAGCCAGTCCCTGCGGAGTGATCAGAATGCTGAAACGTTTTCTCGCAGCCGCTCTTGTCGTTGCGGCTGGCTTCTCTGGTGCCAGCTTCGCGGCCGGGGACGCTGTCAAAGCCTACAAACATGGCCATTGGCATTGGACCGGGCCGTTTGGCACCTATGACCAGCAGCAGCTCCAGCGCGGCTATCAGGTTTACCGCGAGGTGTGCTCGACCTGTCACTCAATGAAGCTCGTCGCCTTCCGTCACCTTGGTGATCCGGGTGCACCGTTCCATCTCGACGAATGCCCAGCAGAGCTTGGGCTGCCTGAATCGGTTGATTGTTCGGATCCGGCGGCCAACCCGATCATCAAGTCGCTTGCGGCTGATTTTACCGTGATGGATGGACCCGATGAGGCTGGTGATATGTTTGAGCGCCCAGGCTTGCCGTCTGACTATTTCCCGTCGCCTTATGCCAATGATGCACAGGCTGCTGCAGCCAATGGCGGCGCTTATCCTCCGGATATGAGCCTTCTTGCGAAGGCTCGTCACCATGGTCCTGACTACATCTATAGTCTCCTGACGGGGTACCCGGACGAGAACCCAGCCGCGCTGGAGATCGCGCCCGGCCAGTACTACAACCCTTACTACCCAGGGGATACGGCCAGCCTTCTTCGTCCCGAGTTCCTCGATGACGAAGGCCACGTTCTTGAAGACCGCGTTGAAGAGGTCACCGACCCGGAACTCTATGCCGGGCACGGCGTGATCTATGGCGGCGCCTTTAAGATGGCGGCGCCGCTCGTTGGTGACGGCCAAGTGACCTATGAAGACGGCTCGCCTGAGACGATTGATCAGTACGCTCAGGATGTCACAGCGTTCCTGATGTGGGCGGCTGAGCCGAAGCTCGACCAGCGCAAGCAGACCGGCGGCTTCGTCATGGCCTATCTCTTCATCTTCGCAGGTGTTGTCTACGCGTCCTACCGTCAGGTCTGGTCGAACGTTGCCCACTGAGGCGGCTCGCCCGACCACGATCGCCGTGATCGGAGGATCCGGCGTCTACGAGATGCCGGGGCTCAACGTCACGTCGGTGGAGGCGGTCGAGACACCATGGGGCGCGCCATCTGGTCCGGTCACTGTCGGGGAGCTTGACGGCGTCAGGCTTCTCTTCTTGTCCCGGCACGGGGCAGGGCACGTCATTCCGCCGAGCGACCTTAATCCGCGTGCGAATATTGCTGCCTTGAAGATGCTGGGCGCCACTGATGTGATCTCCCTATCGGCTTGCGGATCTTTCCGTGAGGAGATGGCGCCAGGGCATTTCGTGGCGGTCGACCAGTTTGTCGATCGAACGAAAGGGAGAGCCTCAAGCTTTTTCGGCCCCGGCTGCGTCGCCCATGTGTCGATGGCGCATCCGGTCTGCAGTCGGCTGACGAAAGAGGCCGCGGCAGCGGCTCGCGCCGCTGGTGCGACCGTCCATGAAGGCGGGACCTATCTCGTGATGGAAGGCCCGCAGTTTTCGACCAAAGCGGAGAGCGAGCTCTACCGCTCCTGGGGTATGGACGTGATCGGCATGACCGCGATGCCGGAAGCCAAGCTCGCCCGAGAGGCGGAGTTGCCTTACGCGATCCTCGGCATGGTCACAGACTATGATTGTTGGCACCCGGATCACGGGGCTGTTGAGGTGGCGGCGGTGCTGGAGATCCTCAACCAAAACCGCGAGCGGGGACAGAAGACCGTTGCGGAGCTCGCCCGCATGGTGGGCACTCAGCGCACACCGTCGCCCGACGGCATTGAAAGCGTCCTCGACTTCGCCATCATCACCGCGCCAGAAGCGCGCGACCCGGCGGTCGTCCAAAAGCTCCGGCCGATCGCGGGCCGCGTGCTGGGTTAGGCTACCCCGGCGTCAGTGGCTATGGCCACCGCCGCCGCGCCGTTGTTCTTTCACATCGAGTTCGACGACGGTCTCGGTACCGCTCTCAAATTG
>JBCDLG010000149.1:0-6043 GCA_038745625.1 Pseudomonadota bacterium | reverse complement strand
TCTCACTGCGTCCTCTGCCGAGGAGGAGGCGGTGCTTGATATGCTCGATCGCTTCTTTGTGGCGCTGGAGCGTGCCGATACGGACGCCATGCGGACGATGGTGGAGGAAGAGACGATCCTCACGTCGCTTCGCCCTGGCGAAGACGATCTGCCGCAAACCCGCGCGTCCACCCGAGATGCGTGGCTGGAGGGGCTTGAAGATCTCGAAGGGGTGATCGTTGAGCTTTATTGGAGCCCGCAGGTTCGGATCTCGCCTGTGGGGCTCGCACACGCCTGGGTGCCTTATGTGGTGGAAGCCAATGGCGAGCGCGTCCATTGCGGCGTCGATGCCTTCACGCTGATCCAGCGTGAGGGCGGCTGGCGGATCACCGGGCTTTACGACACGCGCGATCCTGATGGTTGCGAACGTCTCGGTCTCGAAGAGGGCCGTGATCAGCTGCGGCCGGTGGCGCTGCGGGCGAAGCTCAAGTCCTAGGACCAAAGTCCGCTGGCCTTGGCCGCAAGAAGCCCTATCGGCCCGGATCGTTGGACTCTGAGGGAGATCCAGCTTGGGTGACCCGGGCCGGCGCGCTGGCGCGCGGTTCAGGCGCTTTTGCTCAGGAGCAGGGCGCCAAACTCATCAATTGGCCCGTTGCCCCGCGGGAGCCGTAAAGCCGTCGCATGCGGTGCGGCTGTAGCCTTCCTTGCACAGAAAGCTCTGGCACTTTTCTTTCATTTCATGGTCCGTGGCAAAGGCTTGGCCCACCAGCGTGGTTTCGTCTGTCATCTGCAGGCAGAACACTTCCAACTCGTCGCGCATCACGTCTTGCATGTTGAGGCTCCATCGATCTCTTATGGAGGTTGTTCGCCATGATGCGCGAAAAGTTGCGGGCGATGACCGCGAAAGCCGGCTGGCTTGTCTCAACAATTGGTTAGACGGCACGCTCTTCAGGGCTCTCACGCCTCTCCGGAATGGCGTTGAGGTAGAACCGCATCACGCCCCATTCGCCCGCTTGTTTCCGGACGATGATATCAAGTGCGGCACGGCGCTGGGCGAACGTGGCTTCCCCGCCGCAGCGGGCTAGCATCACCTGGCCCTCCTGTGTCCTCGTCTCGAAGTTAAAGTTGGGGCACGACAGCTCCTCGATAGACTGAAGAGGCCCAAATTGGGTCTGGAAAAAGATCGTGACCTCGTCGAGGTTTGGGGCCGCTTCGAGCAGCTCTTCGGTAGCGTGGGCTTGGAGAACGGCAATGTCCCAATCCTCGCCGTACTCTTCCAAAAACCGCGTCGAGTAGGTCTCAGCCTCCTCGATCTGGGGAAGGCCAACATAGATGCCGATACCGATCATCGCGCCGATCACAGCGACAAAGCCGATCGCGATCAGCCCCACCAAAGCAAGAACTCGCTGCATTACTGCCCCCAAAACCCAACAAGAAGTGGAGCAGGTTTCAGCGCAAACGGAAAGCCTAGGCGGCTTCCTTCTCAGCAATCAGCTTTTGCATGTTGAACGCGGCCGGCATCATCGCCGCCTGCATGCGCTCTAGGATCGCTTTACGCTCAGGCAGCGTGTTGTCGCCCTCGGCAATGACGCTTGAGAAGGGGTCGAGCCTCGACTGCCGCAGGAACTTCGAAACGAGCGGCGAGTCCCGCCAGGCGGCTGCGTTCATGAAGCCTGCGAGTGTCGTCTTGAAGAAGTCGTGCGGCGTATCGGGCAGCGGCACCGGTTTGGCGAGGGCATTCTTCTCTTCGTCCGTCTCAAGATTGGCCTCAAGATGTGCGATCAGGGTCGCGCTGAAGCTCACAGACGGGAACCGCACCAGTTGACAGACGATTTCGTCGCCCTGGAACATCGGCACCTGCTCCTTGATGGAAATCGCGGAGGCTGTGCAATCGACCGCTAAGGTACCGACGGGAAGCTGGATCGAGCCGCCATCCAGTATCACCTGATGAGGCTCGAGAGTCTTCACGCGCCCCATACGGACAATGTTGTGGAGCTTCTGGAGCATCTCGATTTCGAGCTCGGTCACCGTAGCAGCATGGAACATCCGCGGCATGACGGATTTGTCGACACGCAGCCAGTTGCACGCTTCTTCCTGGCGGAGCGCAAAATCATCGGCCGAGGTGGCTTCAGCCATCGCCTCAAGCATTGAGGCGAAGCCGCCTATCGTGTCACCGAAAAAAGGTTGGGCCGATTGGGCCGTCCGCCGGTTGATCAGCCAGCTGTCGCGCGGGACGATCCAGGTGATAAGATCAGGGTCCGCACCGGACTTGAGCAAGAACAGGCATGTGTCGATCGCCGTCTTGCCGCCGCCAACGATCAGGAAGTGCTGATAGAAGGGCGCAAGCCGAGGAAGATCATTAGGCGGACAATAGGCGGCCTCTGGCGCGATCTCATACTTGGGCGGATGGGTCTTGGGCACCGCGTTTTGGTGATAAGCGGCGTTCACCACTTTCTTCCGGACATTGATTGGTTGGATCCCGCCACCAAGGAGCGATTTCACCGTCCGCTCTTCGGTCACCTCGTGGAGGGGAAAGTAATGCACTCGGCCCGACGGGAGCAGCCGCTCACGTAGGCAGATTTGGAAATGGTTGGTGACCTCCGTCCCGCTTGCCAGGCAGTGAAGCCCGGCATTGGGACCCTCGGTATCGACCCGGTCGGTTCCGAGCGGCGCTGACGGTACGCCATAGTAAGACGCAGGCTGATGAAGCTCGACAAATGGATAGGTATCAACCCAGTGACCGCCCGCATGGCCGCGACGATCGACAATCGCGATGGTCGCATCGGTATCGGTGAAGAGCTGGTCGGCAAAACATATGCCCGTCGTGCCTGCGCCAATAATGAGATAATCGACGTCCATTCGAACCTCCACCTGTTGTTCTTTTGCGCGCGACGTTAGGCGGCCCGGGCCTCAGGCGCCAATGTCTTTGTCAGAGCCCTCAGCCTCAAGCTGTCGCACCAAAGGACCGATCTCGCGCCGCCACTCCCGCTCTGTCAGCACGCCCACATGGCGGTGGCGGATGATACCGTTTTTATCGATCACAAAGGTCTCCGGCGCGCCCGTGACCCCGAACTCTGCGACGGCTCGGCCCGTTTGGTCGAGCCCTACGGCCTCAAACGGGCTGCCATAGCGATCGAGCCAGGCTGCGCCCGCCTCGGGCGTGTCATTCCAATCGAGGCCGTAAATCAGCACCCCGCGCTCCTTCAGCTCCATCAGGAACGGGTGCTCATAGGTGCAATAGGTGCACCAGGACCCCCAGACATTCACCAGTGTCACCTCACCGGTGAGCGCAGAAGGGTCAAACGGCCCGCGGTAGCGGGGCAAGGCTTCAAGTTTCACCGCAGGAGCAGGCTTGCCGACCATGGCGGAGGGCAGGGACGTTCCATCAATCGAGAGACCGCGGAACGCGAAGACGGCCACCATGCCAAAAGCGATGGCTGGCAGGACAAGGAGCTGACGATTCATACCCCTCATATGGCGAAGGGGCCTTGTAAACGGAAGCCGCCGTTCTTTTATCGTTTTTCATGATGCATTACCGCATCGTTAGATGAGCGAGGAAGGGAGGCTCGAAAATGAATGACGTGGTTGAGCGCGAAAGGAAGGGCGGCGGGGGCGTAGGGAAGTTCTTTCTGTTCTTGCTAATCTTGGCCATCGCGGCGGGCACCTACGCTGTCTACCATTTCGGTGCTGATGGTCACATCACGGTCAATGGCCGGGGCGTTGATGATCTGGCGCCCTGGGAAGTGGTCGGCGCCGTGGTGATCGGCCTTTTGGGGCTGGTGATTGGTCTTATTGGTGGACTGATCGGTGTGGTCGTGGCGCTTGCTGCTGCATCCTTGGCGATTGTGTTGGGATTGCTTGGCATCTTTGCCGGGATTTTCCTCACCGCCGGGTTTTTGCTGGGGCCGCTTCTCCTCATCATCCTGATTGTTATGATCATCCGCAGGCGTAACAATCCCGAAGTCATCTAGCTCAGGGCGAGGATCACCCTCCGCAATGCGCCCTGCGTTGCGGACCTCGCAAGGCTGAGATGACGGGGTCTGGTGGGCCGCATTTTTGACGGCATTGCTGGACCCTTCCAACACACCAAACATGACGAAGGTTTTGCTGTTGCTCGTTAGCAAAGCTTGCGATGCATAAATCAATACGATGGATGATTTGGGGACCGGGTTTATGGATTTTCTTCTCTTGGCTGCTGCTGCAGCTGTCAGCGCGCCGATCGACACCGGCGAGAGCGTTCTTGCCGCCCTCAAGGCCGAAGCGGATACCTATCAGCCGCGCGCTGCCTGCAGCGTCACCGTCACGGCCGCGGTCGACTCCGATGGTTCCGATGGGCCAACCGACGAGGAGCTGGTCTTTCGCTTTGACCACGTCGCAGAGAACTGGACGGTCATCGGTGGGTCTGAAAGCCAAGACGATGATCAGGATAATGATGATCAAGGCGAGCGGCCCGCTCCGCAGGACTGGTATAGTCGTGCACTGTTGATTGCTGCTGCGGCTGATCGTGTTGAGGTGCAAGACGATGCTGGCTACATTCTCTATACCGAGAATTTGGCGGAAGGCACGTTGATGAATGACGGGCGGGATAACAGCAAGCGATCCCGCGCGGAGACGACGGTCGCTATCGTCAGCGGCGCGCCCCAGATCACAGGCTACACCGTGGCGCTGAAAAAACCTTTCCGTATTCCGCTGATTGTTCGTGTCAGAGAGTTCCGCGAAGAGGTCGTGTTTGGCGCCGCTGACGCCTATGGCCCGCTCGCGACCAGCCGCGTGAACAGTTGGGATCTTTCGTTCACCGGCGGGTCGGAACGCGGTACGGCAGCGCTCACCTATACGGACTATGATTGTCCGGCATGAAAAAGCCCGCTCACCGGAGCGGGCTTTGAAGCCTTAAGCGGCTTTTTTGAGAGCCTTACGGGCTTTTTTCAGTTTGCTCTCTTGCTTGGCGATCGTTTTGCGGCGCGCCTTGATCTCTTTTTTGAGAGCTTTGACTTTTTTCGACATGGATTGTCGTCTCCACTTTGAGGGGAACGCTATTTTGGAGACCCTCCGCTCTCATCATGCTCCTTCAAAAAGGATTTGATGAAGCGGCGGATCTCCCTGGCAGCGCTGGTATCCAGTTCATCGCATAGCTCCACGAATTGGTCCCGCTCCTCACGGTGGAGGCGAATGACAAGCTGGCTGTCTTTTTTTGTTTTTTTAGAGCGCTTGTCGTTCGGCACGGGTCAATCCGCTTGGCTATGCGATGCATCCCAACGTATATACATTTGATGGCCAGTCAAGATTATTTTCCGTGCACACAATGTTGCGGCGCACAAATAGCGTGGCCTTACGTGCGAAACTCAAACGCAAACCAGCGATCCGTTAAACGGCAATAAACTGTGGTCGTTTGTCTAGGCGTGAAGTACCATTTCTGAGCTTCAGCGCCGCATTCATCGAAAACTCTCTGAGCGTGGGAATCAAGTTCATCAGCCTCCAAGATAATCTCGCCAGATCGTTGAAAAATGAAACCTCCCCAATGGCTATTCGTCAGTAGACCATTGGCTTGTGTCGTAAGGTGAATAAAAATGACTGTGCCCTGATCGTCCGCTTCTGCGGACAAGCTAACGGCACCAAGTGTTTGCACAAGCGAGTGGAAAAGATCGGTATTGGGACTGTTGGGTTCGATGTTTTGTCGGTGAAACCCGTCTAGCGAGCCGGGTTCCATGATCAGACGATCGGGCAGTGAGGTGATTATATCCCTATGTTCTGCGAAAATATCGACAGCGTCATCGAGCCTCTGCCGATCTGCAGCGTCCTTCCAGACCAACCAGATCACGGCGGATGTCGGGACAACGACAATCGCCGCCGCGATTAAGATCGAGATCACAATGATCGAGTGGGCGAGATAGGATACGGTCCGCTTCATCAACATCGACACCCGTCAAAGCGTCTGGTTAAACGCTCCGACCTCGGGTTCTTCGTCGAGAACAGCTTTGAGTTCACCGAACATGGCGTTGCGCGCCTGTTCTGAGGCGGGGCTTTCGACCACGACGACGAGCTCGGGTTTGTTCGAGGACGCGCG
>JBCDLG010000148.1:0-6130 GCA_038745625.1 Pseudomonadota bacterium | reverse complement strand
TGCAGCGTGTTCTGCGGCGTCTCACCGGGACGGATGACGCGGTTGGTGAGACCAAGCCCCCAGGCAGCGGCAGCGACGAACAGGCTGTCGGACTTTTTCTCGTTGTGAACCCAATCGCCGGCGGAGATCTTGTCTTCGATCAGCTGATCTTGCGTTTTGGCGTCGGGTACACGGAGGAGCGCTTCGGCCATCACCATCAGCGCCAGGCCTTCTTTGGTGGAGAGGCCGTATTCTCGCAAAAAAGCGTCGAGATTGGCGCCGCCGCGCGTCCTGCGCCGAATCCCGTCGATGAGCTGCGTGGCCAGCCGGGTGGTGGGTTCTGCCACCTGATCGGCGGCGCGGGCTGCGTGGATCAACCGCGGCACAACGGTTTCGTCGGCCTCGGCGTAGAGCTCGTTGAAGTTCAGGCCTTCATGGCGGAAGTCGAGCATAGCGGTCTCCACAACACTTTTGTGGAGCCCCTAGGCGCTCTTTGCGAGCTTGTCTTCCGTGTTCGGCGGGTAGGACGGGTAGCTACTCGCTGCTGTCTTCCTCGCCGAGGGTTTTGACCAGATCGAGCACACGGCGCCGAACTTGGTAATCCTTGATCTTCGAAAATGCACGGCAGAGTTGCATCCCTTCCGGCGTCGACAAGGTTGCAAGAAAGTCCGCGCGCTCATCTTTAGGTTCCATCGAGCGCTGCGTCTCGGCGAAACCGATGAGGGTCTCTGGACCATCTCCGTAGTCGTCGTAGAAGAATTGGACGGGTACACTCAGGATCCGAGCGATCTCGTAGAGACGGGAAGCGCCAATGCGATTTACACCCTTCTCGTACTTCTGAACCTGCTGGAAAGTGAGGCCCAATTCCTCGCCCAAACGGTCCTGACTGATCCCTTGCATCATACGTCGGAGTCGGACGCGACTTCCCACATGGACGTCGATTGGATGTGGTGCTCGCTTGTTTTCAGAGGTTTGGCTCTTGGCGTTCACGTGTTCCTTCTGACCTCACTGCTGTCGGGTGCCCGGATCAATCCCGTGTTGCGCTCCCCTGGTCAACACCAACATGGCGGAAACACTAAGGAGCAGTAGTAACGTAACATCCCCTAGTTGTGGATAAAACGGCGTTTCAATTTTTGCGGGCAGATAAAAATTGAACCTATTTTGTTGATAAAGTGGTAACGCCTGGAGCAATCTGCCATTCGGATCGATAATTCCCGAAATTCCGGTGTTGGCTGATCGAACGACCGGCAGGCCATTTTCGATTGCCCTCATACGTGCAATGTCGAGATGCTGGCGCGGGCCTGCAGCGTCGCCAAACCAAGCATCGTTGGTGACCACAACCATCCAGTCGGGACGCTCAGCTTTCGGAAAAAGAGTCTCGGGAAAGACGTCCTCGTAGCAAATGAGCGGCGCAAAAGGCGCGTTGCCCAGCGCGATGGTGCGCGGACCATTACCAGGAATAAATCCGCCGCCGCCCACGGGGCTCAGCGATGCGATGCCCAACGTGTCAAAGATTTCATAGAAAGGGAGCGTTTCACCGAAGGGGACAAGCCGGTGTTTGTCATAAGCGGTGTGCAGAGGGCTTCCCGCGCCAGCTGGTCCGAATGCAAGAAGCGCGTTGGCATATCCGTCCTCCACCTCGCGAATGGATCCGGTGATGAGGTAGCCATCGGACGGCAGATCTTGCGCGAGAACGTCGGGCAGGTCGGGAATGCGGTCGAGCAGCGGATAGGCGTTTTCTGGCCACACAACGTAGACGGATTCATCAGCCGTGAAGGCGGCAGCAGCTTGGGCTGTGGCTTCGATATTGTCGCGCAAGCCCTGGCGGCGCTTTTGCGGGTCCAGCTTGTCCCGCTGGGCCATGTTGGGCTGGATCACGATCACGGCGGCGTCGTCGCGCAGAACGGTGGGATGGGTCGCCAGGCGCAGGGCACCATAGGCGGCGATCACCAGCGATCCTGCGGCCAGGCTGATCGCCGCTCTTTTGGCTGCATAGGGCGTCAGCAGTGCTGCTGCGGGTAGAAGCGCCAGGAAGGTGAGCAAAAATCCGTAGCCGTAGGGGCCAAGAACGGCGAGCGGCTGCATCAGAAGCGCCGATCCCGCCATGGCCTGGGCCGTGAGGTTCCACGGCAGCCCTGTCAGGATATGTCCGCGGAGCCATTCCGCAACCGTCAGTCCCATGAGGAGCGGAATGATCCGTATCAGCCCATGCCGCGGGAGCCGCTTTAAGAGCGCCACATGGATCCAACAGGCTAGACCGAAAAAGAGACCTAAAAACAAAAAGAAAGCCGGAAGAACGACAGGGATCATCCAGGCGAATGTGTCCGCCTGGACCAAAAAGGCGTTGGCGAGCCATAGGCAGCTGATCCCGAAATAGCCGAACCCGAAGGCGCTTCCGGTGAAGAACGCCGCCTTGCGGCCCTTGTCATGCTCCGTAAGGGAATCGGTCAGCAGGGCAAGACCGGAAAAAGCAATGATGAGCAGTGGCCAGAGGCGCAAAGGCGCAAAGGCAAGCGCTGCTAGGCACCCAAATCCCAGAGCCACAGCGTAGCGGCGCCAGCCCATAAGGCCGCGGATCCGCAGGAGGCCCTCACGGGCCGCTGCCAGACGTGTCATGAATGTGCCTGCTCCGTTTTGTCGGCGCTGGTGGTGTGAAGGCGGATCAACACCCGCCGGACCCGGCGCGGGTCGGCTTCTGCGATCTCAAACTCGTGGCCTGCTGGATGCGGAATGACTTCGCCGCGCAAAGGAACCCGGCCCGCCAAGCTGAAGACGAGGCCGCCGAGTGTATCGATCTCCTCTTCATCTGTGCGAAGATCGGTCTCAAGACGGATCGCGAGGTCATCAAGCTCAACCCTGGCATCAACGTCCCACCGGCCGCCTGGCGTGCGCCGCAGCGTGCTTTCTTCGGCCTCATCATGCTCGTCGCGGATATCCCCGACAATTTCCTCGATCAGGTCCTCGATTGTGACGAGCCCGTCCGTGCCGCCGAACTCGTCGATCACCAGGGCCATATGGATGCGTTCGGCCTGCATACGGAGGAGGAGCTGCGCCACTGGCATTGATGGGGGCGCGTAGAGCAGCTTGCGCACAATGCCCGGCAAAATCTCCGTATCGTCCGCGCAGCCGCCTTCTTGGGCGAGCAGGGTGACGACGTCCTTGATATGAACGAAGCCCAGCGGGTCGTCGGGATCTTGACGGTAGACTGGAAGCCGCGAGTGGCCGGCCTCGGCAAAGGTGCTGAGGACCGTGGACAGAGACTCGCTCACCTCCACCCCGATGATGTCGGCGCGGGGGATCGCGACATCGCCGACACGGACATTTTCAAGCGCAACCACACGGCCGATCATCGCTTTTTCGGTGGCGGATAGGTGGCGCTCGCCCCCATGGCCGTCTTTGATCGTCGTTTCGTTCGCGCCTTTGCCGCGCCGGCCAAACAAGGCGCTGAAACCTGATCGCTTGCGCTCAGGCGCAGCGGCGTCGGATGTGTCCGTTCCTCGGGGGGAATGCGTCGCCACAGCGGCGAAACTGGACGGCTCAGAGCCGTCGGGCATGGTCGTCTCCACTCATCAGCCGGGCCCATGCCTCAGTAGGGGTTGGCAATGCCCAGGCGCGCCAGGATCCTGATCTCCAAGGCCTCCATCGCCTCGGCATCATCCTCACGGATGTGATCATAGCCCAGAAGGTGCAAAACACCATGAACGATCAGATGGGTCGCATGATGATCGAGCGAGATGCCCTTCTCCTCCGCCTCGCGGGCGCAGGTCTCGTATGCAAAGGCGAGGTCGCCGAGGGGCTGGGCCTCATCGGGCAGCCCGGGAATAGGATCGGCGGGGAAGGATAAGACATTGGTTGGCTTATCTTTTTCCCGCCATTCTGCGTTCAAGGATCGCACCGCTGCGTCGGAGGTGAAAAGCGCTGAGACGATCCGGGCGAGTCCCGGGTCAGCCGTCTCGGCCGTTACAGCATCGATGCTTGCGGCAAGTAGGGCCGCTGGATCATGCGTTTGCCAGCCAGGCTCGTTAACGATGATCTCAGCGGGCATGGCGTTCTAGGCGAGCAGTTCTTCGGTGTAGGCCCAGAGCTTTTCGGCCTCCTCGTCAGAGCAAGCCCAGGAGCGCACACCGAAAAAGCGGCTGTCGGGATCGTCGTTTTCCTCGCTGATGTTGCAATCCTCGCAGAAGACGCCGCCGTGGCTCTCCAGCATCGGCGAGGTCGCGGCCCATAGTGTGGTGGAGGCGCCTTGCGTGGTGGTCTTAAAAAGCGGCTTGGCGCGCTCACTCAGCTCGCCATTCTCATCCATCCAGCCGGCCTTCACCTGCTCCTCGACAGAAAGATGGCGCTGGAGATCCGTCATGATGCCGCCGGGATGGACGGAGAAGGCAAGGAGCCCATCTTCACGCTTATTGAGATGGCGCGCAAAAAGGGCGTTGGCCGTCTTGGATTGTCCGTAGGCAAGCCATTTTTCGTAAGGATCCTTGGTGAATTGAGGGTCGTCCCAGCGGATGCCTGAAATTCTGTTGGCTGATGAGGACAGTGCAACCACGCGCGGCCTGTCAGCTTTAAGGATCGATGGCAGAAGATCAGCTGTCAGAACAAAATGCCCGATGTGGTTGGTGGCGAATTGGCTTTCCCAGCCATGGCCCAGTCGCGCCTCTGGGCAAGCCATGATCCCGGCATTGTTGATCAAAAGGTCGAGCGGTTTGCCGTCGGACGTCACTGTGCCGGCAAAACTCTTGACGCTGGCAAGGTCGCCGAGGTCGAGATCAGCGACAGTGACCCGGTCGATGCCGCCCAGCGCGGCTTCGGCCTTTTCGCGGCTCCGTACCGGCACAATCACCTCCATGCCGCGACCAGAGAGGGCCCGCACGGTCTCAAGGCCGATGCCGGAATAGCCGCCGGTGACAACCGCGCGTTTGCCGGACAGATCGATATCGCCCAGCACCTCATCGGGCTCTGGCTTCCGGTCCCAGGGCACATCGAGTTTGATTTGATCGGTCATGCGGTTTCCTCCGGCTCGGGTGTTTTTCCCTTTGGTTTATGTGTGCTTGGCGTCACGGGCGTCATAGGCGCGGACGATCTCTCCCACCAGGCGATGGCGCACAACATCATCACCAGTGAAGCGCGTCACCGAGACACCGTCGATGGGTTTCAGCAGCGAGAGCGCATCAGCCAAGCCCGATTGTGCCTTGTCGGGAAGATCCGTTTGCGAAGGATCACCCGTCACCGCCATGCGCGAGCCTTCGCCCAGGCGGGTTAGAAACATCTTCATTTGTGCGATGGTCGCGTTTTGCGCTTCGTCGAGGATCACCGCGGCGCGCGTCAGTGTCCGGCCACGCATGAAGGCGAGGGGCGCGATCTCGATTTCCTTGGCTGCGATCTTGCGGTCAACAAAATCGGTATAAAGAACATCATAAAGTGCGTCGTAGAGGGGGCGAAGATAGGGATCCATCTTCTCTTTCTCATCGCCCGGCAGGAAACCGATCCGTTCCCCCGCCTCGAGCGCCGGGCGGGAGAGGATGACCTTCTCCACCTGGCCTGAAACCAGCATCGATGCGGCATTGGCGACGGCGAGATAAGTTTTGCCGGTGCCCGCGGGCCCGACGCCAAAGACAAGTTCGTCCGTAGCGAGCTGGTTCATGAACTCGCCCTGCGCGGCCGAGCGCGGTGCGATGGTCCGCCGGGGGAGGATCAAATTGGGGCGACCTTCCGTCTTTGGCCGAGCCGGCTTTGCGGAGCGTTCGATGCGCAAGGCGCCCTCGACATCGGCGATGCTCAGGCTCTCGCCGCCCTGGAGCCGGGCGTATAGGGCGTTGAGCACGGCTTTGGCTTGGGTGCGGGCATGATCACCGCCGCGCATGATGATCTCATTTGACTTTGCGTCGATCCGGACACCGAGCGTATTCTCGATCAGCGCGAGATGAGCATCGGTCGGGCCACAAAGGTCGCGCACGAGGCCAGCATCAGCAAAGGTGAGCGCTTCTTCTGTCATCAGATTAGGCCCTCCAACGCTCGACGGTTTTGTAGACAATGGCCGCTGAAAACCAGGTCAGTGCCAGGAGTGCTGTGCTCGCCGCGGCGGTCATCAGCCCGCGTTCTCCGCGCATGACGAAATCGACATTGACCAGAATGAACTGCGAGGCGCCGATGA
>JBCDLG010000147.1:0-6287 GCA_038745625.1 Pseudomonadota bacterium | reverse complement strand
GGACGTCGCCGAGGTCACCGGCAGCTACACCGGCCAGTTCCTTAAAGAGGTGCTCGACCGGCATGAGGAGCGAGCGGCCGCCGCAGCCCCCAAACGCCGGGCAAGAACGAGGACACGGAAGAAGAAGGCGGCTTAGTTGTGGACCGCGGGAGAGCTCCTACCGCTGCTGAGCCGCTTGCTGACGCATATAGAGTGCTTCCAGATCGGTCCCAGCGAGGGGGATCTGACGCTGGACGGACATGCGCTGGGCTGTGTCGATATACTGGTCTAGCTGGAAGTAACGAAGCGCGTGCACGGGCTCGAGAACACGCCGTACACGTTTGAAATGATCACGGTTAAGCCGCGCCATGTCGGCCTCGATATCGACGGCTGAGCCCATCAGCTCTTCGGCGATTTCGTCGTCCAGCGTCTCAAAATTGTTGGCGAAGCTTGAAAGGTTCTGCACCAAGCGGAGCTCCACGCCTTTCACATCATTGCGATAAGCGTCGTAGAGCGGCCAGAACTTCTCAGCCTCTTCCTCGGTGAGTTCGAGACCCTGGGCGACAATCGCCCGACGGCGGGTTTCTTGGGCTTCAAAGGCGACCTCAAACTTGTCGCGTTGGGTCTGTGCGCTGACCTCAATGCAGAGCGATGACGCGAATATCGCCGCGCATACGGCCGCGATCTGTCTTTTGATCATGGTGAGATGTCCCTGCTAACGCTACAACGAGGCGTGACATCCAGCTCCCGCCACGAGAAGGACAATCTGCGTCGTCGGGACACCCAATCTGCATGCCCATGCGTGCCGATTGCCTCTAATGTCCGCGGAGGCGCTTATCAGCGGGAGTGCGAGAATGCTCAGGCGTGTGCTGGCTGGCCTCATGGTGCTCACGCTCGCCGGGGGTCTTGGGCTGTTGCAGCTTTACCGCGACACCACCGATCCCGTCCGTTTGGGGACCGAACACCTGGCTGGGCTCACGCTGGAGCAGCGCGCCTTCACGATTGCCGATACAGCCGTCGCGGGCGGCGCGCCGGGGGCGGTGCTGCTGCTTCAAATTGGTGATGAGCGCGTCACGGCCACCGCCGGCACCACGGACAAGTCCAGCAACGAACCGATCGATCCTGATACACCGCTTCGTATCGCGAGCGTGAGTAAGATCTACACCGCAGCCATCATCGCTGCGCTCTCACAACGTGGACTGATTGATCTCGATGACAACATCACCGCCTACCTACCCAGCGATGTTACGGCCGGCCTTGCCAATGCTGATAGCGCAACCGTCCGTCAGCTGCTCAATCACACGGCAGGAATCCCCGACTACCATGACATCCCGCACTATCTCTTCGGCGACTGGACCAAGCCCCTGACACTCAAGCGGACGCTAGCCGCCGCGAGGCGTCACCGCGCACCCTTTGCCTCCGGTGAGGGCATCAAATACTCGAACATGGCTTATATCCTTGCGGGCGAGGTCGCGGAGCGAACGAGCGGGCGGGCCATGGCTGACCTCATCGACGAGACGCTGAGCACGCCGCTGGATTTGTCGGCAACCTACTATGGGCAGCACAGCCCGCCTGGCGCCGATCTTCACGGCTATGGAACAGAACTCCGTCCGTGGGCCGATACCTTTGTGTTCTGGGAGCACTCAGCACCAGACGCCGGTGTCGTTGCATCAGCATCGGATGTGGCTGCGGTCTTGATCGCGCTCACCTGGCCGGACGGGGAGCTGAGCGAGCTCGGCCAACTGATGTTGGACCAGCCGTTTGGCTACACGGATCGATACCAGCGCGCCCTTGGCTTCGAGATCCACAGGGCACGTGGTGACAGCCCGAAGATCGGCCACAGTGGTGATGTACCTGGTTATCTCAGTTTTGCTTACTCGTTTCCCGACAGGGAAGCGGTGATCGTGGGACATGTCACCTGCGACTGCCCGGACCTCCTGGGGTCCATGCTGGACAACGCCCAGCGCGCCATCGAAACACCCCTCACCGATTGAAGCCGTTGCGCTGGGGCGCAGGAGGCCTAGGAAAAGCATCGTGTCTCTCTTCGGTTTTCTTTTGATCGCTGCTGTCGCTCTCTTCGCCTGGCGTTGGGCGTTGTCTAACCAAAGGTCGCGTGATGACGAACGCGGGACGGTGATCGACGCCAGCGATCGTTTCGGTGATGGTCCAAGGGCCGGGCCCATCGAGACAACGCCCGCCTTTCCTCTTGCGTCGATTGAGCATCCGGTGACCGCGGCCGCGACGCTGATCCGCTACGTGGTCGGCGCTGAAACCTGGCCGATGGTCCAAGGCCGCGTCCGTGCTGCGCTTACTGACGTCAGCTCGGTGGAGGCCGCCGAGGAGGCCATTCAATATGCCGACTGGGCACCGCAGCAGAGTATCGGCGACGATCAGGCCGTGAGCCTTTTGATCGAGAGCTTGCGCGAGCGCCTAACGCTTGATGAACGGCAGGATTTCGTCCGCATGCTGGAAGATGCAGCATTGAGCGGTGATCATGATGTGCAGGCCCGCGCCAGCCGTGAAGCCATTCGCTTGATCAATTAGTGGAAGCCGAGGCCCTAGCTTGAGGACCGGATGACCGATCCTGCTGCTCCAGCGACCATGCCAGCGGTTAGGGCACTGACCAGTATACCGACAATATAGCTGACGCTGATCCCAACAAAACCGCCAAGACGGCTCGCCCATCCAACACCGTCAACGCCAAAGGCCTGCACAGTGTCGACAAAACTTGCGACCAGCGTACTGGCCCATTGACCAAGCCCGACGGCCATGCCCGAACCCAAGCTCACAGCAGCTTGGACCAGCGCCAGGGCCAAGAAGATCAAAAGGAGCCGCAGACCGTTGCCACCTGCGCTAGCGCGGAAGGACAAACCAAGCGGCGACGGCGCACCAGCCGCAATCGCAAACGGCCAAAGGAAAAGCCGGATGCCAGCATAGATCAGCACCAGAGGCGTCAGGACCCAATTGAGGAACAGCTGCAGGTTCCGCATGGGCGACACATCAGCAAACAGAACATTCACCTGGCCGCTGTGCAGACTACCCTCATCAAAAACAAAGACCTCCTGGACCTCGACGTCTTGGATCCACGCTTCGGCGAGAGCCACGCCGACGCTTGTCGGGCCCAGCGCAACAAGGAGCGCCGCGAAAAGACTCAAAAGGCCGACCAGGGCAAAGCGGATCTGAGGTACACCGAACTGAAAATGGACGCTGCTCCGCGAAGCCTGCTCGCCCAACGTCGCCATCCGGGTCAGCGGCACCATATAACACGCCGTCAAAAGAACGGGCGCGACGACGCTGAGCGCGACAACGAAGGACCGCGGTGCACCGCTGGTTACCAGCTGCTGCCACACCAGAGGCGACAGAGCGACCAGCAGCAGCGGAAACCACGCCACGCGCAACACGTCGTCGAACCGCCTAACCGCGAAGCCCAAAGCGTCGTGCATGACGACCACCATATCAAGCCGTACACGTCCCATCATCGCCTCACCATCGAAAACGCAAAATCGCGCCCATGCCCCTGTTTCATCGCCAGGCTGATCCAGAGCCACGCCATCTCTTCGAGCTGCTTGGCATATTCAATGCCCCGTACCATCACGGTATCGAAGCCCAATTCATCGGAGAGCTGACGAACACAGCTCGCCGCCGCCTCGTCATTGGAACAGACGAAATTGAGCGGCTGGCCTTGCGGATAGAGGGCGTTGGCCATCGTGTCCGCGCCGGTCTGGTTGAAAGATTTGACGATCCGGGCCTTGGGCAGCTTGCTCTTGATGTAAGCCGCCCCCGAGGCGCAGCCGCGCGTGTCGAGCGCGGAGAAGTCGTCATTGGCTGGATTGGTGCAATCGACCAAAATTCGCGAAAACCCGTCCCCGAGGACCTCGGCGACGCTGTCGACCCGGGCAAAAGGGACCGCCAAGACGGTGACATCCGAAACCTCAGCCGCTGCGGCGACGTCCATCCGCTCGCCAGGCAGATCGTGGTGCTTGTCTTTTTGCGGATTGCGCAGGCCGTAGGCGATCTCGTGGCCAGCTTTACGCCACACGCGCCCCAACGCGCGGCCGACCGAACCCCCTCCAATGATGGCGATTTTCACCAGTCGTACCCCGAAAAACGGTATAAAGGCTAGAGAGCCAGCGGGCGCCTGTCCACTCGTTGCCTCGCCCCGCGACTTGCGGCAGCTGAAGCACGTTTTTACCCCTTAGGAGCCCTTATGTCGTTGCTGCCCCCTCGTTTGTCTCGCCGGGTTGTTCTGGGCAGTGGTGCTGCTTTCTTGGTCCTGCCGTCATGCAATCAACAGAGTGCCGCGCCCCCAGCGGCCACGCTCGAAGACAAGGTTCGTTTGATTGAGACCAGTCTGACACCGCCCTCACGCCTGTGGAATCCGTCACCGGCACAAGCGACGCTAGAACGGCGCATGGATCACCATCATGTGCCAGGCGTTTCGATCGCGTTGATTGAAAATCATAGCGTTGTCTGGGCAAAGGGCTATGGGGAACGCCGTGTCGGATCAGGTGAGGCTGTTAACACGGAAACGGTCTTTTCCGTGGGTTCTCTGAGTAAAATCGGTACAGCGATGATTGCACTGCGCATGATCGACGCGGGGCTTCTTGATCTTGATGAAGACGTCAACACCTATCTCAAGAGCTGGAAGGTTCCGTATGGCCCCGAAGCGCAGAACGAGCGCGTCACGCTGCGCCGATTGATGTCTCATACGGCGGGTCTAAACGTGAGTGGATTTGCCGATTTTGGACCCGAGGAAGAAACACCGACCACAGTCGAAATCCTTAACGGGAGCGGTCCAGCCAAGAACAGACCTGTCCGGATCATCCATGAACCTGGTTCTATCGCTTCCTATTCCGGCGGCGGCACGACAGTGACACAATTGATTGTCGAGGACGTAACGAGCCAGCCTTTTGCAGCAGCCGCACGCCGCTATGTCCTTGATCCATTGGGTATGGCCCGTTCAACTTACAAAAGCCCTTTACCTTCAAGCTTTGGAAACATCGCATCAGCACACGGACGAGATGGAGGCCTGTCGGCGGCGCCGCGTGGTTGGCACAGCTTCCCAGAAACGGCGGCGTCGGGTCTATGGACGACGCCATCTGACTACGCTCATATGCTGATAGCGCTCGTTCAGAGCTATCTCGGTCGGGACGGATCGTTTGTCTCAAATGCGCTTGCCCGGACCGCACTGACGCGAGCGCCTTCTAGCAAATATGGCCTTGGCCCCGTTGTTAATGGCGCGGGTGACAATCTCCGTATCTCTCACACTGGCTCCAATGAGGCGTATAAGGCGCGGTTCGATTACTATCCCCACCGAGGCGACGGTCTTGTCGTCGCCACCAATGGTACCAAGGGGGGGCAACTGCGGGAAGAAATCCGCAATGCCGCCGCCCACGTGCTTGGTTGGCCTGAACCACACGACGACTGAGCCAGGTCTTACCTTTCGTAGGACTTCGAAGAAGCGTCGCCCCGGCAGACATCAACATTGCGCGTCGCGCCCCAAATGATATCGGCGATATTGGATTGTCGATCGCACGGTGCGGCCGCAACATACTGTGGTCATAACAGAGCACACCGCCCCAACTCACCAACCGACCGTCGCCATCTCTGTATCGACGAGCCGCACATGAAAGGATGATGATGCCGCTACCCTCTACCCCGCTCTCTCGCCGGTTTGTTCTTGGAAGTGGAGCTGCATTCATCATGCTGCCTTCTTGCGGTGAAGGGGTTTCAAAAGATGGCCAGGCCGAACTCGCCGCTATAGAAGCAGCCACTGGTGGGCGGATCGGCGTCGCGGCCAAAAATCTCGCGACCGGTGAGATGATCAGCAATCGCGGCGATGAGCGTTTCGCCTTTTGCTCGTCGTTCAAATGGCTGTTGGGCGCGTTGATCCTTGCCAACGTCGATGCTGGTAGGGAGAACCTCGAGACCGCGTTCACCTACGGTCGCGAGGACCTGCTCTCACATTCTCCGGTCCTCGGCCCGGCTGTTGATCAGGGCGTGATGAGCCTGGGTGAGCTCTGCGCAGCCATCGTCATGACAAGCGACAACGCCGCCGCAAACATCCTGATCCGCCACCTTGGTGGGCCTGATGGGTTCACGGAGCAATTGCGCGCGTTTGGTGACGAGGTGACCCGGCTCGACCGCTATGAGCTGGAGCTCAATGAGGCGGCCGCAGGCGATCCGCGCGATACCTCAACACCACACGCCATGCTCGCGACGATGGAGCGCTTCCTCTTCGGTGACGCGTTGACGGAGACGAGCCGCAATCTCCTCCGTACCTGGATGATTGATGCCAATACCGGCCT
>JBCDLG010000146.1:0-6469 GCA_038745625.1 Pseudomonadota bacterium | reverse complement strand
GGCATGAACGCGCGGGTCATGCTGACGACACCGAAGAGATTGATCTCGACGAGCCAGCGGAAATCCTCCGAACTCGCCTGATCAAACTGACCGCCCAGCGCGACCCCTGCGTTGTTGAGAAGAAGCGTGATCGGTCCGTGCTCGGCAATGACTTCAGCGGCGCCCTGCTCCACCGCCCGCTCATCGGCCACGTCGACGACGCGGGTCGTGACTTTGACCGAGCTCTTGGCTGCCTCGCGGGCCGTCTCTTCGAGCTCATCGCCGCGAATATCAAAGAGCGCGAGGTCATAGCCGCGCTGGGCACAAAGATGGCTAAGGGCTCGTCCGATCCCGCTGCCTGCACCGGTGATGACCGCCGTGCCTTTGGCGCTCACTCTGCAGCCTCAAGCATAGGCGCCGCTTTCGTCCGTTGGCGGAATTGCATGACACCGTCATCGAGCTTGCTGAATTTCATATCCATATAGTCGCGGAAATAGCTTTGGTGGTTACGCCAAGGCCGCTCTGTTCCTTGGTTCGGGAAGATATCGATGGAGCGTTCGACATAGCCCGACTTGAGGTTGATCAGTGGTTCCGCCTCCGGCGGTGTTGCGCCATAGTCCGGCACCATAATATCCGCACCCTTCTCTTTCATCACATCGAGAAGCTTGCAGAAATAGCGGCAGGCAAGATCGGTCTTGAGGGTCCAAGACGCGTTGGTGTAGCCCATCGTCGCCGCAAAATTCGGCAGATGCGAGAACATGAAGCCCTTATAGTTGTAGGTCTGGTTGAGCTTGACCGTCTCGCCATCGACGAAAACGTTCATGCCGCCAATCGGCAGGAGTTTGAGCCCCGTGGCTTTCACCACGATATCAGCCTCAAGCCGTTCACCCGACTTGAGCTCAAGGCCGTTTTCGGTGAAGCGCGCGATCTCATCCGTCACAATCGAGGCGCGACCCTCACGCAGATCGATGAAAAGATCATTATCCGGAACAAGGCATAGCCGCTGGTCCCAAGGCTTGTAGGTCGGCTTAAAATGCGGATCGAGCGGCACCTTATCGCCGAGCTGTTCCTTGATACCCTTCTCGAGCTGCTTGCTGAACCACTCGGGGTAACGCCGCGCCAGCTGATAGCCCAACGTGCCAAGGCCCATCCTCTTGAGACGAAGTATTTTGCGAGCAACGGCCGAGGGGAACAGTTTGTGGACGGTGTTGAACCATGGATCCACCGCTGGCATCGACGCGATATAGGTCGGACTTCTCTGCAGCATGGTCACATGCCCAGCGGTTCCTGCCATCGCTGGCACGAGCGTGACCGCCGTCGCCCCTGATCCGATGACCACGACCTTTTTGCCAGCGTAGTCGAAATCCTCCGGCCAGAACTGCGGCAGGAGAACGTCGCCGGTGAAGGCATCCTCGCCCTCCCAGCTCGGCGCATGGCCGCCTGCGTAGTCGTAATAGCCGCAGCAGGACAAAACGAAGCGCGACTGAACACGCTCAACCGTGCCGTCCGCGCGTTCGATCTTCGCGGTCCACAGCGCTTCGTCGGAATTGAACGACAGCTCGGTCACACGCGAGCGGTACTCGATCCGGTCAAGAACGCCGTACTCCCGTGCGGTGTCTTCGATATAGCCTTTGATGGCGGGCCCATCGGTCAACGACTTCGGCATGCTCCAGGGCCGGAAAGGATAGCCAAGGGTGAACATATCGCTGTCCGACCGGATCCCAGGATAGCGAAAGAGATCCCACGTCCCGCCGAGCCGCTCGCGCGCCTCGAAGATGCGGAAGGTCATTCCTGGCTGGTGAATGCGCAACCGGCAGGCAGCGCCCACCCCTGAGAGCCCTGCGCCAATGATCATGACGTCTTCGATGCGCGGTTGGTCCATCCGTTCCTCCGACTCCTTGAGGAGTGCGTCCGTTGTTATCTATAGACGATACCAACGATCACTCATTTCGATACCTAAGAATCTGAATAACGGACATGGATGGCAGTCAGGATGAGCACTTACTGACGGAATAAGGCTTGCATCCACCTCTGAGCGTGCTGCACCTGCGAAATGGTGGCGGACGGATTGCGCCGCGACCGCCCAAAAGGACCTGAGAACGAGCTATGGCTTATCTTCCTGTCACGAGCGTTGCCCCCTTTGGCTTTGACGTTGATGCGTTGAGCAGCCTGGGCGAGGAGCTCTCCGAGGCCCATCAGTCGGCTGATCCGTTTCCGCACACAGTGATCGACGATTTCGTCTCGCCCGAATTTGTGCGGTTTTGCCTGGAGCATTTCCCCCAAGAGCTCGGCGAGGGTGGCGTAGCATTTGACCGCAGTCAGGAGCGCTTCAAGCAGAGCTATCAACCTGATGAGTTGGGCCCAGAGCTGCGGAGCCTTTTTTACGCGCTGAACAGCTTACCCTTTATCAGGCTTGTGGAGCGGATCACCGGCATCAAAGGGCTTATTCCCGACCCTTACTTTGTCGGCGGTGGTTTTCATGAAACCCGCAATGGTGGGCATCTGTCGATGCATGCCGACTTCAACCACCATAAGCTCATGAACCTAGAGCGCCGGGTCAATGTCTTGATCTATCTGAACGAAAACTGGGCCGCCGAGCACGGCGGACAGCTCGAGCTTTGGGACCAGGACATGAAAACCTGTGTCCAGTCTGTCGTGCCCATCGCCGGGCGCTGCGTGATGTTCAACACCACAGGCGAGAGCTGGCACGGCCATCCTCAGCCCGTTCAACACCCCGATGGCCAACCGCGACGTTCCATCGCCTTGTACTACTACACCGCGACCTGGGACGAGATGCGCAGTGGAAAAACGACGCAATTCAAACGCCGGCCGGGCACTGGTGACAAAACCGACTGGAAGGTCAAAACCACCGAGACGTTGCAGGAGTTCATCCCGCCGATCTTGATGCGACCCACAGCAAAGGTTATCCGCCGGATCTTCAGCTGACGGAAAGAGACGAGGACGAGTAATGGAAACGAACACTGATGTCGATGTGAACCGGCAACCTGACACCACAGTTTCGGTGCAGGATGTGTTTGGCATCTCGTCCAACATGGTGGTGCCTGCTTTCGCAGACGCTGGTGAGCATGTGCCGATCCGCGACGAGTCCTACCGGTTTGATCCGCACACAACACTCGCTATTCTTGCAGGTTTTGCTCACAATCGCCGCGTCATGGTCCAGGGCTATCACGGCACAGGCAAATCGACTCATATCGAGCAGGTCGCGAGCCGCCTCAACTGGCCGTGCATCAGGATCAACCTCGATAGCCATGTCAGCCGGATCGATATGATCGGCAAGGACGCGATCGTGGTGGAAGACGGCAAGCAAATCACAGCCTTTAAAGAGGGAATCCTTCCGTGGGCGTTCCAACGCCCCGTCGCCCTCGTTTTTGACGAGTATGATGCCGGTCGTCCGGATGTGATGTTCGTGATCCAGCGGGTGCTTGAGGCGGAGGGCCGCCTGACCCTTCTCGACCAAAACAAAGTGCTGTCGCCGCACGACTCGTTCCGCCTGTTCGCGACGACCAACACGATTGGCCTTGGTGATACCACCGGTCTTTATCACGGTACGCAGCAAATCAACCAAGGCCAGATGGACCGCTGGTCGATCGTCACGACGCTGAACTATCTCAGCCACGACGAAGAGACCGAGATTGTCTCCGCCAAACTGCCAAGCTATCAGACGACAGAAGGTCGTGATACACTCGACGCCATGGTTCGCGTGGCTGATATGACGCGTAACGCGCTGATGGCCGGTGATATTTCCACCGTGATGAGCCCGCGGACGGTGATCAACTGGGCCCAGAACGCTGAGATCTTTAGCGATATCGGCTACGCCTTCCGCGTCACCTTCCTCAACAAATGCGACGAACTGGAACGGCCTCTGGTCGCCGAGTTCTACCAACGGGCATTTGGCGAGGACTTGCCGGAAGCCAGCCACCTGATTGATGTGGCGTAGAAAAACACCTGCGCGCTAGTCCGTGTCTGGCAGGGAGGCCAGCAACACGCGGTTGGTGCCGCTTTGGTGGATCAGGAGATCGCCGCTGCGCGTCGCCCGCATGTGCCGGATGATCCCAGCATAGACGTCGCCCGGGGAAAAGGCCAACTCTGGAATGTCTCCGTCTCCGGATCAAAACGCACAAGCGGATCGGGCCGCACTCCCGATTCACTGTACCAAATCATGCCGTCGACCACAGCGATCGCATAGGGGTGCGATGAGGGGCCGCTAGGCGACGGACATTCCTTAAAGGCGCCGCTTTCGAGATCATGCCGGCCAAGACGACCTCGGCACGAGCTCACATACCAGATGAGGCCATCGTCATCGATATTGAGGCGGCGCGCGGTTGTCTCGTCGTTCGGAAGCAAGATCTCCTCAAGCGCCATGGTCTCTTGGTCGACGCGGATTACACAATTGTCGCAGTTGCAGGCCACCTATGGCGTACCGTCCTCGGCAATCTTGATGGCGTAGGGTCGCAAGCGCTCCAGCGGCAGCGTGATGAGATCAATCTCTCTGTTAACGGATCGAAACGGTGGATCATGTTACTCCACTGAAGCGTGAACCAAAGGATACCGTTCCTATCAAATTCTCCGGTATGCGGATCACGGGCCGTAGGATCGAGCATCGCGAAGACATCGAACTCCCCGGTCTCCTCATTGAGCCGCCCAAGGGTGACGTTGCCATTGCCCATGTACCAGACGGCGCCGCTTGCATCGACATTGAAGCTATGCGGCAGCAGGCAGCGGATACTCCTTCATCGCGCCCCTAGTCGGAGAAGTGGTCAATCGACAGCATCGTGTGGCGCGACACACAAAGAGAGGCGCCCACCGCCTCTCTTGTCTCGTCACCATCGGCGGCCTGTGATGGAGCCACCGAAGACTCAAGAAGCATCGCAGCGATCAGGGACTGGGACAGCGATATCATCAGGCACACCCTAACGGCTGGCAGCGCCCGGGCACCTAAGCCGAAGGCGCCTACAAACCAATCCTTCCGACCAGCCCTTCGTCTTCTGAACGGCCGTCATACACACGCTGTTGGCACGCGATTCCGGTTGCTTCCCTCATAGACCCTCAGTAGTTGTATTAAGAAAGATCCACATGCGAAGGTTTCACGACAATGCAAATCAAGTCTTGGGCAGCCACTTTGATTGTTGTCACTCAGGTCCTGGCGTTCGGAGTGACCGCCGTTTTTGTCGACAACAGGGATGATGTGGAACTTCACCAACTCCAAAGCGCTATCGCGGAAGTGTCGCGCCAAGACACCACCCGCCAGATGTACATTGAACAGCCCTCTGCTAACGACATCATCGACATCGAAGACATTGAGAGTATGACAGAGTGCATGGTTGAAGTTCAGAAAAATCATGACACTGATGACTCGATATTCTACGTCAATGCCGGGTCTTTCACTCCATTCAGCGCGACGATTGAATACGCCGCCATCATCAACACCGACAATAACGAGCCGCGAGGCATGATCTATCAATGCACACTGATCTTCGCGAATAATGAAGTCCGGGTGAAGTCCATTCCAGCCGAACTTGAGTATGTTCGCTCCAGGGTCAGAGAGATGCGTTAGCCGATCGGCGTTTGGGCGCCGCGAACGCAGGCCAGAGCTTCTCTATAAAATGGACACCACGGCAACCAGCTGAACTTGATGGTGTCCCCGGCAGGACTCGAACCTGCTACCTACAGATTAGGAATCTGTCGCTCTATCCTGATGAGCTACGGGGACGCCGAGGCGCAGCTATAGACTGATCGTACCTCGGCGTCACCCTCTGAACTTTTACTGGCTGGCCAGTTGGATTTGGGTGTTGTGGACCGCGAACAGCTCGGGGCGGTTCAGTGAGCTGACGAGTTGATCCATCATGTCACCTTGGCAGCTGGTCACAGCAGCGCGCGATGAACGTGACGCGATGGTGCCGTCATTGCAGGCCGAACGCACACGGCGGTTCAGCGTCTCGTAAACACGCTCTGTACCCGCACGGGTTTCAAAGTCCTGCGCGCTGAAGCGGATGGTGAGGTCTTGAGCCGAAGCCGAAGCGAGCGACATCATGGCGGCGGTGGCCGCAGCGAGAATCATCTTGGTCATGGTTCATGTCCTTTTGCTATCTAACAAACACATCTTGCTAGGTTTGGCCTGGTACTGACGCTTTATTCGCCCTACGGAGCAAACTCTGCGTTCTCTTGTTGAAGGAGAAGGTAGGCCCTTTGATCCGATGCGCAATGATCAGCCTGCGTGATCTTCCGAATAGTGTTTATCGATCGCGTGCATCTGTGAAATTGGAACAAAAATGCGCACAGATATTATCACATCACAGAGATTTACTGATCGGCATGATGTGTCGTGAGAAGTCCGCTAGCCTTAGCGGAAATGGTCCCAACCACCTTGTTTTATCAGTATTTCTTTCCCATCGGATCCCACAAGTCGAACAGTGCCGGGCGTGCGATCATCCGTCACGCGACCAATCTGTGTGACCTTCAACCCCGCCGG
>JBCDLG010000145.1:0-6470 GCA_038745625.1 Pseudomonadota bacterium | reverse complement strand
TAACGCTCAGCATTCGGATCTTTTTTGGGGTCAGCGGAATAAATGCCGTCGACCTGAGTACCTTTAAAGAGCGCCTCACAGCCCATTTCGGCAGCACGTAGCGCAGCACCGGTATCTGTGGTGAAGAACGGGTTGCCCGTGCCGCCCGCAAAGATCACGACACGTCCCTTTTCCAGGTGCCGAATGGCGCGGCGGCGAATGTAAGGTTCGCAGACCGATTGCATGTCGATCGCTGACATCACCCGCGTCTGAGCGCCAATTGCTTCCAAAGAGTTCTGCACCGCAAGCGCGTTCATAATGGTGGCGAGCATGCCCATATAGTCCGCGCTCGCCCGTTCCATCCCCCGCGCAGCCATGCTCAGGCCTCGGAAGATATTGCCACCACCAACGACCATACAAATTTCGACACCGAGCGCGGTGGCCGCTTTCACCTCTTTGGCAATGCGTTCCACGGTCTCAAGGTCGATGCCGAATTCGCTGTCGCCCATCAACGCCTCACCCGACACTTTAAGTAGGACGCGGCGGTACAGCGGCTCTGCCATGTGGTGTTCTCCCGATTGGCGGGCAGCTATCAGATTCAGGCGGGCGTGGCTATGTTACACCTGCTGTTCGGGGCGAGATAAAAAAACGCCGCGACCTTTCAGCCGCGGCGCATGATATTCGATGAGGCTTGAAGCCCTAGCCTTTGGAAAGGCTCGCCACTTCAGCGGCAAAATCGTCTTCTTCTTTCTCGATGCCTTCACCGAGCTCGAAGCGGATATAGCCCTTGAGGGTCACATCAGCACCCGCATCTTTCGATGCGTTTTTGACGACGTCTTTGATCTTGGTTTCGCCGTCGATGACGAAAACTTGCTCAAGCAGCACACTCTCTTCGTAGAACTTACGGATCCGGCCTTCGACCATCTTCTCGATGATATTGTCTGGCTTGCCCGACGCACGCGCTTGCTCGGACAGAACGTCCTTCTCGCGCTGCACCACCGACTGGTCGAGACCTTCGATGTTGAGCGCTTGGGGGCGCGCTGCCGCAATGTGCATGGCGATCTGCTTGCCGACCTCTTCGAGCGATGATGCATCGCCAGTGGTTTCGAGGGCGACGAGCACCGCGATTTTACCGGCGCGGTCAGCGATTGGCGTGTGCATGTAAGGCACGACAACGCCCGCGCTGACCTCGATACCGTCCGAACGACGGAGGCTCATATTTTCACCGATTTGGCCAACCATTTCGGCGACATGCTCATCGACCGATTTGTCGGCACCCGGATAAGCAGCTGTCTTGAGGGCATCAGCGTCGCCAGCAACAGTGAGTGCAACATCGGCGATGTCGCGGACCATGGCTTGGAACGTCTCATTCCGTGCCACGAAGTCCGTCTCAGCATTGACCTCAACCACGACACCTTTGGTGCCGTCCAGGGCGTAAGCGACAAGACCATCAGCAGCGGTCCGGCCAGCTTTTTTGGCCGCCTTCGCAAGGCCTTTCTTGCGCAGCCAATCGACTGCAGCTTCGATATCGCCGCTGGTTTCGACCAGCGCCTTTTTGCTATCCATCATACCGGCGCCGGTTTTATCGCGCAGGTCTTTGACCATCTTGGCCGTGATATCAGCCATGGGATCCTCCAGGGTGGCGGGCATCGCCGCCGCAACAACGAACTTGTGAATGGGGCCGCTAGAGCCGCCGCCCCCGGGCTTGTCAAGCGGCGGGGCTCGGTGGCCCCTCGCCGCTTAGGTCAGTCAGGCCTTAGGCCTGCGGTTCGGCTTCTTCAGCTGGTGCTTCCTCGGCGACCTCAGCAGGCGCTTCTTCAGCAACCGCTTCGGCTTGGCCCTCAACGAGTTCCTCAAGACCTGGCTCGCCTTCAAGGTCTTCAAGCTCACCAAGGTCTTCGCCCATCGCAACAGCCGCAGCGCCGAGGCCATCGATCACGGCGTCCGCAACGAGGTTGCAGTAGAGGCTGATCGCGCGGCTCGCATCGTCATTACCCGGAATGACATGGCTGACACCGTCTGGCGAACAATTGGTGTCGACCACAGCAACCACGGGGATACCGAGCTTTTGGGCTTCCTTGATGGCGATCGACTCTTTGTTGACGTCGATCACGAACATCAGGTCAGGCAGGCCCCCCATGTCACGGATACCGCCGAGCGAGAGATTCAGCTTCTCAGCTTCGCGGGTCATGTTGAGCTGCTCTTTTTTGGTCAGGCTTTTGCCTTCGCCAGCAAGCGTCTCTTCGATCTCGCCGAGGCGTTTGATCGAGCCCGAAACCGTTTCCCAGTTGGTCAGCGTACCGCCGAGCCAACGGTGGTTCATGAAGTACTGAGCGCAACGCTCAGCTGCTTCTGCCACCGGCTGCTGGGCCTGGCGCTTGGTGCCAACGAAGAGAACCCGGCCACCGCCCGCAACCACGTCCCGCACCTTCGTCAGTGCTTGGTGCAGCAACGGAACGGTTTGCGAGAGATCGATAATATGCACGCCTCCGCGATCACCAAAGATGTAGGTCCGCATCTTTGGGTTCCAGCGGTGGGTCTGGTGGCCAAAATGGACGCCAGCTTCCAAGAGCTGACGCATGGAAAATTCAGGAACGCTCACGATGTCTCCTTCGGTTCAGCGTCGAGCGGTGGGGAAGCTCAGATGAGCCACCGAAGGTCCACCGCCCTGTGGAGTTGAAAGCGGGCCGCTACTGCGAAAACCGCCACTTTGCAAGCGTTAAGCGGCCGCGTCTTGCCGTTTGCGACTTTGCGTACGGAAAGCGCCTGGTGTCATGCCCTCCTGCGCCTTGAAGGCCCTGTTGAAGGGACCCACGGAGCCGAAACCGCTCTCAAGGGCGATGGTGAGGATGGGGCACTTGTCCTCCGAGCGATCAGCCAGGCGACGCTTCGCCTCTTCCAGCCGGTAGTGGTTCAGAAGCTGGTTGAAATTGGCAAAGCCTAAGCCGCGGGTGACGCATTGGCTCACCTTGTACTCCGGGACACCAAGGCGCTCAGCGACATCGGCGACTTTGACGTCCGGCTCAAGATAACAACGCTGGGTGATGAGCTGGTGCTGCAGCCGATCGAGAAGGAGAGCATCGACTTCCGCATCCGACACTGGCTTCTTCTTTCGGGCTTTCACGCCGCCCAAGGGGTGGCGGAGCCGATAGCGGGCCGCCGCACCGGCGCCAAAGATTGCAAGGAACGCACAGAAGGTCTGACCAGCATCCTTCCACTCCTGAAGACCTGGAATATCGAGGGAGCTGCGAAAGAGGATCATGCCCCCGGACAGCAGCAATCCATAGCCAGCCAAAAATGCGATCTGAAAGCGTCTCTCACCTCGGCTCGTGCGGCGCGCGGCACCGTCGATCGCCTCAACGCCCGTCAGCACCAAAACGGTGGAACTCAAGAGGGACGCCAAGGTCTGCGTGATCTTCAGAAACGCTCTCGGCTCTGCGCCCATGATCCGTGCGGCCTCTAACATCGCCGCCATGGCGAAAAGGAGGGCCACCAGCGCAATCGGCCAAGGCTCAAAACGCGGCTCTGGCTTGAACAACGAGCGCGCCAAGAGCCATCCAAAGCCGCAGGTCACGCAGCTACCGAGCGCCAAGGCCGTGGCAAGCGGCGATGGCTGTGCACCCAAGAAGAAATGCAGGATCGCCATCGATGCCGATGACGAAAAAAGGATCCAATAGACAAACACCGGGGACGGTTTGGGCTGCCGCGCAAAGCGCGCCCGAAGTTCGGCCAAGCTAGGCCAAAAGGGTGTGTCCGATAGCGCTGCCCGGCGATCAACGACGAATGGTTGGCTCATACTGTCCCCTAGCGGCTGACCGCACGCTGGTCGACGCCAGCAATGCAAAATATGGGCAATCGATCGCCGATCTCCAAATCGGCAAGACCGCACAGCCAGCAAACCCTCACGTCCCGACTTATCGATAAGCGGATAAAGGGATGCTCCATGACAGCGATTGGCGGTGCGGCGAAAACGAGCTGGCCAGAAAGATTCTTGCGCGGGACCGGAACAGCCTGGTTCCTGGTCGCGGTCATCGGGCAGCTTGCCTTTGTTGTCTTCATCCTCGCCTATTACGGTACGCGGACCGCCGCGGGCGACTATCCCTCGTGGAACGACAAACAGCTCATCATGGGTTACGTGAAGGGCGACTTTTGGGGAAACCTTTCCTTCGCTGTTCATGTGCTGCTGGCGGCGGTGATGACGTTCGGCGGCATCCTGCAGTTGATCCCGGCGCTGAGGCGACGCGTCCCCGCCCTTCACCGCTGGAACGGACGTGTGTTCCTTGCGACCGCCATGATTCTCTCTTTCACAGGGATCGGAATGACCTGGCTCAGAGGGGCCAATCTCGCGGTGATTGCAGGGGCCGTCACCTCGATCAACGGCCTGATGATTATTCTTTTTGGTGCACTGACATTTCGCTACGCTCTCGCGCGCAAGATCGCGATCCACGAACGTTGGGCCATGCGGACATTCATGGTCGCCAATGGCGTCTGGTTCTTCCGTCTCAGCATCATGTCCTGGATCGTGATCAACCAAGGTCCCCGCGGCATGAACTCTACGCTCTCAGGGCCTGGCGACATCTTCGTGGCGTGTGTCGCCTACTTCTTGCCGGTCATCAGCCTCGAGATTTATCAGGCCGCCAAGCGTTCAAACGGCGACGCCGCCAAGATCATCGGCGCCTTTTACGTGATCGCGATGACCCTGCTGACAGCGGTCGGGATCTTTGGCGCGATCAGCTTTATGTGGCTGCCTGATCTTCGCTCCTAGGCGGGCTACCAGCTGCCGGTGTTCTCCATCGAGGCCCAGGGCTCTTGCGGAGCAAGGTGCTCACCTTCTTGTAGGAGCTCGATGGAAATACCGTCCGGGCTCTTCACAAAAGCCATGTGCCCGTCGCGGGGCGGACGGTTGATTGTGACGCCCATGTCCGAGAGCTGTTGGCATGTCTCGTAGATGTTCTCGACGCGGTATGCGAGATGCCCGAAATTGCGCCCGCCGGTGTACTGCTCCGGGTCCCAATTGTAGGTGATCTCCACCAGCGGGGCCTTCTTTTCTTTCACCGCATCCAGATCATCGGGGGCGGCTAAGAAGACGAGCGTGAAACGGCCCGTCTCATTGTCGACGCGGCTTGTCTCGACGAGACCCAGACCCCGGCAGAAGAAATCAAGCGCCGCAGGAAGATCAGCCACCCGTATCATGGTGTGTAGATACCGCATCGCTCATCCTCCATCGCGCTCGCTGGCCGCAATATAGGCCGGAGCCGCCGCCACGTCGCCCGCTCTGCACCGTTGGCTAGCAAGATCGCCGACGCCGCCACCACCTCACCGGAACGCTGCTTTGCCGCCGCCATGGCCGTGACGCATGTCTTGACGCGCAGATGGTAATCGAATTGAATTCAATTCAAAACATGGGAGGTTCCATGCCTAGTCAGCCGACGCGCATTGGCAGTGATGTCCGCCTGATCAATGCTGCCGAGGCCGGGCTCATCGAAAGCGGAGGCCACATTGAAATGCTGGCCGTCGCGAAACGGGCTGGTTTGTCCGTGGGCGCCGCCTATCACCATTTTGGCTCCAAGACCGGGTTGATCGCGGCCGTGGTCGACCGGTTCTACGGCCCTATTCGTGATATCGCGTTCGGGAACGAGAATGCCGATTGGCGGTTGCGCGAGAGGGAACGCACAAGGGCATTGATCGACTACCACTATGATCATCCGTTCGCGCCGCTTGTCGCTGGCCGCCTGGCCCGGGAGCCGCAAGTCCTCGATCTTGAACATGCGCATCGGGATGCGCTCCTCGCCGAAGGCGCACGCAACTTGCGATCTGGCCAAAGACAAGGCGTTGTCAGCCCCGACCTTGATCCTGAGATCACCATCGCGATGCTGATGGGCGGTCTGCGGCTCGCCATCGACCAAGCGATCCTTGGTGACAAACGTCCCGATAGGGATGATCTGTATGAGCAGGTGTGGCGCTTCATCGAAGGCGCACTTGGACTGCCCCATGATGATTCCGCTAAACGTGATGGAGGTTCCCGTGTCGCCTGATGACGTGCGAGACTACAGTGAGAAGGACCACGCCGGGACCCACCGGCGGCTCGAACCCTCGCCAGAGCGCAATACACCCCAGATCGCAGCGGATTTTGAGGTGCTGATGCGCGACGGCTATGTCATTCTTGAGCGGCTGATCCCGCGGGAGACCTGCGAAGCGATCAAGGCCGAGGGCCTCGCGCTGCTTGATCACACAGGCCGCAACTGTTTTGAGGGCCATAAAACACAGCGCGTCTATGATGTCCTCTCGAAAACAAGGGCTACCGACGAACTCGCCATCCATCCGCGGATCTTAGGTCTGATGGATCGGTTCTTCCGGCCAGGGTTTTTGCTCAGCCAAAGCCAGATCATCAATATCCTACCAGGCGAAGCCGCCCAAGCGCTTCATACTGATGATGCGTTCTACCGCCTCCCCCGCCCCCGCCAGCCCTTGGGAGCGGCCGCGGTCTGGGC
>JBCDLG010000144.1:0-6544 GCA_038745625.1 Pseudomonadota bacterium | reverse complement strand
TCCCGCCATCAAACCTCGCATAGGTCGCGCCCGTGAGAACATGCTCACCATAAGGAGCAACGTAGTGGCCATCGGTGATGATGGATGGCGGCGGATCGCCTGCGAAGACGTCGACTTGTCCGAGCGAGGGCGCAATCGGTGTGCCCGGCCACAGCTCTTGGGTCGCGCCTGTGGCCAAAACAACGGCGCTGAAAGGGCCGTACCGCTGGTCGTCATCCCGTGTCGTGACGAACCAGCCGCTGTCGTGCTCGAGCGCACCCACGCTTTCCTCGACCACGACGGCGTTGCTTATCATCGCATCGGCGGCCGCGCGCGGCTCAAGCACTCCGGCCTGACCGACGTGAACCTTGCCGTCTGCTGATGAGAGAAGCCCATCGGGCCATAAGCCTGTTGCCTCGATACGATCGGCCCGGTCCTGGTCCATCGCCAGCGATCCACCGCATGGCGTGAAGCTTTTTCCTTCAAGCGCCCGATAGGTCGCAGCGGCGTAGAGAAATGCATCGCGATAGAAACGTGCTGCTGGCGTGTCGTCGGCATCAAGCCGCGGCATAACGAGCCCCGCCGGGTTCGATGAAGCCGCCTCATCGCGTGAGCCGCCGCCAAAGATCACCGGCTGGGCGTCTTGGCTTTCGAAAGCGCGCGCGACTGACGCCCCGGCGATCCCTGCACCGATGATCGCCACTTGTCCTTGCGGCGCTGCGGCCGGTTTGGCGTACCATGGCGCTCGGTTCTTTCTGGACTGAGCTGATGTCAGCTCTGCACGGAGCATATGTTTCTTGCGGCCGAACCCGGGGCTTTTCTTCCATGAGAAACCAGCGGTCTCAAGCGCAGCCCGAACACCTGATGCAACCGAGAAGGTGGCTGCCGTACCGCCAACGCGCGTTAGCCGTGCGACGGCATGCATGACGTCCTCAGACCACATCTCCGGGTTCCTGGACGGAGCGAAGCCGTCGAGGAACCAAGCGTCGGCCTCGATGTCCGTGTTGTTGAGGCTCTCACGAACGGGGCCGAACGCGATGGTCAGGGTGATCCCGCGGCTCAGCGCGACTTGTGTTTGGCCCGGCACCGGCTCGGGGTAGGTACCAACGAGGCGCTCCGTCCACGGCTTAAGGTCCGGCCAACGGACGGCGATCTGGGCCTGGACCTCTGCAAAGGCCGCACGGCTCAGGGGAAAGCCCTCGACCGTCCAGATGTTGAGAGGACCGCGCCCAAACGCCTCATGGCACTTGCAGGCGGCTAGGACGTTCAGCCCGGTGCCAAACCCAAGCTCGCCAATGACGAAGGGGCGGCCAGGATCGTGGTCGGTAAAGCGACGAGGCAGATCATTGCCGCTGATAAAGACATGTTCAGTCTCGGCCAGGCCGTCATCGGGCGAATAATAGATGTCATCAAATGTGAGGGATCGCAGCGTGCCCTGATCGGTTACCAGCTCCGGTGCGGGCAGCTTTGTCACTCGCCAGATAGACGCTCGAGAACGCGTGCAGAAGCATACCCATCAGCGGGCAGATTGTTAGAGGTTTGCCATGATCTAAGCGCTCTCCTCGTTTGTGCACCGATAATGCCGTCAACAGGTCCAACGGTGTAACCCTGGTCGGCGAGGGCGCGCTGCAGAGCTTTGCGCTCATCCCGGCTAAGCGGCCGGTCATCCCGCGGCCAGGTCTGCGATAGGCCTTCCTCCGCGCCAGCCAGACGTTCACTGAGAAGCGACACACCGAGCGCATAAGCCGTTGAGCGATTATAGGCGAGGATCGTATCGTAGTTCTTGAAGGTGAGAAACGCCGGACCTCGCGCCCCTGCAGGCACCAAGAGCTTGGCTGAGGCGTCGAGATCGACAGCATCGGGCAGGGCAACGCCGGCGCCGCGCACGCCGCTGCGGATCCAGTCAACGACCGGTCGCCTGCGCCCATCAGAGAGGGCGTAGTCGAAATTATCTGGGAGCGTGACTTCGATGCCCCAAGGCTCGCCTTCGACGTAGCCGGACTTTTTGAGGTAGTTGGCTGTGGAGGCAAAAACGTCCTCCAAATCGCCCCAAAGGTCGCGTTTGCCGTCTTGGTTATGGTCCACGGCGTAGGCAAGGTAGGTGGTCGGAATAAACTGCGTCTGGCCCATGGCGCCAGCCCATGAGCCCCTGAGCTGGGAACGATCAGCATAGGATGCATCGAGAATTTTGAGGGCAGCGATCAGCTGTTCGCGACCGAAGGATTGGCGACGCCCCGTATAGCCGAGGGTGGCGAGGGCTGAGACGATGTCATGGGTGCCAAGGATCGCGCCATAATTGGATTCAAGTCCCCAGATCGCGGCGATGATTTGGGAGTCGACGCCATACTCATCGGCGATGATCTCAAGCGTTACCCGGGCGTCGGCCACAGCCTCGCGACCGTCGGTGACACGGCGGTCAGAGACGGCGCTGTCGAGATAAGCCCAGATGGGCCGTGCGAACTCGGGCTGGTTACCGTCGCGCTCCAGCACGATCGATAGGGGCTCAGCCGTCGCCATCTCCCGGTCATAGGTCTCCGCATCGATCCCGGCACGGATGGCTTCCGCGCGGAACGAATCGCGGAACGCATCAAACGCCTCGGTGTCGGCGCTCACCGCTGCGGAGGAGAGAAGGGCGAGGAAGGCAACGATCATCGGGCGAGAATCCCCAAGGCTCAACGGGCAGGATAGGCGGGAACCGCGGCTTGGGTCCAGTGACAGTCCGTTGGGTTAACCCAGCGCATCGTAGATGGTCCGGACGAGCCGCGTGGCCCGGGGGTCCGCAACCAGGTCAGGTGACTGCTGGTTGGGCACATAGGCGAAGGAGAGCCCGCGCGCGGGATCGGCAAGCACACAGGATCCGCCGAAACCATAATGGCCGATGACCGTTGCTGGACCGCCAAAGATCTCGCCGTTCTCACGCATCACGCCCGCCGCCCAGGACAGGTCAAACGGCAAGACAAGATCGGCCCCGGCGATCCTCTCCTTCCACGCTTCCGCTCTCACAGCATCGCTGACCACAAGATCGCCGCAGCGGCCGGAGGCGAAGAGTTGCATAACCTCAGCGAGACCGCGGGCCGAGGCGTGCATGTTAGAGGCTGGGATTTCCGCTGCGCTCCAGTCTTGGCGTGATACACCACTGGGTGCGGACCATGGCTCAAGGAACGCGGCCTTTTTAATCGGCGTGATCGGCCCCAAGTCGGGCGGCCGCTTGGGCTTCACCATAGGGGCGACCCGCGTCGCTTCGGACAAGGAGAGCCCGCAAATGACGTCGCAGGTGATCCCGCGCAGATGCTGGCCAACGCTTTTGCCGGTGCTCCGCTTGATGATCTCGCCAGCGATGAAGCCGTAGGTCTGCGGATGATAGCCGCTTGATGAACCAGGCTCCCACAGCGGCTCCATCGCTGCGATGGCAGCGCAGACCTCGTCCCAATTGAGCCACAGGGACGGTTCCATCGGCTCCGTGAATCCCGCGAGCCCTGACTGATGCGACAGCGCCTGGGCCACTGTGATCTCGCCTTTTCCCGCTTGGGCAAAGTCGGGCCAGATCGACGCGACGGTTTGGTCGTAGCTGAGCTTGCCCTCCGACACCGCCCAGGCGATCAAGGCGGCGCAGACCGCCTTGCCGGATGAATAGACGCAGGCGAGGGTTTTGGGGGTGTAAGGAAGGGTCTTGGCGCGGTCCTGAAATCCAGCTGCGACATCGATCACAGCTTCGCCGTCGATGACCAGCGCGACGCTGGCGCCGAGATCCTCGCCGTTATTGACGCTGGCCTCTAAAACCGCGCCCACCGCATCAAAACCAGAGCTGACGTCACCAATGAGGGTCAAAGATCAACCAAAAGCGCAAGCGACAGACGATGCGACCACGGCGCGCGCGATCAGCGGATCATCGATCGACTTTAAAGAACCAATGGCCTCGACCGGCGTTTCGGCACGGTCGAGATTGGTGGCGAACCCCGCAAGCTCGGAGAGCTGCCGATCATTCAGCCGATCATCGAGATCCTCCGCCATGCAGCCCGCCCGGCCTTCATCAAGGCCGAGGTTCACGAGACGCTTCTCGATGGTGTCGGTCGAGGTGGCACAGGCCGCGAGCGCGGCGGCGCCTCCTGCAATCAAAGCGAGTCTGATGTTCATCTTCGGCGTCCCCAACCTGACTGGCACTGCCACCCTACCAAGGAAAGCGGCGGCCTGAAAGGATCAAGTCCGTTACGCGTTTAGCCGTCGTTTTCGCCGCGGAGGCGGAAGGTTACTGCGAAGAGGACATCGCCTTCAAAGAGATCCTTTGGCTGTTCTTGGCCTTCGATCATCTGGAAAATGCGCGGCGTGATCGATCCCTCCATGACGTAGCCTTTCTGCGCCATGTTCCCGCGGTGGAACTCAAGCGCAGCGGCGCTGAACTCGCGGGCGAGGATGGTGATGCGCTCTGGTTTATCAGCCATGGGTCAGGGGTCCTTCTCTAAGCGGTGAAGCCAGTGTTTCGACGGGGCATCGCAGGTTCCGGCCCGCGCATCAATCAAAACGCGCGGGATCTGTGCAGAAGCCATGTTTTGATGGTCTACGCGGGCAGCAGCTCCGTCTTCCGCAGCCATTTGAGGAGGGTAGCGCTCGCTTCGTTGGGGGCTTCCCACGTCACCCAGTGGCCGCTGTCGACCTCATCGCGGGAGAGGTCGGTGACCCAGCCTTCCATGCCGTGCGACGCTTCGGCAGGCAGCAGAACGTCCCGCGTGGCCGTGACCATCAGTGCGGGGATGGTGATATCAGGGTTGAAGGCTTTGCGTTCTTCCCAATGGGTGTCGACCAGGCGGTAGACCCAGGTTGGGCCGCGATGACCTGTCTTCGCATAGACTTCGGCGTAGTGGTCAAGCGCTTCATCGCTCGCGACGATATCGTCAAAGGGCGGCTCGGCATTATCGAGCTGCTCCGGGATATAGGTGAGCTCGGGCAAGATCTTGGGCCAAATCTCCCGCGGCGGGCCTTTGCGCAGCAGAAGAGAGAAGAAGTCCTTCTCCCGGCCGCCGAAAGCCTTGTCCGGAAGATCAGCGTCCTGAAATTGCACAATGTAGTGCTTGGCGCCGAAGCGCTTCTCCCAAATCGCGATCGGCGATGCCGCGGCGATCGCGGGATAGGGTGTGCAATAGACGGCCACGCCGAGGGCCAAATCACCAAGCCTTTGCGCCAGCGGCCAGGCAATCGCGCCGCCCCAATCATGACCGACAATCACCACCTTTTCGAGGCCAAGGGCTCCGATAAGCAGCCGGTAGTCCTCGGCGATCTTGGTCATGGTGTATTCCCCTGGGTCGTCCGGCGCCGAGGTGCCGCCAAAGCCCTTGATATCAGGCATGATCAGGCGGCATCCCGCTTCGGTCAGCGCATCCACCATCGGTGCCCAGGAGAAGGCGAGCTCTGGCCAGCCATGGAGCATCAAGAGCGGTGTCCCATCCGTAGGTCCCGCTTCGTGCACGGAGAAAGTGATGTTACCCGCCTCAACGAGGCGCGGATCAGGAAAACCGTGCGGCAGTGTCACGCCACCACCTCACCGAGGAACTTGTAGACCCGCTGATGGAATTCCTCCGCAAGGGGAAGACCGGGGATCATATCAAAGGCATGGATACCGCCGGGATAGATGGCGAGCTCCGTCTTGTTGCCTGATGCGAGCCAGCGGGGCGCCATAAAGAGCGTGTCGTCCAGGATGGGGTCCAATGTGCCGACCGAGAAGAGGGCAGGGCAAAGGCCGCGCAGGTCTGCATAAAGCGGCGACATGTCCGGATCTTTGCGATCGAGGTCAGGGAATGTCGCGGCTGGCAGCAGCTGCTCGGCAAAATAGTCGACGATGGTCTGCGAAATGATCAGGTTGCGGTCACCCCAGCTCTTCAGCGTCGGTGTGCCTGAAAAATCGTACGCACCATAAACGAGGTTGGCGCCGCTGAACGGGCTCATGCCGTGGCGATGCTTCAGCCGGACAATGGTGACAGCGGCGAGGTGACCGCCAGCGCTTTCCCCGCCGATGGTGATTTTGTCGGTGCCGAAGAGCGCGGCCGCATTCTCCACCAGCCAAAGCGCGGCAGCTTCGCAGTCATCGGCGGGCGCTGGCCAGATGTTCTCGGGGGCTAGGCGGTATTCGACGCTCACCACACCGAAAGAGAGGGTCTCGGCCAAGGTCGCGAGCGTTTGGTCCTGCGCATCCGCCGAGCCGATCGCGTGCCCGCCGCCATGGATATGCAGGTAGACGCCCTTGAGGTCGCCCGCGGGCTTAAAGATCCGTATAGGGACTTCAAGGTCATTGGCTTTCGCCGCGCCCCAGCTCGCGATCTCATGCTCGGGCTGGTTGGCGAGAACGCCCTGACCCGCGCGGCGGAGTTCGCGAATTTTCGGCGCGCCAAGGTCGATGATTGATGGCGCGGTTTTGAGGAACGCCTCAATCTGATCGTTCATCGCTTGGGTTTCGGGGGCGATCGCCTCTTCGGTGAAGAGATAGGGGTCAATCGTGATCATGCTTCCTCGAACTTTTGGGTCTCTTGTGGACAATTTCCCTCAGACCAGCGGGGTCGCTCCGCTTCGTCAATCC
>JBCDLG010000143.1:0-6616 GCA_038745625.1 Pseudomonadota bacterium | reverse complement strand
GGAGATGCACGAGCTGTCCGTCGAGCGGACCATGCAGCCTCATGACGTGGTTGCCTCTCTGACGGAAGCGACTTGGCCCGCGCACCAACGCTTAGCGCAGGTCGAGCTCACCGGCCGCGTCTCGCTTAATCAACGCCGGGCCCTCGATGCGATCCGTCAGGACCTCGCCGCGAGGCTGGCCTTTCTCGACTGGCGAGACGGCGCGCTCGAGATCGCCATGGACGAGGACCAGAGCATCACCGATCACGCGGACCCGGTGATTGCAGAGACCGCCCGGCGCCTCGCCGCGATGGATGACGAAGAGGCGAAAGCGGCGCTCTTACTCCTCGACGATCTTGCGAGGGCGTCGTGAGCTTGCGCTTCGATGCCATCAGATTGCGCCACGTCCGAGGCTTTGGTGCTGACGGCATGGCTCTCGAAGGCCTGAGCCCCGGTCTCAACGTTTTGAGCCAACCCAACGAGTTCGGCAAAAGCACCATTCTCGCCGCGCTTAAGGCGGCGCTCTTCTACAAGGCCACGGCTGATAACAAGATCGTGAAATCGCTCTACGGGGTCGATGGTGATCCGCCGGAGATCGAGCTTGATTTCACCGCGGAGGACAAAGCCCGCAGACTATCGAAACGCTTCCGAAAGGGCCGAGGCGAAACCAAGCTTTTTGCGCTTCCCGGTCTGCAGGAGATCGCGCGCGAGGCCGATGCCGAGGCCGAGATCTTTCGCCTGATCGGCGCCGATAAACCCACCCACGGGGCGGGCGGGCTTTTGTGGGTGGAGCAGGGCACGGCGCTCGACGGTCTCCAGGATGCGCACAAAACGACCATCGCCGAGGCGCTCGCAAGCGAAGCCACCGATGTCGCCTCCAGCGAAGACGCTCTCCGTCTCACCAAAGCCGTGGCCACCGAACTCGCTGAACTCGAGACAGCGAAGACGGGCAAACCGACCAAAAGGCTGCTCGCCGCATTAACCGATCAGGATGACGCCGAAGCCGCGCTGCACGAGGCCAATGCAACCTTGGCGGAGGCCCAGTCCTATCGCTCGCGGCTCATTGAGTTGGAGGCCCAGCTCGCCAAGCGCGCTGATGCTGATGACGACGCTGCGTTTCAAAAGGAGTTGAAAGAGGCCCAGTCCGCCGCGGCCGAGCTTCAGAAAAGGGCCGAAACGGTTGGCCATACCGAGCGTGAGGTTGCCCGATTGGCAGCGGCGCGAGAGCATGCCGTCGCGGCGCATGAGCTTTTCACCTCTGATCTTAAGCACTTGAAAGAGCTTGACGAAAAGATCGGTATGGCCAGTCGCCGCGAGGCTGAGCTCGTCGCCGATCGTGGCCATACCGCCGCTTTCACGCAGGAGCTGGCTGAGAAACTGACAGCCTTGAAGACCAGGCATCGAAAGCTGACGACGAACCTGCGGCAGGCCGATGCGTTCGAACGGTTCGCGCGCGCCAAGGCGGAGCACGATGCTGCCAAGGAAGCCCTCGGCGCGGTTCGGCGGCTGATGAGCCGGAAGCAGGCGGCGGAGGCGATCGCGGCCCGCGGCGCGATTAACCTTAAGGCGCTTCAAAAGCTCGAGCGTGACATGTTGGTCGCCGACGCAGCCCTCGATGCTGCTTCGCCCGAAGTCGAGCTTTTGGCAGGTGAGGGCGCGGCGCTTGAGGGCGCGGCGCTTATCATGAGAGAGCCGCGTCGTGTCCGCGGAGCGGCCGAGCTGGTGGTGGGCGAGGCGCGCGTCGCCATTCGCGCGGCGATCCCCCGCGACCTCCACGATCAGCGTGAGCGCGCGAGCGCTGAACTGTCGTCACTGCTTGAGGCCTCCGGCGTGCGGTCGATCGAGGATGCGCAGGTCCAAGCGACCGCCCGGCGCGATGCCGCTGGCGATGTGAAGAGGCTGACCGATGAGATCAAAAGGCTGGCGCCAAAGGGTCTTTCCGCTCTCGAAATGACATCAGCGACGGTACCCCAAGCGCCTGACGGGGAACCGCCGAAAGAGGGCCGCGATGCCTTGGAAAAAGCGCTCACGGCCATCGATATCGAGCTGGAGCCGGCCCAGACGCGCCTCGACGAGGCCCGGGACCGCGAGCAGGGGGCCGAAAAACAGCTGATCGCATGCCGCGCCGAGCTTCAGATCACGCAGACCCAACGCACCGAACTGGCGGATAAGTTGGGTGATGCGGATCAGCAGGCAGCAACCGAAGCGTCGCTCGCGGCCAAAGTGGCGGAGCATGTGGCCTTGCTGAGCGATGCCGAGCGGGACCTCGAAACGCTGAAGCTTGAGCAGAAGGATCTTGATGCAGCGGCGCGCCGGGTGAAACGCCTCGAAGAGGCAGCTGCGAACCGTGCCCGTGACCTCACCCAGCTCAAAGTCGATATCGGCCAGCTCGAAGGCCAGCTGATGCAGGTCTATCAGCAAGGGCCCGAAGAAAGCCGTGATGCTGCCGCCGAACGTCTGGAGGTGGCGCGGGCGCGGCTCGACCGTCTTGAGGCCCGGCGGCGGGCGCTGAAGCGGCTGCTGCAGACCCTCGCCGAGGTCCAAAGTGAGCGCCGCGACCGTTTGCTCAAACCTCTGGTCGATGCGTCAGCGCCTTTGGTCGAGCAGGTCTTTGGCGACAGCTCCCTTCGTTTCGGTGCCGATTTGAGCCCTGAAAAGCTTGGGCGACCGGGGCGCGAGCAAGCTGTTGATGTGCTCTCCGCGGGGGCGCAGGAGCAGATCGCCATTGTCACCCGGCTTGGCATGGCGCGCCTTTTTGCCAGCCGCGACCAGGCCGTGCCGCTGATCCTCGATGATGCGCTGATCTATGCCGATGACAGCCGTACCGATCGGCTTTTCGGCACCATTCAATGGGTGGCGGAGGAGACCCAGGTGATCGTTCTCACCTGCCATGAGCGCCGGTTCGATGCTCTCGGTGGACATCGCCTTCGGCCCATGCCGTTTCCGGTGCTGGCATAAACCTTCGCCGACGGAAGCGTTGCGGGGCCTCGGCGATGTGGTAACCTCTCATTAAGGGTATCTGGGACGAACCATTCATGGCCTATGGTGATAACCGGCGCGTCAGCGTCGATCGCAACTTCGGTATTTTCAGCATCTCAGCGCTTGGTTTTGCTGCCGCTTTGGGGATTGGCGCGGCGGTGATCGTTGATCTTCTCCAGCAGCGCGAGGCCTCGGCTCTGTTCGTGATCAACCGGTGGATTCTCGATCTCACCAGCCTTCTGCGTGTCTCGGATGTCCCGCTTTATGGTGTCATGCTGATCTTGATGGCGATCGGCGGGTCCTCGGTCATGTTCCTACAGCCGGTGACGTTCCGGGGCGCCTTCGGTCAGGGTTTCGGCCTGCTTGCTGCGCTCGTCACCATCGCGCCGTCGGATCTTGGCTCACCGCTGGCTGGCCCTGACACGGTGATGTTCGAGCCGTCGTCGGCGACGCTTGAGCCTGCGAGCCTCTCGGCAGCAGCGGTGCAGCGCCACGAGGATCACTATGATCTGAGGATCCAGGTCGTGTTCCCCGATGGCCTTCAGGACGATGTCTACACCATGATCCGGCGGAACCGCCTGGCGGGCCGGATCTACGACACGACCTCCGGCGTCTCGTACAACCTGTTCCGCAATTCCGGCGCCCAGCTCGATTACGAGGACGGTGTTCTGCGCATCGAGGCGCAAATCCGCGGCTCAGCTGATCGGACACAGCTGAAAGCGAGGATTGAAGCCGACGGCTACCGGATTGAGGAAGGATCCTTCACGGCGCGTGAGGGCGCGAATCCGGTGTGGACGATCCGCATGAAGCCGACGAACCAGCCGCTCTTCGTACTGCGCCTTCGACACTCCTATAGCTTCTAAGCACTTGCTCTTCGTGAGCGCGGCTTAAGTGCCAAGGAGGCAGGAGGTTTCCTTGGCACGCTCTTCCATTTTTATCATTGGCGCCGGCGTGGCGGGGCTCGCCTGTGGGCGCGTGCTCGCGGACGCTGGGTTCGACGTGCGCTTGGCCGATAAGGGCCGGGGGCCAGGCGGCCGATGCTCCACCCGGCGGTCGGAGGTCGGCCGGTTCGACCACGGTGCGCCCTGCTTCACGGCGTCTGACCCGCGCTTCACCCTGCAGGTTGAGGCCTGGCAGGCGGCTGGCGTTGCCGAGGAATGGAAGGGTTCGTTTCGCGATCGGAACAACCAGCCTTCCGAGCTGACCCGCTATGTCGGCGTGCCGTCGATGAACGCCTTCGTTCGCCACGATGCGGACGCTCTCGGCGCCCAGTTCGGTCTTCAGATGGGTCGGCCTAAACCCGCGGGCGCAGGCTTTGACCTCTACACAGCCGATGGTCAGTCGATTGGCGCCGCAGATTTTGTCGTCATCGCGACGCCTGCGCCCCAGGCTGCTTCGCTTTTGCCGGATCCTTCGCCGCTTCAACGGCATGCGGCGACAACCCCCATGATCCCGTGCTGGACGCTGATGGCGGCGTTTGATGAGGGCGCCGTGATCCCCAGCCACGACATGCGGACCTTCGCTGATCAGCCTATCGAGACCGTCATTTGGCAGGGCGGGCGGCCGGGCCGGGACCCTGGCGCCCGCCTTGTGGCCCATGCGACCAGCGAATGGGCCACCGAGCACCTTGAAGACGACGCCGAGACGGTGGCTGCCGCCTTAGAAGACGCGCTCAAGCTTGAGGCGCGGGCGACCTTCCGGACGGCGCATCGCTGGCGTTATGCGCGTGCGGTGTTGAGCGACGGGCCGCGCTACAGCGCCGATCTTGCGGCTGGCCTTGCGGTCTGCGGCGACTGGCATGCCGGTCCGAACGTTGAGGATGCGTGGCTGAGCGGCCATGAGCTCGGCCAGCATCTCGCCGCAGCTTTGGCTTAGCGCCAGCGTCCGATCAGTCCGCGGGCCTCAGCGCCTTGGCGATCTGTGGATCGGCGTCGGCGCCGCTGCGGAATGATGGCACCAGCGGTTCGGGAAGGATGTCTTCGAACGCCTGGCCTGTGCGCAACACCCCTGCATCATCCCACTTGGTCCCGATGATGCTGAGACCAATCGGCAAACCGCGCAGATCCCCCATCGGTAAGGTGAGATGCGGATAGCCTGCGATGGCCGGGAGCCACCCCGCGCCCGCATTGCTTTGGTCGATATCACCCCTCACGGGGTCAGTGAGGAAGGCCGGGCCGCGGCTTGGCGCGATCAGATAGTCGACATTGTACGCGGACAAAAGCCGGTCAATGCCCTCTGGCCCCGTTGTTGCGAGTGTATTCTCGACCGCACGCTGATAATCGGTGTTCGCTGTACCGTCGGTCGCGTTGCTGCCTATCAGGATATCCTGGCCGAACAGCGCGAATTCGCGTCGAGACCGAATATTGAAGTCGAGGAGATCGTCAAGAGCGCGCACCCTGACCTCGGACGGCGTCTGCGCGAGATAAGCGTTCAGCGCGTCTTTGAACTCAACCGTCAACACCAAGAACGGATCACCGCCCAGATCATCTCCTCCGTAGGCTTCAATATCGATGAGAACCGCGCCTTCCGCTGCGGCGCGGGCCAGCGCTTCGGCAAACACGCCGTCCTCGCGGGGGTTCTCCGCGCGCGCCCAGTTGAGGACGCCTAGCCTCAAGCCCTTGAGGCTCGCGCCTTCCAGCGCTTTGACATAGTCGGTCTTGCGAAGATCCGCTTCGATGGTGCCAGGGTCGCGAGCGTCGCTTCCCGCCATCACCGTCAGGAGGAGCGCTGCGTCCACGACCGATGTCGTCATCGGACCAATCGTGTCTTGCGTGGGGGAGATTGGCACGACATGGGTGCGTGAGACGAGGCCAACGGTCGGCTTGAAACCAACAATGCCATTATACGTCGACGGACAAATCACTGATCCGTTGGTTTCCGTCCCAAGCGCCGCCCAGGCGAGCCCCGCGGCGATCGCGGCGCCGCTGCCTGATGAGGAGCCGCAGGGGTTGCGCGTCAGGTCATGCGGATTTTTGGTCTGTCCTCCGATGGCTGACCAGCCGCTTGAGGACTGTGATGAGCGGAAATTGGCCCACTCAGACAAATTTGTCTTGCCAAGGATGATAGCCCCTTCGGCGCGTAACCGTGCCACTGCCGGGGCATCGCGACCGGTGTCGTTGGCCGCAAGCGCCAGCGAGCCTGCCGTCGTCGGTAGCTCGCGCGTCTCGATATTGTCTTTAATGAGGATTGGCAGGCCGGCGAGGGCGCCTTCGGGCGTGCTTTCTGCATCCGCCATGGCTTTCGGGTTCACCGACAAGACAGAACGAAGCTCAGGTCCTGCCTGGTCGATCGTCTCAATGGCTTCGAGATAGACGGCGACGGCTTCGGCCGGCGTGACGTCGCCAGCCATCACCTTTTCGCCGAGCTCTCGTCGCGACCTTGTTTCCTCGACCGTCGGCGCTTTCGGAGCCTTCTGTGCGCGCTCCGGCTGAGCTGTTTGGATCCGGTTGTCGCCGATACGCACATGGACGTCGCTGTTGTTGCACGCGGCCACATGCGCGACTGCACTCGCCGCCAAGAGAAACGCCCGCATTCTTTACCCCCTCGCCTCGATCCCTATTGACGCGTCAACCCAACCTGCTATTCGCCGCGGCTTCAAGACGGGTCGTGCGTGGACCGCCGTTGAGATTGCTTGCCAAATGGGTGGTGAGCCGGGCCG
>JBCDLG010000142.1:0-6766 GCA_038745625.1 Pseudomonadota bacterium | reverse complement strand
GATCGGGTCGATGATGATGAAAAGCGTCACAAAAGCTGTGAAAAACGACGCGACGAACGCCTGGTCCATAGGGTCTCCCAAACTGCGATGAAGAGGTGAAGCGGCTCGCGCTATCACTCCTTGTCACTGAACGCCACACACCGCGGGAAAGAAAAAAACGCAGCCGAATATCAAGAGATGAGCTGGCGCTAGCGCCTCCCAAACAACCGCTCGACGTCTTTCAGCTTCAGCTCGACATAGGTGGGACGGCCATGGTTGCACTGACCGGAATGAGGCGTTGCTTCCATCTGTCGAAGGAGCGCATTCATCTCCTCCGTGTTGAGACGACGCCCGGCACGAACGGAGTTGCGGCAAGCGTGGTTGCCGAGCGTTTCCGCAATGCGGTCCTTGAGGGAAACATCCTGGCCGAGCCCGGCAAGATCGCAGGCGAGGTCTTTGACCATACCAGCGACATCGAAATCACCGAGCACCGCGGGAACCTCCCGCACGAGAATGGTGCCGGGGCCGAAATCCTCCACCGAGAGCCCGTAGTCGAGCAGCTCACCCTTCCGCTCAAGGACGATCGACGCTTCGTCTTCGGCAAGCTCAACCACCTCTGGGACAAGGAGCGTCTGCCGCGCAGGCGCTTGCCCTTCTGCCGCCGCTTTCATCCGTTCGTAGACGAGCCGCTCATGCGCTGCGTGCTGATCAATGATCACTAAGCCATCGTCGGTCTGACTGACGATATAGGTGTCATGCAACTGCGCCATCGCTGCGCCGAGGGGGAAGTCCTGCGGTTCTTCGGCCGGCTGGACGGGGACCGGCACGACCCGCGGCACGGTTGCTGGGCGGGCGGTGGGGCGCATGCCCAAGGAGGTCTGCCGCTCGGCGAAACCGGCCTGCGGGATGACAGCATCGGGCGCAGCAGCCTCGCTCGCGCCGGAGAAGGGATTGCCCGCGATGGCCGCGCGCATCGCCTGCCCCGCCACTGTGGTGGAAGCCCGATGGCCCGACTCGCCGATCGCCGCCCGCAGACCACTGACGATCATGCCGCGGATCTCTGCAGCATCGCGGAAGCGCACTTCGGTCTTAGCGGGGTGGACATTCACGTCGACGAGCTCCGACGGCATGTCGAGAAAAAGACAAAGCAGCGGATGCCGATCGCGCGCGAGAAAGTCTGCATAGGCCCCGCGCACCGCACCGATGATGAGCTTATCCCGCACTGGCCGTCCGCGCACGAAGAGATATTGCCGATCGGGCAGGCCGCGGTTGAAGGTCGGCACGCCAGCAAACCCAGAAAGCGCCACCTCACCGCGCTCCAAACTGACGGGCACCGCGTTGTCGCCAAAATCGCGGCCCATGATTGCGGCCAGACGCGAAAGATGGCCTTCCGCCCCCGGAGGTTCCTGGCGATAGGAAAAACGCTGCTTGCCGTCGGCCACCAGTTTGAACGCAACATCGGGGCGCGCCATGGCGAGCCGTTTGACGGCATCGACACAGGCCGATGCCTCGGCCCGCTCGCCTTTGAGGAACTTGAGGCGCGCGGGCGTTGCGAAAAAGAGATCGTCCACGTCGACCCGCGTGCCAGTGCCAGCGAAGGGCGCGGGGCTTAACGCGCCAAGCTCACCGCCCGCGACTTTGATCTGCCATCCCTCACCGCCCATTTCTCGGGTGGTGATCGTCAGCCGGGCCACCGCTCCGATGGAGGGGAGCGCCTCACCGCGAAAACCCATCGTGTCGATGGCCAAAAGATCAACATCGCCATCCGCTTGGACGGCCAGCTTGGATGTTGCGTGGCGCTCAAGCGACAGCGGCAGATCCTCAGGGCCCATGCCGCACCCATCGTCGGTGACGGCGATGCGTTTGCGCCCGCCGCCGTCAATCTCAACGGTGATCCGCGTCGCGCCGGCGTCGAGCGCGTTCTCGACAAGTTCCTTAAGCGCGGCGGCTGGCCGCTCCACAACTTCACCAGCGGCGATCCGGTTCACCGCCCCCGGCGGAAGCCGATGGATGCGCTGAAGCGCAGTGGAAACATGGTCGACTAGGGACATGCATGATACTCTAGACGAGTCGACGGCGCACCCAACGTGGCCGTAAAGCAACAGTTCAATACCGCACTGCAAAAAACGTATTCAGACAATGAACAGCAACTGTACAACTTGCCGCAAATTTGGTATGTTGTCACAGCTTTAGGTGGTGAGGGGTAGGTCATGAAACAACTTATTTGTGCAGTCAGCGTCGCGGCAGTGCTTTCTGGTGCTGCCTCCGCATCGGAATTGACGTTCGAAGGGCTAGGCGGTGAGGGCACACCGATCGATACCGTGGTCGTTGATGGCGTGACCATCGATATCTCGGTGTCGTCCAGTACGTCTTTCGACCAAGCGATCCTCTACGATACGGCCTCGCCTGTCGGCGAAGACCCAGATCTTGAAGCGCCGTTCTTCAACACCGCGACGGGCGAAACAGAAACCGCTGACATGGTTGGCAACATCCTGATCATCAGTGAAAACGATGATAGCGATGGTGATGGGTCCTTCGATCCAGCCGACGACCTTGGATCAGGCGGCACCTTCACCTTCGAGTTCAGCATTCTTTCGACTGTCTTCAGCATGGATGTGCTCGACTCGAAGAAAACGACCTTCAAGTTCTTTGACGAGAATGGCGACCAAATCGGCGGCAATGTGGTCGTTGGCAGCGTTGATACGATCGACACCGAGTTCCCGAATGAGATGACCACCGTTGTCTTCGGCGATGCGGGTGTCGGGATCAGCGGTGTGAAGAGCTTCACCGTCAAGCTGAAAGAATCAGGTGGCCTCGACGATCTGAGCTTCGAGGCTATCCCAGTTCCTGGCGCGCTTCCGCTGATGATTGGTGGCGCAGCCCTGCTCGGTGCTGCTGGCCGTCGTCGCCGCCAGCGCTAAGCGAGAACCTCAAAGACAGAAAAAGGCGGCCTTCCAGGCCGCCTTTTTTATGGGAGCCGCTCGGCGACCGCCGCGACGAAACGGTCTTCAGCGACCGTTTCTTGGCCTGGTCGTTCCTCGGTCCACTGATCACGGCTCTCGATTGAAGCCGAGGCTTCTTTTCCGGCCCGCAGATCTTTGATCGTCACCTGCCCCGCCTGTCGTTCATCCTCACCGCAGATCACAACAATCGGCGCGCCGCGTTTGTCCGCATAGCGCATTTGCGCTTTCATGCCCGCACCGCCGAGATAGACCTCCGCCGCCACGCCTTCCCGGCGAAGGGCTTGTGCCATCCGGTGATAGCGCGGCATCTCCGCTTCCTCGAGCGCCAGAACCACAACAGGCGCGAGAGGCTCTGGTAGCGCCGCTTTGGACTTGAGCGCCGCCAGCAGACGGCTGACGCCCACGGAGCAGCCAACCGACGGCGCGTCCTGGCCTTTGAAGCGCGCGATCAGCCCATCATAGCGGCCGCCGGAACCCACCGAGCCAAACTGCACGGTCTGACCTTTCTCATTCTCGACATCAAAGGTCAGGGCGGCCTCGAAGACGGGGCCCGTGTAGTAATCAAGACCACGGATCACCGACGGGTCGAGCTTGACGCGGCTGCCATAGCCCATCTCGGTCAGGGTGGAGACGATCGCATGAAGCTCGGCCGTTCCTTCTTCGCCCGCTTTGTTGCCAGCAAGCGAGGCAGACATATCACCGCCCTGGATGAAGTTGAGCACCGCATCGATCTGGGCCGGTTCGAGCTTCGCGCCTTCCGTGAAGTCGCCGCTTTCGTCTTTGCGCCCGTCGCCGAGAAGCAACGCGACGCCGTCCGCACCCAGCCGATCGAACTTATCCATAGCCCGCAGGACGGTGCCCGACTTGCCTTGATCCTCCGGGGGCAAACCGATGACTTCCAAAAGACCGGTCATCACCTTGCGTGACGAGAGGCGGATCTCGACATCCTGGTCGTCAATACCCGCAGCCTTCAGCGCATCGGCGAACATCATGATGATCTCGGCATCGGCATGCGGTGGCGGGGCGAAGCACGCATCGGCGTCAATCTGCGTGAACTCGCGGAACCGCCCAGGGCCTGGTTTTTCGTTCCGCCACACCGACCCCACAGCGTACCGCCGATAGGGCCGCGGCAGCACGTCCATGTTCTCCGCCACAAACCGTGCCAGCGGCGCTGTCAGATCATAGCGCAGGCTGAGCCACTGCTCATCGTCATCCCGTAGCGAAAAGACACCGCTATTGGGACGATCGACGTCAGGCAAGAACTTCCCCAGCGCATCGGTGTATTCAAAAGCCGGTGTGGATAACGGCGCAAACCCATAACTTTGGTAGACCTGTCCGATGCGCTCGAGCATCAGCCGTTCAGCGATCAGCTCCGCGCCGGATCGATCGGGGAACCCGCGGGCCTTACGCGCCTTGGGCCGAAACACTTTGTTCTTTTTCGCCATCCAACGCGGTTAGCGGTGTGGCCCACCCTTTGCCAAGCCGCCAGAAGCGATGTCGAGACAGCATCGGCCACTGCAAAAAAACACTTAGGGGGTCCGGTCCTGGTCGCTTCGGTCATAGTCCCCTGGCCCGAGCCTCCCTACCACACCCTCGCAAGCCGCCTGATCCCTGTGGCGTTTGCGGTGGTGATCGTCTGGCCCTCCCTCACGATTGCCGCGCCCGGTCCCCTGCGGGCAAGGTCATGACCGGACTCCCCTGGTTCGGTCATGGCCAGCGCGCGGGGGAGCAAACTGCTCGGGCCACAGGCTATTGCAGCACGATCTCGGCATGCAGCGCACCAGCTGCTTTAAGCGCCTCGAAGATCTCCACCATGTCGCGGGGCGGCACGTCGAGAGCATTGAGACCCTCCACCAGATCACGCAGCGACGCACCCGACTGGAGCGGCGCCACGCCGCCAGGTTGGAAGACATCGATATCGGTCCGCGGCAGGACAACGGGAGAGCCTTCGGAGAAAGGAGCAGCCGGGACAGCGACAGGCGTCTCGGTCACCCGGATCGTCAGTGCACCCTGCGCCACGGCCACCGGAGCGATACGAACGTCAGAGCCAAGCACAATGGTCCCTGAGCGTTGATCGATCACAACCCGCGCGCGCCGATCAGGTTCCAATTGCAGGCCCTCAATGCTGGCAATCAGATGCGCTGGCGCAAGGCCGGTCAGGCTGGCATCCACCACCACCGTTCCTGCGTCAGTCATCTCCGCAGGCGCACCAGAAAAAGCAACGTTCAAGAGGCCCTCGATCCGGCCCGCCGTGGTGAAATCAGGGTCCCGCAGCGCGAGACGAATTTCTTGCATCTCGCCAAAGCTAAAGGGAACCTCACGCTCGATCCGTGCACCCCCTGCGATGGTACCGATCGTCTGGGTGCTTTGCTGCGTCGCGGCCGCGTCGCCCTCCGCCGAAAAACCGCCGACCACCAAAGGTCCTTGCGCCACGGCGTAGACCTCATTGTCCGCACCCAGAAGAGGCGTCATGACAAGAAGTCCGCCTTGGAGACTGCGCGCATCGCCGATTGAGCTCACCGACACATCGATCGTGCTGCCGCGCCTAGCGAAAGGCGGCAGCGTCGCCGTGACAATGACCGCGGCGATGTTGTCGGGACGAAAGCGTTCGTCTTGGACATTGACGCCTAGCCGCTCAAGGAGGCTCGACAGCGCTTCCTCCGTGTAGGGTGAGTTCCTCAGCGTATCGCCCGTGCCGCCGAGGCCAACGACGATGCCGTAGCCGAGGAGGTCATTTCCCCTAACCCCCTCAATATCCACCAGGTCTTTCAGCCTGACCGACTGCGCCGATGCGGGCGTGAAACTCAGAAAGATGGCGAGGTAGCCAAGGAAGAAGGATCGCATCAGAGGAAGTTCGTCAGTCGAAGGGCGCCTGCTCGTCCGGTCACGGTGTAAAGAGCCTGGAGCCGCACTTCGAGCGCCTGTGTCTCCGATACCGATTCAAACGGGTCGACGCCGATGAGGCTATCGATGGTGGTTTGGGCGTCAAAAAGAACCCGGTCCTGCTGTTCAGCACCGCGCTCAATGGTGCTCTGCGCGAGACCGACTGACGCTTCGAGCGTTGTCAGCTGAAACCGTGCGGTTTGTACAACCTGCGTGCCATCGGCGATCCACTGGTCGCGCTCAGCAGGATCAAGCGTGCCGTTCACCGCCAGCATGGCCAAGCCTTTGAGAAGATCCCTGAAGGTGTCGTCGTCAGCTGTCGGAAGAGCGTCAACGACCTCTTGGCTGGGAAGCGTCGGGTCGGTCAGCTGGCCGCCGCCGGAATAGACCACCGTATCAAACTGGCCGCCAGCGGCGAACTCCGTATCAAGAAGGGTCCGCGCGGCAGCAGCTGTTCCGGCACCAGCGACGAGGCCCTCAGCCCAAGCAAGGAAACTGTCCGCGTCCGTCACCGCAGGACCACCGCCTGCGTCACCGGCAAAGAGCGTCCGGCCGCCAAACTGGGTGTTGAACGTTGAAAGGACGGATGAGAGGACCGAACGGGCTTCGCTGGCTGCAACCTCTTGACCCACGGCGCCAGCGGCCTCTTCAGCCGCTTGGCCGGCAAGCGCGACCTCGCCAGACAGGTCGTTGATGGAGCGGAGCGCCGTGGCTGCCGCCGCATAGCGGCCCTCCAGCACGGTGAGGCGAGCAAGCTGCGGCTGCGATGCATCGACAACGGCCTGCGCGCGAAGCAGCAGTTCGTTGTTGCCGCGCACAGCTTCGGTCGCGTTAGCGACATAGCCTGTGCCAAGCTCGGCGATGGCTTCATCAAGACGAATCCGAAGATCCGATGTCAGACGAAAGAGCGTCGACGATGTCAGTGCGTCGGGCGATGCGAG
>JBCDLG010000141.1:0-7047 GCA_038745625.1 Pseudomonadota bacterium | reverse complement strand
GGGCACGTGCCCTCCCGCGGCGGGGCGGAGACGATCACTGCGTCGTGCTGCGTGAGCACATCGCTATCAAGCGGCGCGCCCGCATCCCAGTTGATCGCCTCGATACCGGATTGTTTGAGATCAGCGGCCTTGTCTTGCGACCGGGTCGTGCCGATGACCTGCCATCCTTCGCTCTTCAGTCGATCCGCTAGCGGACGAGCGGAGTAGCCAAGCCCAATGAAAAACGCACTAGGCACCAGATTTGATCTCGTCGATCAACGCATCGACACCCTCTTCGAGCATGTCGAGCACCGTCTCAAAGCCCTGTTCACCGCCATAATAGGGGTCGGGCACGTCGCGGCCCGGGTGCAGCATACGAACCGTCGCCGTCCAGTCAGGAAGCGCGCGATCTCGAAGGTCTGAGAGGTTCGATGCGTCCATGGCTAGGATATAGTCAAAGCTGTAGCCGTCGCCATCATGGACCCGTCGGGCACGCTGGGCCGAGAGGTCATAGCGTCGCCGGGCGGCGGCCGCGATCATGCGCCGATCAGGCGGCTCGCCTGCATGCCACGCGCCGGTTCCGGCGCTGTCGACTGTCACGTCGAGACCAGCGGCCGCGGCCCGGTCGCGGAAGACGCCTTCGGCCGCGGGGCTTCGGCAAATGTTCCCAAGGCAGACGAAAAGAACGCTGGTCACGGCGCCTCTGCCAAAGCCAATTGCTCGTCGATGAAGGCGTCGATATGGCTCTCAAGCACAGCAAGGGGAAGAGCACCGTTTCGCAGCACCTCATCGTGGAACAGGCGCACATCAAAATCGTCGCCGAGCGCATCCTCCGCTTTGGTCCGGAGTTCCCGGATCTTCAGCTCACCAATTTTATAGGCCAGCGCTTGGCCCGGCCAGGTGATGTAGCGATCGACCTCGCGGTTGATGTTGTTTTCTGAGAGGCCGGTGTTCTCGAGCATGAAGGTCACAGCTTGCTGCCGCGTCCACCCCTTCGCATGCATCCCGGTGTCGACGACAAGGCGACACGCCCGCCACATCTCATAGGAAAGGCGTCCGAAATTGTCCTCAGGCGTCTGATAAAAACCAACCTCAAGGCCGAGGCGTTCCGAATAAAGACCCCAGCCCTCAACAAAGGCGGTGAAGCCTCCAAACCGCCGGAAGTTAGGGAGATCAAGCTCCTGCATCAGCGCGATCTGCAGGTGGTGGCCCGGCACGGCCTCGTGGAGGGTCAACGCCTGAAGCTCATAAAGCGGCCGTGTGTCGAGAAGGGTGGTGTTGAGCCAATAGATCCCCGCCCGCGAGCCGTCCGCGGCTGGCCGCGAGTAATAGGCTGTGGTCGTCCCTTCCGCGATATCGGCTGGGATGGGCTCGATTGTGTAGGGCATGCGCGGCAACACGGTGAAAAGCTCAACCAGCTTGCCGTCCATCTTTTTCGCGATGGTGGATGCGGCGGAGAGGCGTTCCTCTTCCGTCACCGGATAGTACTCTGGCGAGGAGCGCAGGTGCTCTTGGAAAGCAGTCAGGCTATCAAAGCCAGCGTCGGCCGCGACCTCGCTCATCTCCGCACGGATACGGGCGACTTCGCTCAGGCCGATATCGTGCACCTGATCTGCCGTCAGGTTGATTGTGGTGAAGCTCCGTACACGCTGTTCGTAATAGGCCGCACCGTTGGGGGCGCTTGAGACGCCGACAATTTCTCGGCAGTTGGGCTGGTACTGGCCAGTGTAGAAAAGGCCAAAGTCGCGGAAGGCAGGAATGACCTGGTCCCGGATCAACGTTTCCGCTTCCGCTGCAAAGCCAGCATGGACGTCGTTGGGCACGCTGCCTTTGTTCTCAAACGGCACCATGAAGACCGAGGCGGTGACGTCATCGACGATATGCGCCTCGTAGGTCTGCTCGAAACCGGTCATGGCTTCACAGGGCTGCGTCCAGCCCGCGGCAATACCGGCCTGGAGCCGGGCTGTGGCCTTCGACAGATAGTCGGGCATCGCGGCGAGGCGATCGAGATAAGACCGATAGTCCGCTTCTGTGCGGAGGGTGGTTTCGTCTGCCAGCCGTGCAAGGCTCGAGTGCGGCGCGCTGAAGGTGTTGATCGTCAGATATTTGCCGCCGAACCCGGCCGCGTCCTGCGCCTCCTGAAGCTCCCACGTCAAAAGGCGGTGGTTGAGCCTCTCGTCCTCATCAAGGGCCGGGGCGTCGATGGTGCCGAGGCGTGTCAGCAGCAGGCGCCGCTCATTGACCCCGTCCTCATAGGCTTCGATCGATGGATCGGGCAGCTTGCCTAGGCCAGCCTCATCGCCAAGGCGGGCGGCGAGGATCGGGTCTTCGCGCAACACCAGGGCCCAGTGATCGCCGATCACCTCGGCGAGCGCGTCTGACGCTGGATTGGTGAGGGGGGCCTCCTCGGCTGGCTCCCCTTGGCAGGCAGCGATGGTCAGGACGAGTGCGGCGAGAGCAAGACGGGTACGCATGGCCAGTTCCTTAGCCGATCGTTGTTATCTTTTGCACCAGGCCCCACGGATGCTCGCGCAGGCTGGGCGGGCGTGGTAGCTCGCCGGGTCATGACGATCCCGATGGCCAAGTCCACGTTAGCAGAGAGCCAGCCGCGCGCCCGTGCAAAAGTGCTGCTGCCGATGCCGGTGGGAGACGGCTATGATTATGAGGTGCCGGACGGGATGGGTGTGGAGCCCGGCGATATCGTCACCGTGCCGCTCGGGCCACGGCAGATGACGGGCGTTATCTGGCACGACGCGCCGGATCCATCCGTGCCCGATGCAAAACTGAAAGCGATTGTTCGCCACTATGATGTGCCGCCGCTGCAGCCGAAGCTTCTCGCCTTCGTTGATTGGGTGGCGCGTTACTACATGGTCAGCCGCGGCGCGGTGCTGCGCATGGTCTTGCGGGGTGAGCAGGGCCTCGCCGATGTCAGAGGACGGACGGGTTTCCGTCGCACAGAGCTCCCGCCGGGTCTCAAACTGACGGACAAGCGCCGCGCGGTGCTCGAGGCGGCGGGCGATCGGGCGCTGACAGCAAAAAATCTCGCCGAGCGGGCCGGTGTGACGGACGGTGTCGTCCGCGCACTTGCCCAGGCCGGAGCGCTCGAGCCTGTGATGTTTGATCCGGACCCGCCCTTCTCGAGCCCAAATCCCGCGGCGCCGGGCCGCGTGCTTGATCCTGGTCAGGCAGAGGCGGCCCAAACGCTTGGCGAGGTGGTGCGGGCGGGTTCCGGCACGGTGCTGATCGATGGGGTGACGGGGTCGGGGAAAACGGAGGTCTATCTTGAGGCTGTTGCTGAGACCTTGCGTTCTTCTCCGTCGGCGCAGGCGCTGGTCTTGCTTCCCGAGATCGCGCTGACGCTTCCTTTTCTCAAGCGGCTTGAGGAACGCTTCGGCGCCGCGCCCGCCCATTGGCATTCAGATATATCGTCCGCCCAGAGACGACGTGTTTGGAAACGCGTGCTCGATGGCTCCTGCCGCCTGGTTGTTGGCGCGCGGTCAGCTCTGTTCTTGCCGTGGCAGAACCTCAGGCTGATCGTTGTCGATGAAGAGCACGACCCGGCCTATAAACAGCAGGAGGGTATCCTTTACCATGCCCGCGATATGGCGGTGGCGATGGGCGCGCAGCAGCGTTTCCCCGTTGTCTTGGCGTCGGCCACGCCGTCGCTTGAGACGGTCTTGAATGTCGAGGACGGACGGTATCAACGGGTGCGTCTCCAGAGCCGTTTTGGCCAGGCGGTGATGCCCGATATCGATGTTCTGGACATGCGCGATACGCCGCCGGAGCAGGGGATGTGGATCGCCGAACCCGCTGTTGCGGCGATCAACGCGACCCTTGCGAAAGGTCAGCAGGCGCTCCTTTATCTCAATCGGCGTGGCTATGCCCCGGTGACGATTTGCCGGCGCTGCGGTGAACGGATGACAGCGCCGGACAGCGACACGTGGCTGGTTGAACATCGGTACACGGGGCGTCTTGTTTGTCACCAGACCGGTTTTTCAATGCCCAAGCCCGAGACCTGCCCGTCCTGCGGTGCGAAAGACTCGCTGACGGCCTGCGGCCCTGGCGTCGAACGGGTGGCAGAGGAGGCGAAGGCGCGGTGGCCCGATGCGACGGTCGAGGTCTTCTCATCGGACACGATTGAGAGCCCCGTCGCTGCCAAGGCGCTCCTTGAGCGGATGACCTCGGGCGCGATCGATATACTTGTTGCGACCCAGGCCGCCGCCAAAGGGCATAACTTCCCGGGTCTGACCCTCGTCGTGGGGGTGGACGCGGATCTTGGCCTCGCGGGCGGCGATCTCAGGGCGTCGGAGCGGACTTACCAGGTGCTGACCCAGGTGGCGGGCCGCGCGGGCCGGAGCGCGGAGAAGGGCCGCGTCATCCTCCAGTCCTATCAGCCGGAGCACCGGGTGACAGAGGCACTGGCGAGCGGCGACCGCGACCCGTTTTTCGCCGAGGAGCTTGCGTGCCGCCAGGAGATTGGCTTGCCGCCCCATGGCCGTCTTGCGAGCCTTATTCTCTCAGGCAAGGACGAGCGGAAACTGAACGCTGAGGCGCGAGCCTTAGCGCAAGCCATTCCGCAAGCTGACGGTATCGAGGCTTGGGGCCCCGCTCCTGCGCCGTTCTACCGGTTGCGCGGTGTCTACCGTGTACGGTTCTTGATCAAGGCGGCGCGAGGGCGTTCGCTTCAGGCTTTCACGGCCGACTGGCTCTCCCGGGTCAAGGCCAAGAACGCAGTCCGGCGCGTCGTCGACATCGACCCCTATAGTTTTCTTTGACGGGTCACCACGCGATGTCCGTGCCGTCATAGGAGAGGAACGGGGCTTTGTTCGCTGGCTCGAGGCCCTCGATGACGGTTATCAGGCCGTCGGCGCTTTCCTCGACCGAGATCGTGCCATTGGGCCCGCCCATCCGGGTCCGGACCCAGCCGGGGTGCAGCGCGCCGACGGCGATGCCTTCGTTCTGGAGCTCAAACGCGGCGCAGGAAAGCGCCATGTTGAGGGCAGTTTTCGATGCCCGGTAGGCGATGTATCCGCCTGTCGCATCGTCGATCGATCCCATCTTCGAGGTGATGGCCACAAGCTTTTTGCCCTGGGAGCGCTTCACATGAGGCAGGAAGGCCTGAAGTGTTTTGACGGCGCCGACGGTGTTGATCTCGAGTGTGTAGCGAAGATTTGTCAGATCAAGGCTCGAGAAGCTCTGATCGCTGCTGTCTTTGCCCATGACGCCTGCATTGGCGATCACCATGTCGATCGGTTCATCGATCGTTGAGGCCAAATCATCGGTTGCGGCATGGTCTGCGGTGTCGAGCGCATGAACCGCGATGTCGCCATCGAGCGCCTTGAGGTCGTCCGCATCATGAGGATGACGGCAGCAGGCGTGAACCTTTGCGCCGTTCGCGGCGTAACGCTTCGTAAGCTCGAGCCCGATGCCGCGGTTGGCGCCGGTGATGAGAACGGTGGTCATGGCAGGCTCCTTAAGGTTTCAGCCTGCCATGTAGGGGAGCGGCTAGAGGACTTCCACTGAAACAGCAGTGGCCTCACCGCCGCCGATGCAGATACCCGCCGCGCCGCGCTTGAGGCCACGGTAGCGCAGGGCGTTGACAAGGCTTCCGATGATCCGTGTGCCACTGGCGCCAATGGGGTGGCCGAGGGCACAGGCACCGCCGTGAATGTTCATGCGCTCGTGCTCAATGCCGAGCTCTTCCATGGCCGCGAGGGGGACGACAGCGAAGGCCTCGTTCACCTCAAAGAGGTCATAGTCGGACTGGCGCAAACCTTCTGCGTCAAAGAGCGTCTTGAGCGCGCCGACGGGCGCGGTGGTGAACCAGGCGGGATCTTGCGCGTGGCTGGTCATCGCTGTGAGCTTGGCCAGCGGCTGGATGCCGCGCTTGTCTGCTTCACTTTTCCGCATCAGGACGATAGCGGCAGCGCCGTCGGAGATGGAGCTGGCGTTCGCCGCTGTCACCGTGCCGGTATCCCGGCGGAAGGCCGGTTTCAGGTGAGGGATCTTTTCCGGTTTCGCTTTGAAGGGTTGCTCGTCCTTCTCGATAACGATTGTCCCGGTCTTGGCCTCGAGATTGACGTGGACAATCTCGTCCGCAAACGCCTCTTCTGAGGCCGCGATCGCCCGGTCGAGGCTGGCGATGGCATACTCGTCTTGCTGCTCACGGCTGAAGCTGTATTTGTCCGCACACAGCTCGGCGAACGCCCCCATGAGGCCGCCTTCATAGGCATCTTCCAGGCCGTCGAGGAACATGTGATCAACCACTTGGCCGTGGCCCATGCGGTAGCCGGAGCGGGCTTTTGGCAACAGGTAGGGGGCGTTGGTCATCGATTCCATGCCGCCCGCGACGCCGATCGTGACCGAGCCAGCCGCGATCGCCTGGGCCATCATCATCACGGTCTTCATCCCTGAGCCGCACATCTTGTTGACGGTCGTGCACGGAACAGATGTCGGCAGGCCTGCATGGATCGCGGCCTGGCGCGCGGGTGCTTGGCCTTGGCCGGCGGGCAGGACACAGCCCATCAGGACCTCATCAACGGCGTCTGTTGTGACGCCCGCGCGGTCGAGGGCACCTTTGATCGCGATGGCGCCGAGCTTAGGCGCGCGCAGATCAGCCAACTCCCCTTGTAAGCCCCCCATTGGGGTGCGCGCGAGCGAGGCGACAATGATGGGATCGTCTTGAGGGAGCAGCATGGGGACCTCCGCGTTCTGCCGCGCGGAGTTAAGGCGAAGCTGAGGTGGGGGTCACCGGCCGAGGTGGCTCGAGGAGTCCTTCCGCGGCCGCGCTGCGAGCATCACGGCCAGCCCCATCACAATGATGAGCATCCATGTGGGCCCCGAACTGGCCGATTCCGCCACGACAACCGCTGTATCGGCGGCTTGTGGCGGTAGGCTCTGATCTGTCTCAGCAACGTTCATGCTCATCATTGTGCAATGCAAAAAGGTTGAGTGAAAGGGTTGACATCGCGCTAACCGTGTAGATGCGATGATGAAATTTCAGTAATATTTTGAGCAATCGCTGCAATTGGGGTCACGAGCCATGCGGACGCGCCGGATCGTGCCCTC
>JBCDLG010000140.1:0-7099 GCA_038745625.1 Pseudomonadota bacterium | reverse complement strand
GCTGAGCAGCGACACCGCCTGACGCATACCTCTCCCCTATTTCGCCGACACAGCAGCCACCCAACACATATGCCCAGCAAATCATGCCGTTAACCATACTGTCTCAGGCACGCTGGCACGGGTGCGTTGTAACGGTCAACGACCTTTTGCATGAACTATCAGAAGACCAACTAACGCTCGCGGCCCGCTTCTTTTACACGTTTTGCGAGTGGAGAGAGGAGGAAATCGATGATCCGCCGATCCCCGGTTTTGATCTCTGCGGTGGCCGCGAGGCCAGGCTCGAGCGCTTGGATCTGCCCACGGACGATCAGCTCCTCTGTGTCAAGATCGACGATCGCGGGATAGACAAGGCCGAAGGTCTCGTCTTCGATCGCGTCCCGGGACATCGTCTGGAGGCGTCCGGTGACGACGCCATAGCGGGTGAAGGGATAGGCCTCGAGTTTGACCTCCACGGGCTGTCCCTCACGCACGAAACCGGCGTCTTTATTCAGCACCATCGCTTCAACCGCGAGGCCTGCGGTGCTCGGAACAATCACCAGAAGCGCGTCAGCTGGGCGCACCACCGCGCCCTCCGTATGCACCGCCAGCTGCGCCACCGTCCCTGCCTCCGGTGCTTTGAGAACGGTGAGGCGGGAGCGCTCCTCGGCCTTGACCAGCTCTTCCCGGCGAAGACGAACCGCCGCCTCGGCTTCGGTCAGAGCATCGAGGGTTTCCGCGGCAAACTCAGCCTCGAGCTTGACGAGGCTCTGACGCAGGGCCGCGATCGCCGCATCGTGTTTCGCCGTCTCCTCACGCCGGATCGCCAGGTCTTGGGTCATCGCAATCACCTGCTCCTCGCTTTCGGTCACACGGAGGCGCGGCGCATAGCCCTGACCTGCAAGCTCCGTCAGGCCACGGAGGCGCTCACTGACCAGCGGGATCTGTTGCTCAAGTTTCACGACCTCCGCCAGGATCATGCCTTTGTCGCGCTCCGCTCGGCTGAGATTTTCCTGGATCTCCGCCCGCGCGGCTTCATGTTCGGCGATCTTGGCCACAACAAACGCCCTCTGCGCCCTGACCGCTGCCGGGCTCATCGGAGGGTCCAGTTGTGGCGCAGCAAACGGTGTCGCCTCGCCCGAGGCATGCGAAGCCAGCGCCTCGGCCCGCGCCAGATCCATCAACGCCGCGCGGTTACTTTCCCGCGCCTGGGCAAGATCCGCACCCGTCACAGTGGGGTCAAGAATGATCAACGGTGCACGGGCCTCGACCCGCTCACCATCGCGCACGAGAATGCTCCGTACCACGCCCTCGCCAGCAGCCTGGATGATCTTAACGCGGCCTTCTGGGATGACCTTGCCGGAAGCCGTTGCCACCATATCGACGCGACCGATGATCGCCCAACCAAGTGCCAACAGCAAAAACGACATAATCACCCAAAGGATCACACGCCCCAGCGGGTTCGGCGGCGTCTCCAATATCTCGAGGGCGGCTGGCAGGAACGCGGTGTCCGCATGGGTCTGACGAGACGGCCCCGCCGCTTTGTCGGAGCGGTAGGCTTCGCACGCGACAGCCAAGTGTTTTCTCAATCCCTGGAACATCATCCGTGTCCCATCTGTTTGCGGTAAAGGCTGGCGTAGCGGCCGCCTTTGGCCAGAAGGCTGTCATGATTACCTTCCTCAACAATCCGGCCCCGCTCGATGGTGATGATACGGTCACAGCTCCGCACCGCCGACAAGCGGTGAGCAATGATGATCATTGTACGCCCTTTAGCGATCGCGGCCATGTTGTTTTGGATGATCTCTTCGCTTTCAGCATCAAGTGCCGACGTCGCTTCGTCGAGGATCAAGATCTTGGGATCGAGCGCCAAAGCCCGGGCGATCGCCAATCTTTGTCGCTGGCCACCGGAAAGGTTGCCGCCGCGCTCGTCAATCAGCGTGTCATACGCTTCAGGCAACTCCAGGACGAACTCATGCGCTCCTGCGAGGTTCGCCGCTTCCATGACCTTCTCCATACCAAGCGACGCATCGGCGAGCGCAATGTTCTCGCGCACCGTCCGGTTAAAGAGAATATTTTCTTGAAGAACCACACCCACTTGCCGCCGAAGCCAGGCGGGATCAACGAGGCTCAGATCCACGCCATCAACCAACACACGCCCGCGCTCTGGCGTATGAAGCCGTTGCACCAGCTTGGTGAGGGTTGATTTTCCGGATCCCGATGGACCGACAATACCGAGCCGTTCTCCCGGCGTAATCTCTAACGAAAGATCCGCCAAGATCTCGGGGCCATCCGCACGATAGCGGAACGTCACGTGTTCGAAACTGATCCGACCGGTGATGGCAGGCAAGCTGGCACGCGAAGCTGACGTCTGAGGCTCCGTCGGGCTATTGAGGATATCGCCCAAGCGCTCGACGGAGATCCGCGCTTGCTGAAAGTCCTGGGCCAATTGGGCCAGCCGCAAGACGGGGCCGGAGACTTGGCCTGCGAGCATATTGAAGGCCACAAGTTCACCGACTGACAGATCACCAGAGATGACCAACCGTGCACCGAAAAACAGGATCGCCACAGTTCCCAGCTTTTGGATCAAGCTGATGGCCTGACTGCCCCAATTGGCAAGCATCGATGCGCTGAAACTTGATCGGACATAGGCAGCGAGCTTGTTGTCCCAGCGCGCCTGCATTTGTGGCTCGACAGCCATCGCCTTGAGCGTCTCCACACCGGTGACCGTCTCGACGAGAAAAGCCTGGTTCTCAGCGCCGCGCCTGAACTTCTCATCAAGGCGCGCCCTTAGAAGAGGCGCGACGAACAGCACCACTCCGGCATAGAGCGGCAAGGTAATCAGAACAATGAGCAACAGTGTCTTTGAGTAAAGCCACATCACTGCCAAGAACACGACCGTGAAAAGAAGATCCAGAATGACAGTCAGCGCCGACGACGTCAGAAACTCACGAATTGTGTCAAGCTCGCGCACCCGCGCCACGCTGTCACCCACCCGCCGCTGGCCAAAATAGGCCATGGGCAGATGGGTCAAATGGTTGAAAAGCTTGCTCCCGAGTTCTGCGTCGACCCGGGACGTGGTGTGCGAAAAAAGATACGTCCTGAGGCCCGTCATCACGACCTCAAAAACCGAAACGACGAACAGGCCAAACGCGAGAATCTCGAGCGTCGTCAGGCCTTTGTGGACAAGCACTTTGTCGATCACGACCTGGAAGAAAAGCGGCGTGATCAACGCCATCAGCTGAATGAAGAATGATGCAAACAGCACATCCCGTAGCAGATACCGATATTTGATCAGTGCAGGAATGAACCACGAGACGTCGAACCGACGCTCTTTCCCGGCAACGTGCTCACGCGTGGTCACCAGCACCAGCTCGCCCGACAAACGCTCGTCAAACGCAGATCGGCCGATCTTCTGAGGGGCCGCCTCGCCGACGCGGAAGAACAAGGCGTTGTCTGCATCCGCCGCAAGCAGTACCACCGCCTCACCGTCCGTCAAAAAGGCGACTGCCGGAAGCGGGTACGTCTCAAGAGAATGACGGATTTTCGCTATGCGGACTTTCACATCGAGAGTCTTGCCGAGACGCACGAGATCGGCAGCATTGATCGGTTCCGACCCTTTGCCAAGGCCGTGGCGCAACTGATCGGGATCGGCCGGCCGCTCAAGATAGTTGAGAACGAGGCAGAACGCCTCAAGCGCCGTGTCAGGCGGGACATCACGCACATCCCCGTCGCTCTCGTAAGCAAGAGCGCCCGCACCAACTCCCGACATCACCTGACCTCAAACCCGATATTGTTTCATAGTCACAGGATTAAGGCGAATTTCGCAAGTGGATTCTTGATTAAGATGTTGCCCGCGTCAGGCTCAGCAGCGATCGGCCGCCTGGTGACGCGGCCGCCAGCTATCGGCGCCGGAGGGAAGAAAGCGCATCACGCAGGCCAAAATGAGCCGGCAGGCTACGATCACTCCGCTGACACGAACGCAGCAGACGGCATCGCTGCACGCCGCTTTTTCTTGCTGCGGAAGCTTGGCAACCAGTAGGCCAGCGCAGCGGCGAACAACGCGGAAACAATCAGCGCCACATCCACCCATGCGGTCGGCGCGTGGCCAGCGCTGCTGAAGCCATGCCATGGCGGATGCCCGGTAAGGGCCGCATTCAGCAGCGCGGCGACAAAAAGCAAAACCCCCGTCAGCGCGATCAACTCTTTGGTCGCGCGGTAATCATCCGCCCTCAACCAGGCATAGCCCATCGCGGCAAACCAGACCCCGAAATAGGTCCACCCGGTCCAGATCGTCCGCATCGCCTCCGTCCCCGCATAGAGGGTGTTGTGGACGAAGAGACCCGCCGTCGCGACGGCTATCCCCACCGTGACACCCACATTCAGCTTACTGAGGGCTTGATAGAACTTCGGTGAGCGGTTGCCCACCTTGCCGTGGAGCCGGCGCTCCAGCCACATCATGGACCCAAGCGCCGTGATCGCGGCGGCCGACATACCGAGCACGAAGTAAAGAAGCTTAAGCGCTATTCCGCCATAGGTACCATAGTGCAGCGGCGTGACAGCTGTGGTCACACGCGTCGCGGGCGTATTGGCAAGAATCGCCGGATTGACCACCTCGTCGCCGGTCACAGCGCTTAAAGAGACGGGGTCCACCAAGGCGAGCTTCGTTTTCGGTTCGAAGTACACATCGTAAACCGCGCCTTCATCCATCCAATGATGAATGACCACAAAATTCGCGTGCTGGCTGGTCTCGGGATGCTGCATCGTAGCAATGCGATCAAGCGACATCATCTCCGCAGGCGCACCAGCAGCTTGGGGCGGCTCACCCAGCACAGCATCAATCAACGCCTCTTGGTCACCCTTAAAGGCCAGCACAGCCACCAAGGGCGCGAGAATCGCCACGATGCCAAGAAAGGCCCCAGTGAACGCGATCATCGTGTAAAATGGGAGGCCCCAGAGCCCAAGCACTTTGTGTGTGTCCTGCCATTTGAGGCGAACCGAGCGCCAATAGCGGAGCGTGAAGAGCTCCTCAGTGATCTTCGTGTGGGCGATCACCCCGCTGAGAATCGCCAGCATCAGGATCACCCCTGCCACCCCGACAAGCGCCCTGCCAACAGTCCGGCCACCAAGCTGGGTCGGCCACATGAGATCACGGTGAAAGTCGAGCAGCCAGCGCGCCATCCCGTCTTTGCGTTCGGGCAAGAGCTCACCCGTCGCGGGATGCCAGCGCGGGAAGAAGTTCTCGTGGGAACCGTCTTCATACTCCACATGGGCAAAGCCGGCGAAGAAGGGCTCAACCGCGGTCGGGAAAGCCAGATTGAGGAACTCGACCTCGCCCTCGGCTTCGCGCTCAGCGACCCAATCTGCGAAGGTCTCATGAAACGCGATCGGCGCCGCTGGCAACGCAGCGCGCTTGGCGGGATCCTCCCACCCCTGCATCTCGTGGTAAAACAGCGCGATCGAGCCCGTGAAACAAACAACGTAGACGAACCAGCCGAGCGCCACGCCTATCCAGGAATGGAGGTCATAGTTTCGTTGATGGCGTTCGCGATCCATGGCCAGAAGTCCTCAAACCGGCGGCTCAACGATCGCCACCAAAACGGCACCCACAATGGTAACCGCAATCAGTGACGCGGTGACCCGCCACTCTTTACGCTCCCAATAGCACAAGAACTGAAAGCCCGCCCAGATCAGCGGTACGGCCAATGACATCCAAATGGCCACTTCTGAGAATGGACCGGGGATCACCAACAGGAGAGCGGCCGAGGAGAAGATGGTCGCGGTTAGCGACCAGAAGAGAACGCTCGTCAGCCTCGGGGCTTTGTAGGTTGCCGTTCCGATGCCGGCGCACAGCGCCAAAAGGATGCCGATGAGTACGGGGTTCATGGGACCAGTCCCGTGATCAGTGCTCCGGCAGCGGCGATGGAGGCGAGCAGCCCTGCCCCGGCGCCGGTCCAGATATGCCAGCGTGGGAGCAAAGCGGATATCAGCAAGCTGATGCCGCCAGCGACAGACAACGCACCGAGCCAAATAGGCACGCCCCTTTCCCAGCCTTGCGGCTGGGCGAAGAGAAAGAGCGCGATGATAAGCGCAGCCCACGCCCAACGGCGCAGCCACGTGCCGGATGGCGAGAGCGTCAGCACCTCATGCAACCGGCCACGCCGCTCACCAGCCTCAAAGAACGCAACGCATCCAAGATACGTGATCGCCAAAGCAAGACTGGTGAGCCAAAACGCCATCATCAGTATTCGAACAAGACCCGTCCGCCAACAACCCGCGGATCACCTGCAACAGCGATAGCACCAAAATTGGGGTCAGCGGGGTTGAAGGTGAGGAACTCCTCGTTGGTGACATTGGTGGCGAAAATCTCGACCCGATAATTATCGGCATCGTAGCCAGCCGTGAGGTCAAGCGTGGTTCGTGAGTCGTTCTCCGCGTTCAAATCCGGGTTGTTCACGGTGAGGCCAGTCGCCGAATCGAATTCGCGCTCATTGGTAACCAATGAAAAACTGCTATCCGTGAAACGCACACGCGCATTGCCAAAAAGGCCCGATGGGAAGGTATAGCGAACCGTGCCGCCCGCGGTCCAACGCGGCGCAAAAGAGAACTCAAGCCCGGTGATATCGATGTTGAAGTCCTCGACATCGTCAAGAACGTCGCTGCCATCACTGAATTCGGTGCTGGTGAAGCCAACATTTGCCGACACATCAAGACCGTCGAATGGCGTCGCGAATGCTTCCAATTCGAAACCGTAGAGTTCCGACTCGCCCACATTCTCCGTTAACGTATCAAGTGGGTTGGACGAGAGCTGCACGTTCACTTGCTGATCGGTGTAGTCGATGTAGAAGACGTTGGCGTTGAGCGTCAGGTCATTGTCGAACCATTGCGAACGGAAAGCGAGTTCGTAGTTGTTCGTAAATTCTGGATCGAAACTGTTCACCACACCGAGCGATTCGAGATCCGACTGGTTTGAGCCAGAGGGCGCAAGGGCCGCCCGGAAGGTGTTGATCGACAAACCACCCGCACGATACGCACGCTGATAGCTCAGTGAAGTCGACACATTTTCGGTCCAGTTGTAGGTGACTTGCGCCTTAGGCAGGAAGGCGGAGAAACTGTTGTCGACGTT
>JBCDLG010000139.1:0-7106 GCA_038745625.1 Pseudomonadota bacterium | reverse complement strand
GCTGGAGCGCTCGGCGATCGCTTTGATCGACAAGGGCTCGTCCGCGGCGAGTGCTTTCATCACCGGGGTGAAGCGCGGGGTGTAGAAGGGATGGTCCTGGCGGTAGATCTGCTCCAGCTCCCCATCAAGAAGCTCAAGAAGGCGCCTCAGCTGTGTGCCGAGACCATCTGCGGTTCGTCTCATCATAACAGTCCTTATATATAAGTGCTGTTATAAATCAAGAGTGCCGAGACAAGCGCGACGCTTTGTGCGCCCGCAACGCATCTCCGTAGGGATTGGCTGGCTTGACCGGCGGCCCCGCCATGCGAACATAGTGGATAACAAAGAGCGCAAGGACTGAGCAGCGATGCAGACCAAATCTCCCCTTTTTGACGGCGTGGCTAAGATCATTGCCGAGGCTGCCGGGACGGCGGACGGCGTGCGGCGCGAGGCGGAGACGGTGCTGCATAGCCAATTGCAGCGCTTCCTCGCCGATCAGGACCTTGTCACCCGCGAGGAGTTCGAGGTGGTGGAGGGGCTCGCCGCGACGCTGCGGGCCGAGGTTGAGGCGCTCAAGAAGGAGATCGCGGAGCTGAAGAGCGGAGCCTAGCTCTTCGCGGTCTCGTAACCTGGAGGAGGTAAGCCCCCAAGTTATGGTGAGAGCGGGCTTCTCTTGGATGGCGGCGGCATGGGTTGGTCTTTGGGCCGCCTGCGGACTGTCTTGCGCACAGACGATCTCGGATGAAGAGGCCGCTCGGTTTTTAATCCAGGCAAGCTTTGGTCCTAACCGAGCGAGCATCGCTGATCTTCAAGAGCGAGGCTATGTCGGTTGGCTGCAGCATCAGATGGCGCTGCCCTATGTCTCTGCCGGAGACCGCATTGACGCTAGCCGCAAGGTGCGGGAGCGCAAGCAGACCGACGAGTTGATCGATCTCTTTTGGGAAGAGGCGCTCTATGGCGAGGATCAGCTCCGCCAACGGATGCGTTTTGCACTGAGCCAGATTGTTGTGGCCTCGCTCGACGATACCATCACCCGGCGGGCGTTTCCGGCCTATCTCGACTATGTCGATGTTCTCGGGGAGGAGGCGCTTGGTAATTACTGTACGCTCATCCGCCGCGTCAGCTTTCAGCCAACCATGGCGATCTATCTCACCTTCTATAAAAATCAGAAAGCGGATGAAGCGCGGGGCGTGGTGCCCGACGAGAACTATGCCCGTGAGATTATGCAGCTCTTTACGATTGGGCTTGAAGAGCTTGAGATCGATGGCACCCCCACGGGCGTTCCCACCTATGACCAAGACGATGTCAGCGAGCTGGCTGCGGTGTTCACTGGGCTTGCTCTGCCTGGGGAGGATTTTGGCTTAAGTCGGCGTAAAGCGCGCCCCTTTCGCGGCACGTTGATCGGCTTTCCCGACTACCATGAGGCGTCGGAAAAGCGCGTTTTGGGCGCTGTGATCGGCCCAGGGAGCGATCCTGTGGCGAGCGTCAACGAAGCGCTGGATCATCTTCTCTCTCATCCCAATGTTGCGCCTTTTGTGGTCAAGCAGCTGATCCAGCGATTTGTGAGTTCGAACCCGTCGCCTGCTTACGTCGAACGTGTCGCGCGTGTCTTCAACGAAGGTCAGTATACTGCCGAGGGAGGCGTGACCTTTGGTTCCGGCGAGCGGTGTGATCTTGAGGCGACGACCGCCGCGATCTTGCTCGACCCCGAGGCGCGCGAGAAGCCCGATAGGGACGAGGCGGCTAGAGGCAAGGTCCGTGAGCCAATCATTCGTGCTATTCACATATTTAGGGCGCTTTCGGCAGATCATCAGGTTGGCGAGAGGGGCGTTGTTCCTGACTTGGGGGAGCTTCATCGGCCGAACGATGCCTGGGCGCGGCAGGTCCCATTTCACTCGCCGACTGTCTTCAATTTCTTCCGGCCAAGCTATGTGCGGCCAGGATCAAATGCGGAGGTGGAGGGTGCTGTCGCTCCCGAAACGCAGATCATGACCGCCACGCATTTTGCGGCACAGACGGTATGGGCAGGCCGCTGCGCCGTTCTGATGGGTTGCCAAACCACTGAACTGCCCCCGTCCGACCTTGGCCCCTATCTTTCAGCGGCAGGCCGACCTGGCCGACTTGTCGATATGATCGACCTCTATCTCACTGCTGGCACGCTTCCCAAGGCCACCCGCAACCGTATCGTCAACGCTTTATGGACGATCGATCAGCAGCCGAATAATCGCCAGCGCCACGACCCACAAAGTCGGCGAGTCGCGCTTGCGTTTGACATGGTGACCACGTCGCCAGAGTTCATGGTGCAGCGATGAGCGACAGACCACCGTTCTCTCGCAGGGATATCATCCGTGGGGTGAGCACCCTTGGATTGGCCGCGGCGGGCTTTACAGCCTTCCCCGCGTTTGCGAGCGATGAGGACGACTACAAAGCGCTTGTCTGCGTTATGCTGAGAGGTGGTCTCGACAATTTCGACACCGTTATCCCCGTCGACCGGGGGGGCTACGCGGCCTGGTCGTCTCGACGTGTATCGCTCTTGGAACGTTATGCCGAAGTTGCCGGGACAAGCCGCGATCGCGCTGCCTTGCTGCCGCTGCCCGGGGCAGGAGCTGAAAACCACGGATTAGTGCCTGAGTTTGCGCCGCTTGCTGATCTTTACAGCAAGGGCCGATTGGCTCTGGTTGCCAATGTTGGGCCTTTGATGGCCCCGACCACGCGGCAAGCGCTTGAGGCCGATGAAGTCTTACAGCCGCCGCGCCTTGCCAGCCATAGCGATCAGTATGCGATGTGGTCGACGCTCAACCTTGAGGGGAGCAATGTGGGTTGGGGCGGTCGGTTTCTCGATCGGCTGGCGGTCACCTCGCCCTTCTCGTCGATCTCCTTTTCCGGGGTTCAGGCGATTGGACAGGGAAGCGACGTCGATCAGCTCGCGCTCACCGGGCCGCGCATGGCCAACATCCCAGGCTTACGCCAGACGCCCGGGCGTCGTTCCCGGCCGATTGATGCGATCTATCGCGATCATCTTATCGGCAATGACCATCAGCATGTCGACGTTTTGATGCGCGACGTCGCGCGTGAACAGAGCCGTGCCTTGCAGCAGGCGGCGTTCATGCGGGCGATCGTTCACAACAACCCGATCGGCAACCGGGTGGCGATCGAAGGCAATGGCCTGTCAAATGCCCTCGCTGCGGTGATGTCGACCATCGACGCGCGATCGCAGCACGAGGCCAAGCGCCAGGTCTTCGTCGTCTCGCTCAACGGTTTCGACACCCATCGCAACGAAGCCGAGACTTTGCCGGCGAAGCAGCGCCAGGTCGCGGAGGCTCTTTCCAGGTTCGATGCCGTTCTTGAGCGCCAAGGCTATGGCGACAAGGTGACAACCTTCACCGTATCTGACTTTGGCCGCACGCTGGCCGCTAATGCATCGGGTACGGACCATGGCTGGGGTGGCCATCACTTTGTCATGGGCGGCGCGGTGAAGGGTGGCCGCGTGATCGGCCAGCTGACGCCCCCTACACTCGATCACGATCAGGCTTGGGCCAGGCGGGGTGGGCTCATCCCGACGATAGCGATTGAACAATACGGCGCGGCGCTTGGGCGTTGGTTCGGGGTGCCGGCGAGCGACATGGCATCCGTTTTCCCGAACCTTGGCCGGTTTGATGCCGATGCTGTGGATATCTTTTAGGCCTGGAAGCCTGTTCGGTAGCGCCGATTGATCAATATCCCAGGGTTATGCGGACAACCTTTGCTTGTGTCGGAGCGCCCATGTGTCTTATGGGCGAGCACGAACACTCTTTGCACATGGTGCAACTCGCGCTTGGCTCGAATCGCAAATCAGCCCGCTATCGTTGCCACCACCAGAAGACGTGTTTGGTGTCGTAACGCTTGTGAGGGTTCATGCCGCTATATGCCGTTCATCTTCGTCCTGAGCATACCAACCCGATTGAAATGATTGAGCAGCTCGCTCACTCGGCTGAGCTTGATGCGCAGCGGGTGGATGATACCGAGGTGCACGTCTCTCTGTCCGGCAGTTGGCGCGACATCTCGTTGTGGTTCTCCTGGCGGGCTGATGCGCAGGTGCTGCAGATCGGCGCGCCGCTGGAGATGAAAGTCCCCATGCTGCGCAAGGACGATGTCCTTCGGCTTCTTGCTCTGGTGAATGAACGCCTGTGGATTGGTCACTTTGATCTTTGGTGCGAGGACGGAGGAATTATCTACCGCAACGGCGCGGTTCTGTCCGAAGACCAGGCCATGTCGCCAAGCCAAGCGGAGATCTTGCTGCGCGGTGCGATGGAAGCGTTCGAGCAGTACTACCCCGCCTTCAACTATGTGATTTGGGGCGGGAAAAACGCGCAGGACGCGCTCGACGCCTGCGTGCTTGAGCCAGCTGGGACCGCCTAACGCCCTGGCGCATCAATGACATCAACGCCTTCGGATCGCTTGAGTGCTCCCACAACCCGGTAAGTCACGGGGGTCAGGATCGCCTCCCAAGCGACTTTCAATAAGTAGTTTGTGATCATCACCGTGATCACCAGGCTCGTCTCCCACACACCGAGAAAGGCCAGTGGGTAGAAGAGCAGGCTATCAACCGCTTGACCGACGGCGGTCGAACCAATCGTCCGTTGCCAGAGGGCTGAATTCTCAAGCCTCGCCTTCATCCGTGCCATGACTTGCGCGTTGGCAATCTCGCCAGCGAAAAGCGCGATCAGCGACGCAAGCACAATCCTTGGCGCTTGCCCGAAATTGGCGGCAAAGGCTTGCTGCCTGCTGACCCCGCCCAGATCACTGTTCCATGCAGTGTCCGGAGGCATCGCGGTGATCACGGCCGCCATCAGCGCCGCGAACAGTGCCGCCCCCGTCGCCGCCATGATCGCGCGACGCGCTTTTTTGTAGCCATAAACCTCCGTCAGCACATCGCCGAGCACGTAGGAGAGGGGAAAGAACAAAACGCCAGCGCCGAACGCAAAGCCGCCGACATCAGCAACCTTCCCTGCACCGATGATATTAGAGCAGACAACAATGACGCATGTCGCTGCTAGCAGCAGTTCGTAGTGCTTGAACTGGATCTCATCGACGCTCGCACCACGGATGGTCTCGATCGTATCGACGCCTGATGTCGGTGAGGTGGGTTGATCCAAAACAGCTGATCCTTTTCTTCCTGCCGAGCTTTGCCTAGGTCCGGCCTATGACCAAGCCCCTTCGGATGATTCAAATTGGCGCCGGCTCGATGGGCGGCGCGCTGCTTCGCTCCTGGATCGATAGCGGCATTCTTGATCGTGACAGCTCAGCCATTGTGGACCCGAAGCCCGCGCCAGACATCGAGGCGATGATCACTGGGGCAGGGCTCCAGCTCAACCCTGCGCAGGACGCGGCCTATGATGTCTGCGTTCTCGCGGTGAAACCGCAGCAATTTCCAAGCGTGTTGCCTGGCCTCGTTTGGCCTGATGTTGAGGCGACGCTCTTTATCTCGATTGCTGCGGGGATCACCGCCGACGAGATCACCAAGCTTCTCAAGACCAACAACCCGGCCCCCCGCGTGCTGCGGACCATGCCGACCCTTCCCGCCAAGGTGCGCCGCGGCGTGACGCTTCTGGCCGCGAACCCAGCACTCACCGCGGAGGACAAGGAGATCGGTGCGCATTTGATGGGCGCAGCGGGCGCGGTCCACTGGTGCGAGGACGAAGACGAGCTCGACCGGCTGATGGGTGTCACCGGCTGCGGCCCCGCCTTTGTCTTCCGGGTGGTCGAAGCGCTCGAAGAGGCCGCCAAAGCGCAAGGCGCAAACCCTGACGATGCCCGCGTCTTGGCAGCGGAAACCGTTGTCGCGGCGGCGAGGCTTCTTGAGACCGATGGCCGGGATGCTGGCGAGCTCCGCAGCGCCGTCACCAGCCCAGGCGGCACCACGGCTGCTGGCCTCGACGTCTTGAACGATAGGCAGATCGGCCAAGTCTTTGTCGACGCTGTCGATGCCGCCTACGCCCGGGCCAAGGTGCTTGGCGGGGCATAGAATACGCTAGCGATGACCAGCGAGCCTCTCTAAGAGCCCGGCGATGACAGGGATGATCGTCACAGCGCGTCATGGACGCCCCGATGTCGACCGCAGTGTGAAGATCACCGCGCGCGAATACGGGCCATGGTGGGCGAATTATGATCTGGCGGGCCTCGCGCCCGGCGAGGAGCCGCCGCAGGGCTTGATCGACATCGCCTCGGACGCTGAGCTTGTGCTCTCGTCGACCCTGCCGCGGGCGATCGAGACCGCGCAGAAAGTGGTCCAGGGTGCGCGCGAGGTGCCGCAGGACTCGCTCTTTGTGGAGGCGCCGCTGCCGCCACCCCCGGTCCCGGGCGTGAAGCTCACGCCGACCACTTGGGGCGTGATCAGCCGCTCATTCTGGTTCTTCGGTTTTGCGCCCAAGGGCGTGGAAAGCCACTGGGGCGCGCAAAGGCGCGTGCGTGAGGCGACTGATCGCTTGATTGCAGAGGCGCAAGGTGGCGGCGACGTGCTGCTTTGCGCGCACGGCTATTTCAACTGGATGGTCCACCGCCACATCATCAAGCGCGGCTGGGAGCTCGTGGAGCACCAAGGCCGGAACCATTACTGGTCCTATCGGGCCTACAAGATGAGGGGCAGCGCCACGAGCCGTTCGCCCAAACCGCGCCCCTCCGCCGAAGGACTTGCTGCCCCATGACCAAAGCCAAACCCAACGCCGATATCGCTAAGCTCTCGTTCGAGGATGCGCTCAAAGAGCTCGAGGCGATCATCGGGAAGCTTGAGAGCGGCGATGTGGCCCTCGAAGAATCGATCACGCTTTACGAGCGCGGCGCAGCGCTCAAGGCGCATTGCGAGACGACCCTGGCCGGGGCCAAAGAACGCATTGAAAAAATCGTGATCGACAAAACCGGCCAGGTCGCAACGGAACCAGCCCAGCTCGATTAACACCGTCGCTAAAAGGCCTTGCAGCTGTGTTCGGTAAGCCCTACCGCACTGCGTCATGACCCATGTGACGCCACTTCTTGATCGTGTTTCTTATCCGTCTGATTTGCGGGAGCTTCCGGCTTCGGATTTGCGGCAGCTTTGTGATGAGCTGCGGGCTGAGGTTGTTGATGCGGTGTCGGTGACGGGGGGTCATTTG
>JBCDLG010000138.1:0-7188 GCA_038745625.1 Pseudomonadota bacterium | reverse complement strand
GCTGGTGACCGAGCCGTCTTCGATCAACGGGGCCTCGCCAAAGTGGCGCAAGCGGAGGCTGAGGGTGAGCGGGTCAAGGCGCGCAACGGCGCCCGCGGAAATGACACTCTCGACAGCGCCCGGGATTTCGGTCTCGTCGCCTGCGATATCGAACTCGGCGTCAGTGTAGGATGCCGAGGCGTCAAGCACGAGCCAGTCCAGCGGAGTCCAGAAGAGGGTCGTCTCAACCCCCTGGCGGGTGGACGCGTCGTTCACCTCGGTGGTCCCCGCATCGCCGACGAACACGAGCTCTGAATCAAGGTCGAGGGTGAAAAAGGCGACCGTGGCTTTGATCGGTCCCTGCTCAAGGCGCAGCCCAAACTCGCCGCCCTCGGCCTTGACGAGGATCGGCACTTGATCAGTGGGTTCGCCGCTGACGGGGTCGACAGAGATCGTTGCTCCGCGCACATCGTTTGAGTGAAAGCCTTGGCCGTAGCTGGCATAGAATTCGAGGACGTCCGTTGCGCGATAGGCAAGTGAAGCCGTCGGCGTCAAAAGGCTATCGTCCGCCTCGCCGCTGTTGTCTGGAAGACTGAGCGCGTTGACATCTGCATCGTACCAAGATGAACGGACACCGACATTGGCGCGCAACCGGCTTGTAATATCGGCCTGCAGCTCACCCCAAACTGCGGCGGAGAACTGCTCGACCTCATCGGAGCGCACGGTGGAGAGGCGCTGCCGCCCCGCTGTGCGGAACAAGCCCAGATCATTGATGTCATCAAAGCGCAGCTCAGCTCCCGCACGGAGCGTCACTTGGTCGTTGAGAGGGCGGATGTGGGTTGCCGCGCCACCATAGATCCATCGCCGATCGCGCTGCTCGAACTCATCGCCATTGATAGGGTCCTCGAGAAAATAGGTGAAGTTCGAGAACAGACGAAAATCATAAGACACAGCGTAGGCGGATAAGTTGGTCACGCTACCGCCTCGGTGCTCGCGCACACCATTGAGGGCGAGCGAGTAGCGACTTGTTTCCCCGCCCAAATCGTCATCAATGAAGCCAAATCGACCGATCAGGCCGCTATCGATTGCGCGTTGCGGCACTTGGTCTGTAGACGTCCATTCGCTGTCATAAGCGGTCGCGATGACATGAAAATGTCCGGCGTCGCCGTCACGTGTCCATTTGGCGAAGGCGTTCAGCTTTTGAAGATCCTGGTCGAGTTGCCAGGGGCCGTCATAGACTTGGCCTTCCAGCGCGACCAGGAGATCACCGCCCCCCAGCTCAACACTGCCTGCTGAAACGCCTCTTAGAAAATTGGCTTCCCCCACTGTCACTTCCGCAAAGCCCTGATCAAGCTTGTCATAGGTCCGATAGCGCGCCGAGCCCGCCGCCGAAAAATCGCCATTGTCCGGACGATAGGGTCCTTTGCGAAAGTCCACGCGTTCAACCACTTCGGGGATCACGAAGTTGAGGTCGAGATAGCCCTGCCCGTGACCATGGGTTGGCAGGTTGACCGGCACGCCGTCCACATGAACAGAAAAATCTGTACCGTGATCGAGGTTGAAGCCCCTGAGGAAGTACTGATTGGCTTTGCCCTCGCCTGAGTGCTGGGTGGCCACCACACCTGGGATGACTTCGACCAGCTCACCCACCCGTGAAAGCGTGCGGTCCTCAAAATCAGCGTAGCCAACAACCCCTTCGGACGCGGCCTCGACCTCCCCAATCAGCGAGAGACCACGGCCATAGACGACGACCGTGTCGGCCTCGTCGACCGGCGCAGCCGCGCTGCTTGCGGCAGACAGCAAAAGCGAAACGAGCATAGAGATCCCAACCACCCCGTCCCTCGGGCCGAGGCGAGCCTGGCCGCAAGAAACCGGAAACGCCGCCCTTCTGGGAAAAACAGGATCGTGAGTCTATCACGGTTTTTTGACACTGAACGGCACTCCTTTGCAGGCGTTCTTTCGTCTTCATTCAACGGGGTGGCACCGGTCAGGTGAGGGCTCCGCACGCGGCTCGGTTTGGCAAGAGATAGTGAAGCGCTGTGTGCCACGTATCGGGCCGCAACATAGTATGGACGCGGTCAGCCAACACTGTCAGTGCCGATTTCGGTGGCAATTCCCCGCGCACCCATCAATGCTAACCCTCAGAATATCTGAGGGAGAGGGCCAACCATGCGTCTCAATGCAAGGTCTTTAGGGGTGGCCGCCGCGATCGCGCTCGTCGTTGTTGGCGTGGGCTGGATGATCGTCACGCCCATCAATGATCGGCAGACGACCGGAGAGCTCGCGCTGCCAGGGCTCGAGGCGCCGGTGCGCGTTGTGCGCGACGCAGGGGGCATGCCTTATATCTATGCGGAGAGCCTTGATGACGCCCTTCGCGCCCAAGGCTTTGTCACAGGTCAGGATCGGCTGTTTCAGGTTGAGGCGGCCAAGCGGGCGGCATCGGGACGGCTGGCTGAGATTTTTGGCGCTGGTGAGAACGACGTCATTCTGAACCTCGACCGTGAGGCGCGGGTGATCGGGTTTCGTCGGCTGGCCGACCGCCAGGCCGAGCTGCTCTCTCCCGTCGCGCGGCGGCGCCTCACGACCTTTTTGGAGGGGCTCAACGCCTACATCAGCACCCGCGAAGTCACCCATCCTATGGAGTTTGGGTTGGCAGGCTTTGAGCCGGAGCCTTGGACGGAGGAGGATCTCCTCGCGTTGATTTTCTATCTGGGCTGGGCGAGCTCGGCAAACTTTGACGGAGAGCTGATCGCGCATCGCGTGATCCAGGCCGTCGGCGCCGATGCCTTTCAGGACATTGCTCCGCTGACTGTTAATCCGGATGATACCGCTCCGCCTGCGGAGCGCCAGTCTGCGCTCGAGGCCTACCCGCGGTGGACCGAGCCGACGGGACGGCTCGCCCCTTGGACCCAAGGGGGCTGGCGGCAACAGGGCGTCGGCGGCAGCAACAATTGGGCGGTCAGCGGCGCGAAAGCGGGGACGCCGGCCGCGATCGTGACCAATGACCCCCATCTTGATAGCCGCATGCTGCCAGGACCCTGGCACCCGGTGGGTTTGATCACCCCGGACTTGCGGGTCGTGGGTGTCAGCGCTGGGCTCCCTGGCGTTACCATCGGACGCAACGACCACGTCGCATTCGGTGTGACCAACGCCTATGCCGATGCTGTTGATCTCTATGTGGAGACGATCGATCCGAGCGATCCGGGGCGTTATCTCGAGGGCGATCAGTCCTTGCCTTTCGACAGCGTCACCGAAATCATCCGTATCAAGGATGAAAGCGCCGATGGCGGGTTCCGCGAGGAACGCTTGGTGGTTCGCTTCACGCGCCGCGGCCCGGTCATCACGGACCACGACCCAGATAGTGCCGGCGGCTCCGTGCTGTCCATGCGCTGGGCATCGGCCGATTATATGGGGACGGAGCTCGGCGTCGATAGGTTGATGATGGCCCAAGACGTCGATGAAGCCGTGGCGGCTATCGAGGCGACACGGATCATCTCGCTCAACTTCGTGGTCGGCGATGTTACGGGCAGAGTGGCAAGGCGGGCCAGCGGGACGGCACCCATCCGTCTGCGCGGCGACGGCATGGCGCCCTTCCCTGTCACTGGCGGCGAGGACAATTGGGCGGGCCCGATCCCGGCAGACGAGATGCCAGGCGAGATCGACCCCGCGCAGGGATGGACCGGCAGCGCCAACCATATGACGGCACCTGCGGACTATCCTTATATCTACACGACCTTCGCCTCGCCCGCTTACCGGTATCGCCGGATCCGTGAGCTGATGAATGAGCCACAGGTGACAGCAGCGAAAGCATGGGCGGCGCAGTATGATACGCTCAATCTTTATGCGCGCGACATCGCCCCGATCCTGGTGCGTGCATTGAGCGATGCCGACAGCGAAGAGCTGCAAGAGATGGCCACCATTCTTGGCCGTTGGGACCATCACGATGATGCGGACCAGCTGGCCCCCACCCTCTTCCAAGAGACGGTCCGGCAACTGGCGCAGCTCACCTTTGAGGACGAACTTGGGGCCGAGGCGACAGCGGCCTATCTCTCCAACTGGTATGTCTGGCAGCAGCGTTTTGACGCGTTGGTACAGGACGGCACGTCGCCGTGGTTTGACGACAAGCGAACGACGGAGACGGAAGATCTGCCGACCCTCATTCGCGCGGCCGGTGATGCCGCTTTGGAGCGTCTGACAAGCGACTATGGCGCCAACCGCTCCAAGTGGCATTGGGGCGAGGTGCATCAGATCCACTTCAGCGGACCACTCCGGCAGCAAGGGTTCATCGGTGGGCTGACGGGCAATCGTAGCGTACCGATGGCAGGCTCAGGCGAGACGCTGCTGCGGGCGCTTTATCCCTATGATGATCCTTTTGATTCGAGGTGGTTCGCATCGCTCCGGATGACGGCGGACCTCAATGACCCTGACAAGGTGCGCGCCGTGCTACCAGGCGGCGCAGTCGGTCGGACCTTCCATCCCCACCTGGCTGATCAGACGCCGGACTGGATGGACAAAGACGCGGACATCTATTGGTGGTTCAGTGACGACGCCATCGCGGATCATACTGTCTCCACACTGACACTTACCCCATCCGCTCGCTGACAAGTCGCGCTCGCGGGCAGCGATGGACGCACTAAGGAACCATCCCATGGACCAGCCGGAACAGAAAAGATCACTGCCCTGGTGGCTATGGTGCGTGGTGGTGATCGAGGTGGCGGTGCCGACCTATTTCGGCGCAGCATCGATCATCGATCCTGGGATCTGGGGCGCTGCGAGCCTCGGGACGCTTGGTCAGCTTTATGTCACGCGCAACTTTGCGATGGCATTCGGCGTCGCGATCGCCGCCCTGAAACGCAGCCATGTTGCGCTTTTGTGCACCATCGCGGTGCGCTACGTGACAGATTTGACCGATATCACAGCGAGTTTCGTGCGCGGCGTTGATCCGGAAACAATGCCCGTTTTGCTGGTTTTCGCCTTGCTGCTGCTCGTCCTCCCGCTCTTTGCGCTTGGGTGGCTCGCGCGCCGCCCTACCCATTGATCATTATGACTTTTGGCACGGCCTGCGCTAAGACCGTTTGAGTTTTCGATGGATTGCGCCGTGCCTCATTTGTCTTTGTTGAGTTCACTCGTCCTCACGCTTGCCGCCACCAGTGCCGAGCCGCATGAGCACGGTGTGGGCGAGCTCTCAATCACCTCCGACGGGGTGACCCTCGTCACCACCTTCACGACCGATCAGCACACGCTTTTCGGTTTTGAGGGCGAGGCTGCGACGGAGGCGCAAAAACAGCATCAGGCCGACATGACGGTGCGGATGCAGTCCTCGACTGCGCTCTTTTCACTTCAAATATCTGTATCCTGTCAATCATCAGGCATCGAGATCAATGATGAGAGCGCCGATAACCAGCTTGGCGGCCACCACGATGATGATCATCACGATCACGATGATCACCATGATCACGACGATCATGCCCATCATGACGACCATGAGGAGTACAGCCATCACGACGAGCACCGGGATGTCGTCGTGACTCAAACCTTAACGTGTGATGCCGCGCCAAGAATCGAGAGCGTCAACCTGTCGGCTTTCGACCTCCTCCCCGAGCTTGAAAACGTCAATGTGATTGTTCTGACAAACGATCAGCAAGCCGAACAAACGGCGCGCCCTAGCCAGACGGTGGTTCGCTTCCCGTGAAACGTCTCAGCGTTATAGCTGCATTGCTCGGCGTGCTGCCGGTTGTCACCGGCGTGAGCATCGGTGTTCTTGCGTCCGATGACGGCTACGCGCCCGTGGACGGCGAAATCACCGGCCGCAATGACGGCCTTCTCATTCTCGACTGGACAGACCTGCTCCCGCCTGGCGAGGAGGAACGGCTGATCAAGATCTATGAGGATTTCTACAGCGGTCTCGGCGGGGGTCTGGGCGGTTCCATGAGCGCCATCACCGAGGGCTCAGCGCTCGATATGATGCCGCAGCTCGGCACCTTCAGCACGGTCGACGACCTTGACGGTAAACGGGTGGAGCTTCCTGGGTTTGTGGTGCCGCTCGACTTTCAAGGTCGCGCCCATGCGTCGTTTTTGATCGTACCCTATTTTGGCGCCTGTATTCACACGCCGCCGCCCGCGCCGAACCAGATCGTCTATGCCACCGCAGAACCGGCACAGGAGCTGGGTAACATCTTCTATCCGTTGTGGTTCAAAGGCGTGCTCGAAACCAGTCGGTACGACACCGATCTTGGCAATGCAGCGTACACGCTGCGACTTGAATCCGTGAGGCCCTACGAATAGCGGAGCAAGTCTCCCTTTATATCATCAGCTTCCTGATGAGAGACTCACATTGATACCTTGTCGATAGGCAGCAAGCCCTGGCACCAAACCGGCAACACCGCTGACCCCCACAACAGCGAGGAAGACCATAGCATCAAATGAGCCAGGGGATGCGTTCTCCAAAACAAGGCCGAAGGTCGAGCGCAGCCATGGGCCGAGCGCAAACAGACCTGCATAGGCAAAGACCAGCCCAAGAACGACGCCGCCAACACTGGTCAATGTCGTCTCAATCATCAGAACCGTGAGGAGATCGCGCGGCCTGGCGCCCACCGCACGCAAAACAGCCAATTCCCGCTGACGACCAGCAAGGCTTGCAAGCAGCGTCGTCGAAAGGCCGATCATGCCCACCGCAAAAACAAGCACCGTGATCCCCCGCAGCAGGTTCTCAATGGGGCTGATCACCGACCATAGCCGCGAGAGAGCAACGCCCGGGATCACCGCTGTCAAAGGCTCGTCGGGATAGGTGTTGAGAAGGCGCTGAAACCGCAGGACCAATGGGCGGCTTTTCATCCCCACAAGGAAGGCCGTCACGGCTTGCGGCTCAAGATCATCGCTCGCGCCGGGCGGGCGATGAATGGCTTCAATGCCTGCGAGGCTGACATGCACCGTGCGATCGACGGGGGTCCCTGTCGGCGCGAGCACGCCGGTGATGGTGAAAGGATCCTCGGCGTGGTCGGCGAAGCTCGCCGAGACGATCCCGTGGGAGAGAATGATCGTGTTGCCGATCTCATAGCCCAAGGCTCGGGCGACCTCAGCGCCGAGAACCGCATCCCGGGGCTCTGATACCCAAGCCCCTTCCGATATAGTGAGCTGTTGATCCTCACCGTACCGGTAATGCTGCATATACCGATCATCTGTGCCCAACACGCGATAGCCGCGATGGCT
>JBCDLG010000137.1:0-7311 GCA_038745625.1 Pseudomonadota bacterium | reverse complement strand
CCTTGAGGCGGTGAAACCCGAAATCTTGGAGGCTCAGGCTGGCGCGCAGACCTTTGTGCCGCGGGCTCTTGGCCAGCGTAGCCGTGGCCCCGATTTCCGCCCGCTGGACCTCTCACGGCCCAGCGCGGCGCCAGCGCTGCGGCCGATCACCGAACAGACACAGCAACAAACACTGCAAGCGGTGCCAACTGCTCAACCTGTCGCTGTCCAAGGCCAGGTGGCCGGGGAAGCGGTCCAGGGCTTTGAGGTCCTGCAGCAGGCCGCACAGCGCGCGCGCGGTGAGCTGGCCGCGAAATTGCCAGAGCCGCCAGCGCCGAAGATTGAATCCACGGTGGCACCAACACCGCGGCTGGAGGCTGCTTTGCAGCAGCATGGCTCGCAAGAGACATCCAACCCCGTGGTCCGGCAGCTGGCCCAGAACATCCAGACCGTTATCCGCGGTGACATGGAGCGGATGCGGTTTGATCTTTATCCAGAGGAGCTCGGCCGCGTCTCCATCCAAATGCAAAAGACCGCTGGCGCCACCAAGATCATGATCGTCACCGAGACGCCGCAAGCCTTCGAAGCCTTGCAAAGGGGCGCGAGCGGGCTGCAGCAGAGCCTCAGCCAGGCTGGTTTCGACCCGGACGAAATGACCTTTGAGCAGCACAGCGAACGCCGTGAGCAAGAAACCGCCGAAGAGCGCCGTGACCGCGACGAACGCCGCCCCTTTGATGACACCGATGATGAGAAGCGCGTGGCGGTCATCCGCCCAGCGCAGCCGCAAGACAGCGGTCTCTTCCTTTAACGGACGAAAGGTCCCGCTATGACCTCTGTAACGCCGATTACCGCTGATCAATCCAGCACCAACACCGCCACAAGCAGCGGGTCAGTGACCCGGGGTGCGCTGACCGAAGATCTGGATACGTTCCTCAACCTTCTTGTGGCCCAGCTCGAAAACCAAGACCCGCTTGAGCCGCTTGATGCCAATGAGTTCGTTGATCAGCTGACGCAGTTCTCGGAGCTTGAGCAGGGCGTCGAGCAGACCGATGCATTGAACGACATCTCGTCGACGCTGGCCGCTGATACCCGCCAGACGGACATTTCTTATCTGGGCAAGATCGTTGAGGCGGAGACTGACACCGTTGCCCTGACGGAGAACGGCGCGACCCTCGGCTACAGCATCGATGCGCCGACCAACAACGCTGAGATCCGGATCTTCACCCCTGCCGGCCAGCTGCTGACGGCGTATCAGGTCGACGGCAATGTCGGTGACTTCACCACCACGTGGGACGGGGTGACCGACAGCGGTGTGCAGGCCGCGCCAGGGCTCTATCGGGCGCAAGTCGTGGCCATCTCGGAGCAGACGGGCCAAGAGCGCCTGGCCGGGAAAACCTATGCAACTGGCACGGTGAGTGAAGTTCGCTTTGACAGCGGAAGCACAGAGCTGATCTACGATAACGGCATCACCATCACATCGAATGCCGTTCGCCGGGTAGCAACTCCGGCCTCGTAATCCACCGTCAGGAGCAGAAAAAAGCGAATTGCACGCAGGCTGCTGCGACAATTCAGTTTTCTGTCATAAAAGGCTTTACCAAACCATCTTCGGCGGTTTATGGGCCGCGTCCCAACCCGGTATTCACCTGCCGATCTCCCTTGTCCGCTCCTGCCCCCCCATTGAGCGGACCGGCTTTTCAAGGTGGGTATCGAATCTAGCCCGTGGGCTTTAGAGGTTGCGACCGCATGGCCCCCCTTTGCGCTCGCCACCTAGCAGACGGGTTTCGGCGACCGGTGCATTTCTCCCCCCTGACACCCGCACCGGTCGCCGGTTTTTGTTGAAGTCTTTAGGAAATTATGTGAATTAGATGATTCGCTTTGGGCGAAAGAGAATGCAGTTTGACCGTTTGAAGTTAGCTGAGCTTGTTCTTTATGCGTGCCAAAGTTGTTCGAAAGAACAGCTGGGCGCTACAAAACTGCATAAGGTGCTTTATTATACAGATATGCTGCGGTTTGCTGCGACCGGGAATTCAGTGACCGGGTCAACCTATTCACGAAAACCCTTCGGCCCTACATGCGATCAATTGTTGGCCACATTGCATGGGCTTGAGGAAGCGGGCGAACTCGAGGTTTCGTCTGAGGACTATTTTGGCTTCACAAAGAAATCATATTATCCAAAGCGCGACCCTGATGTGGCGCGCTTCTCTAAAAGCGAGCTGGCTCTAATCGATGAGATCATCGATTTTGTTTGTGTAAAAAATACAGCTAAACAAATAAGTGAGTTTAGCCATGACTTGCCTTGGCAACTTGTGAATGATGGCGATAGAATCACTTACGAGAGTATTTTCCTGATATTTGCTGAAGACGCGTCATTAACGACGCGTTCATGGGCTGAGGCGGAGGCTGCGCGCATTGAAACGGAGAAATCCAAAGGACACTCCGTGGAGAGCAACGATGTCGAAGGATTTCGAAACCGCGTTCTTCAAGCGTGCGGCGGGTGATCAGAACATCAAGGATGCGATATTCGCTTTTCTTGATGCAATAGAACGAAATCCCAGAGCTCTTGGAGAAGTAGTCCCGCTAGGTTCGGACGCCGAGCACCGGGTCTATGAGAGCCCTAGAATTGGCCGAGTCCCTAGTTTTGGCATTGTCTATGAGATTGATGACAAACGAGGTGTGGTGACGTGTCACTCGTTCATGCTCGTATCTGATCGACAGACCGACTAAAGAGTCAAGCTGCGCTGGCCTGTTCTGTAGACGTAGTTGATGACTTCAGCCACGGCGCGGAAGAACTGGGCAGGGATTGGTTGATCCTCCTCGATACCGGCGTGGAGCGCGCGGGCGAGGGGCGGGTTCTCAATTACTGGCACGTTATGCTTCTCGGCCACCTCACGCATTTTGAGCGCGATCAGGTTCCGGCCTTTGGCGATACAGATCGGTGCTTCGTTCTCTGACGGAACATAGCGGAGCGCGACGGCGTAGTGGGTCGGGTTCATCACCAGAACCGTCGCCTTCGGAATTTCTTCGATCCGGGCTTTGCGTGCTTGGTTCCGCCGGATCTCCGCCATGCGCTGTTTGACCTGCGGGTCGCCTTCGGTCTGTTTAAACTCGTCTTTGACCTCTTGCTTGGTCATGCGCTGCTTGCGCTTGTGCTCCATCTGCTTCCAGATGACGTCGATCACGGCGATCAGCACCATGACGACCAAGACTGCTGACAACAGCTTGATCACCATCGCCTGCATGCGGTCGGGCACGGCGTTGAGATCATAGCTCGCCATGGCGGTAAAGTTCTCGATCTCGTTCATGGTGAAACCGATCACCACGCCGGCAACGACCGCCACTTTGGTGAGGTTCTTGGCCAGCTCCACGAGGCTGTCGCGGGAGAAGATCTTCTGAAGACCCTTGATCGGGTTCAAACGGCTCGGCTGCGGCTTGATCCGCTCGGTGGCAAAGATCAGCGCGTTTTGCGAGAAGGCTGCGAGGATTGCCGCTGCGGCAAAGGCCAGGAACAAAGGCGACATCGCCGCTGCGATCTTGAGCATCAGCTGGCCAAGCGCCATCGTAACGTCTGCGGAGGACTCCTGGACGCGGATGTCATGCACCGCCGTCGCAAAGGGTCTGATTGAGCTAACAATCTCACGCGTCAAAGGCGGCGCTGCGAACGCGACCAGCAGCACCGTTGCGATCATGGACGCGAGAGTCGCCACCTCTCGGCTGACAGGGACGTCCCCTTTCTTCCTAGCGTCGGCTAGTTTCTTCGGGGAGGGTTCTTCTGTCTTCTGACTCTCGTCTGGTTCCTCGGCCACAGCCCCTCCTTAATAGAACGGGGCCGTCAGCCAGGCCGCGAAGGCCGAGCGGAAAGCAGCGAGAATCGGACCGATCGCATAGGCAAGGACATAGACCCCGCCTAAGATAGAGACCGGCATGGCGACGAAGTAGAGAGGAAGGCTCATCAGCATACGGTTGACGAGCCCGACCCCTAAGTTGAAAATGATCGATAAGAGAATGAACGGCGCGGCCATTTGCACGCCCAGGGCAAAGACCCCTGCGAAGATCCGGGTGATCCCCGCCGCCGCGTCGCCCATATGGGGAAAGCCGCCGAGCGGGATGATCGCATAGCTCACCGCCATCGCGTCGATCATCAGGTAGTGAAGGCCTGAGACGAAGATGAAGAGGATCGCTCCGACGACGTACCATGCGCCGAGGATCGAACTTGCCTCCATCAGCGGCGCGCCGGAGGCAAAAATGTTAGAGAGCGAGGTCAGCTGCGAGGTCATCTGACCAGCGATCTGGGGCGCGGCGAGGAACATCCGCATCGCGCCGCCAAAGATAAGGCCAGCGACAACCTCTGACGCCATCGCAAAGACGATGTCGCCGAAACCGGCGATCGGAGGAAGATTGGCGCCCACAGTCACCGACAGAATTATGCTTAAAGTGAAGGCAATACTGAGGCGGATCTGCGGCTGGACGTAGGTTTCTCCAAGCCCAGGCATCAGCATGCAAATGGTCCCGATCCTCGCGAACGTGAGGATCAAGACCGTGATGGGTTCCGCCACGTTTTCGAGCGGGATCTCAACCATGACGGTGCTTCGCAAAGTCGTTGGGCCAGAGGTCCGGGCCGAGAGCGCGCTTCAAGCGATTGAAATCGGCGGGCAGCAGCGACGGGGCCGCTGTCAGGAGTGTCTCAAGGCGGCGTTTCGTACACTGACGAGGCGACCAGCGCTCACCCGCTGGCTCCATCCGCCGATCACTTGCAACGCAATGGCGGATGACTTTGTCCATCACTCTGACAGCCCGGCCGTAAACCTCATCGCCAAAGCTCAAAGCATCGGTGTTGTGCGGAACATCGAATGCGTCGGTGAGGACAATCGTGCCGCTATCGACGGCCGCGGTCATCTCATGGGCTGTGACCCCGAAGCGCTTGGCGCCTTCCCAGATCGCAAAGTTGATGCCGTGGGCGCCAGGATATTCAGGCGAGCCCGGATGAACATTGTAAGGGACCGGCCCAAGCCGCCGGAGAATGCGCTTGGGTACGATCACGTCGGTGAGGAAGCTTAAAAGCCGTGTGCGCTCGGCGTTTTCCTCGGTGACGACGTCGAGGCTTTCGACATTGTCGACCCAAAGGGTTTCGATGCCGGGCGCCAGGCTCTCGGCATGTTGGCGAAATGCAAGGCCTTCTTTCTGGCCGCAGAGGAAAATGAGGCGCCGGTTCATCATCCGATCTGATCCACGGTTTTGATCGCCACAGAGCTATGCAGCTCATTGTGTGAAATAATTGGAACCATTGGCGCTGCGCGTTCGAGAAGCGACCGCACAAAGGGCCGGGCCTCGGCCGAACACAGAACCACAGGCGGCGGATCTTGGTCTTTGTACTTCTGAAGCAGCGCGCGGGCGGCGGCGATGAACTCTTGCACCTGGTTCGGCGGCATGGCGAAGACGCGCTCGCTGCCAGGATCACCCTGCAGGCTCTCAAGGAAGGTGCGCTCCCACCGGCCCGAAAGTGCGATGACCGCAACATAGCCGTCATCGCCCTGAAGGGCCGTGGAGATCTGTTTCGAAAGGCGCTGCCGCACATGCTCAATGATGGCGCTGGGGCTCCGGGTCCAGCCTGTTGCCTCTGAGACGGCCTCAAGGATCGCTGGCAGGTTCCGGATCGACACGCGCTCGGAAAGAAGGCCTTGCAGGACCCGCTGCAGCGCGACTTGGCTCAGCTGTGCAGGGACGATCTCAGAGAGGAGCTTGCGATATTCAGGCTCCAGCGTGTCGATCAGGCGCTGCATCGCTGAATAGGTGAGAAGGTTCGGTAGGCTGTCTTTGATCGTCTCAGAGAGGTGGGTGATCAGGACACTGTCAGCGGTCGCAACCGTGTAGCCCTTGGCCTCAGCCTCTTCAGCGGACGAATTGTTGATCCAGCGGGCGACCATGCCGAAGCTTGGCTCGGTGGTCTCTTCACCCGGCAGGTCGACAGGACCGCCAGCGGGGTCGATCGCAAGGACACAGCCGCTGCGCACCACGCCTTTGGCCACTTCCACATCGTGGACGGAGATCCGGTACTCATCAGGCGGCACATAGAGGTTGTCTTTGATCCGCACCGGCGGCAGCAAGAAACCAAATTCGGTGGCGAAACGACGGCGCAGGGATTTGACTTTGTTCGGAAGACCGCGCTCGGGGTTTGAGATGAGGGTTAGGAGGCGTGAGCCCACCTCGAGTTGCAGATCCTCGATCTTGAGACTTTCCTCCGCAGGGATCTCTTTTTCCGGAACGACGGCTTCGTCTTCTTTTTGGAGAAGCGCCGCAGCCGTCTTGCGCCGGTTGGGAAGCCAGACACCCATACCCGCGATACCCGCGGCTATGCCGACAAAGGGCAGAACTGGCAGGCCCGGAACAAAGCCCATCACAGCCATCATGCCAGCGACCATCAGGAGCGCTTTGGGATACTCACCGAGCTGCGCCATCACGGCTTTGTCGGCGGAGCCTTCGTTGCGGCCCTTGGTGACCAGGAGACCGGCGGCGAGGGAGATCACAAGCGCTGGGATTTGCGAGGCGAGACCGTCACCGACCGTGAGGGTGGTGTAGCTGGCGGCCGCATCACCCATGGTGATGTTCATCTGCGCCACACCGACGATGATTCCGCCGATGATGTTGATGAACGTGATGATCATGCCTGCAATGGCGTCACCGCGGACGAATTTCGACGCACCGTCCATGGCGCCGAAGAAGGCACTTTCGTCTTCGAGCTGTTTCCGGCGCGTCCGTGCTTCCACGTCGTCGATGAGACCGGCCGAAAGGTCCGCGTCGATCGCCATCTGCTTGCCGGGGATTGCGTCCAAGGTGAAACGTGCGCCGACCTCTGCGATCCGCGTCGCACCTTTGGTGATCACGACAAAGTTGATGATCACGAGAATGGCAAAGACAATCAGGCCAATGACGAAATTGCCATTGATCATCAACTGGCTGAAACCGTAAATGACGCCCCCCGCGGCGTCGCCTCCCGTATGACCGTTCGAGAGAATGAGCCGTGTCGAGGCGATGTTGAGCGCCAATCGTAAGATCGTCGCGATCAGGAGCACCGTCGGGAAAGAGCTGAAATCAAGGGGTTTTTCGATCCAGAGAGCGACCATCAGGATCAAGATTGAAAAGGCGAGAGAGAAGGTCAGCCCCAGGTCAAGCGCCCAGGCAGGAAGCGGCGCGAACAAGACGACAAGGATCGTCAGCACGCCCAGCGCAAACACGACATCACGATTGCTGTCGTTCCCGATCAGCTTCAGCGCTGCGTCCACAATGTGTTCCTTCACTTACGCGAAGGGCTGGCTTCTGCCTGCCCAAGAAGGGGGG
>JBCDLG010000136.1:0-7428 GCA_038745625.1 Pseudomonadota bacterium | reverse complement strand
GCGTCCGCGTCATCTTCACCGTCGTCGGGGCAAGCCTGCTCAAACGCCTCCATCACGGCAGCCGCCTCGGCCTGGTCCACCGGGTCGCCGCCACGCTCAACATCAATCGTCGCCGTCAGGAGGTCTTTGCCGCGAAGCAGCAGCACACAGAGATCAGGATTGAGCTCAAGTGTCTCCGACCGCAGATGATCCATCAGCGTTTCGAAGACATGCGACGTCTCCGTGATGGCCGTCATGCCAAAAGCGCCGGCGCCGCCCTTGATCGAATGCACCGCCCGGAAGGCGGAGTTGATCAGCTCGAGATCCTCCGAACCCGCCTCAAGTTCCATGAGGTCGGACTCGAGCTGCTCGAGAAGCTCGTCACATTCGAGAAAGAACGTCTCGCGAAGTTCTGCCAACGGATCCATAGAGACGTCCTAGGCAGCCAAACGGCGAACAGCGGAGATCAAACGATCATCATGGAACGGCTTGGCCATCCAACCGGATGCACCAAGAGAACGAGCCTTGCTTTTGAGCTCCGGCGCTGTCTCCGAGGAGATCACAAGAATGGGAGTCATCTTGTACTGAAGATCGCCGCGCACGCCCTTAATGAAACCAAGACCGTCCATCACAGGCATATTCATGTCTGTGGTGATGACATCAGGCTTGACTTCCGGAAGCCGGCGCAGACCATGTTGTCCGTCCTCGGCCAAATGAACCTCGAAACCAGCCTCTTTCAGCACGTGCTCGATCATGGTTCGGACCGTCAGACTGTCCTCAACTGCTAATATTTTCAGAGCCATATGCCCTCACCCCGCCTTCGATATGCCTAGGTCCTCTGCCGAGACGCCCGCCACCTTGATGGTGGACAAGAAGGCCTCAGAAGGCTCGACCACTTCAAAACTGTGCCCTTCGTCAGTCCACGTTTTGGATGCTGACATCAGAATCTGCATACAGAGGACGCCGATTTGCTCGACCTCACTCGCATTGAGAACGACGGTTTGCTCGCGAAGCTCCTTGAGCTGCGCAAACAGGCCAGGTGCTGCCGTCGACGCAAGTTTGGCGTCGAGCGTCACTTCACTATACTCGTTTGCCCCGTCGCTCATTGCGGCGCGATCCCTCAACCCATGGGAACACTCGGCTCTGCCGGAGCGCTCCATCACTCTCTCAACGGATAATGTAGCGCATCGAAGTTTCCCGACTTTTAACTGTAGGGACCAGGTGCGTCATCGACGGCAGAAATGCGAAAGGATCCATCGCCGGGGGTGAAGCTGAGGCGGCGCGCATGCACGCCGCCGGTATCCTCTGAAACCACGGGGATACGCTGCTCAGCGAGCCAATCGCGCGCGAAGGCCGCGTTCTCGGTCCCGATCGGCAGCATGGCGCGGATCATGTTGGCACCGCCAACGACGATGGCGCGGATCCGTCGCAGGTCCGCGCCCGCAGCTTCGACCTTGCCGACCAAAGCAGGGATAGCCGTGTCACCATAGCGCAGATCTCTGCTCGCCTCCCCTTGGGAATGGGCGAGCAAGAAATGATTGAGGCCCCCGACCTGAGAGACTGGATCCCAAAGACCGATAGCGATGCAAGAACCTAGAACCGTTGTGAAGCTCTGCGCCGGATGGCGGGCCACCACCAGATCGCCGATGCCAATCGCAACAGGACCAACAACGCCGCCAGGCGCATCAACGGCACGCAGCATCAGCAGGCCTTCGAAGCCGTCTTTGCACGGCACGCGCCGAGAACCGCCGGAGCGATCTCGTTCAGCGGGATGGGCACATCGACGGCGCCGAGCTCAAACGCAACCCGCGGCATCCCCCAAACGACGCTGGTCTCTTCGTCTTGGGCCGCGGTGAAGCCGCCCGCTTGTTTCACCTGCAAAAGCCCTTTGGCGCCATCGCGGCCCATGCCAGTTAGGAGCGCAGCAACGATCCTGGGGCCCTTGAGCTCGACACCGGATTCAAAAAGAACGTCAACGGATGGTTTGAACCCGTTCACCGGCGGCGTGTCCTCAAGTTCACATACCATGCTGCCGCGATCGACAAGACGCATATGCTGTCCAGCCGGCGCAATGAGCACCCGGCCAGCCTCTGGTTTCGAACCATGGCTCGCAATATGAACGCTGGGGGCGCAGACAGAGTTCAAACGGTGGGTGAAGAGTTCAATGAACTTTGGCGGCATATGCTGCACGATCAGCGTCGGCGGACAGTTTTTGGGGAACGTCCGGAGCACCGCAACCAATGCGTCGACACCTCCTGTGGAGGCACCCAGCAGGATCATCTTGCTCGACTCAAACTTATCCTCTGTACCCGCCACGGATGGTTTCGACTTACCATCGGCGCCCCAGGCCACCGCATCTTTGAGCTTTTCAGGAAGAGCACTGAAGAGTGAAGCACCTGTCATGCCCGCCGGTTTAAAGAGGCAATGAGCAGCCCCAAGCTGGAGAGCCTCGCCCTCAATTTGCTCGGCATCCTCCGTCTGCGACGTGACCACAACGACTGGTATCGGCCGTAGACGCATCAACTTTTCCAAGAAGGTCAGACCATCCATGCGCGGCATGTTGATGTCGAGTGTCACCACGTCAGGATCGAGTGTCTTGATCGCCTCGCGCGCGCCATACGCATCAGCGGCGTAACCAATCACTTCAAGCTCGGGGTCCTTTGACAGGGCATGATCCATCAGACCTCGCATGGTCGCGCTGTCGTCAATGATCAAGACTCGGATCGGTCTCTTCTGCCCTGCGTCTGCCACGATGTGTGCCCTCATTCGGCGGTTGCCGGACCACTAAACCTCACGTCGCTAGTGGCCCGAAACAACTCGCCAAATGATTGTACCGTCAAACTCTTAAAACTCTTCCCAATCATCGTCGGTCGGCTCGAGTTCCTCAGCAGCGCCGCCGGTCCCCGCAAAGAAGGCCTGCGCGGCTTGACGTTGCTGCACCACCGGTGGCTCACCGTCAGACCCAACCGATGCTTCAGGCGTGTTGGCCGACAATGTGTCATTGGCCGGAACGTCTGTGGTCGCGCCGACTTGGAAATGGGCCACCCGGTCGATCAGCATGTTCGAAGCGCGCGCCAGAGCGTGGCTCGATGCGGTGGATTCCTCAACCATCGCCGCGTTCTGCTGGGTGACCTGATCCATCTTGTTCATGGCGTCATTGACTTCGCCAAGACTGATGGACTGCTCTTGCGCAGAAGCCGCGATCTCTGAGACAAGTGCACTGACATTCTCGACACGCTCGACAATGTCACCAAGCGCCGTGCCGGCACCACCCACCAGGTCCACGCCCTCCGCGACCTGCGCCGAGCTCGTCGAGATCAGCTCTTTGATCTCTTTGGCGGCCTCAGAGGAGCGCTGCGCCAAGGCCCGCACCTCCTGCGCCACCACGGCGAAGCCGCGACCAGCATCCCCAGCCCTTGCCGCCTCAACGCCAGCGTTAAGCGCCAGGAGGTTGGTTTGGAAAGCGATGTCATCGATCACGCCGATGATTTGGCTGATCTGTGCGGATGACTTCTCGATCTCGCCCATCGCCGACACCGCATTGCGGACAACGTCGCCGGAGGCTTTCGCCTCAGCACGGGTTTCCGAGGCGACATTGTTCACCTCTTTCGCGCCATCGGCCGTCTGCTTGACTGTGGCGGTGATCTCATCAAGCGCAGCCGCGGTTTCTTCAAGCGTCGCCGCCTGGCTTTCCGTCCGCTTCGAAAGATCGTCCGCAGCCTGCGCGATGTCCGAGGACCCTGTTTTCAGGTTTGTGGCGGTCGAGGTGATCGATTGGATCACGTCGCAAAGGCGGCCTGTCGTATCATTAAAGAGCGCCCGCAGCCGGTCATAGTCACCAGGGAAGGCGTCTTCGATACGGTAGGTCAGCACACCGTTAGACAGCCGCTCCATGCCGGTGGCTAGGCTGTCCACGACCATCTCCTGCTCTTCGCTTGTGCGGAGACGGATCTCTTCAGCGTCACGCATCTTGTTCACTGCATTGGTGAAGTCGACGCGTAATTGTTCGTACTCAGCCGGGAAATCGGCGGGGAGCGACGCGGTGAAATCACCCTCAGACAAGCGGTCAAGGCCGTGGGCAAGGCTATCCACGATAGTTTTCTGCTCTTGTTCCTGGCGAGCACGACGTTCCTCTTCGGCCTGACGCGCAAGCTCCATATCGGTGATATCAGTTGCCGATTTGACGATTTTAAACGTGTTGCCATGGGAGTCGATGATCGGCGTGTAGACAGCCTGGAGCCAGACATCATCACCGGTCTTGCTGACCCGCTTGAATCGGCCCGCTTGCGGCTCACCACCGGCCAGGGACGTCCAAAACTGTTTGTAGTCGTCGCTGTTGAAGATTGCGGGCTCGCAGAACATGCGATGATGTTGCCCGATGATCTCTGATTCTTGGTAGCCGACAGTACTCAGGAAGATGTCGTTGGCCTTCAGGACATTGCCTTCAGTGTCGAACTCGATGAGCGCCTGGTTGCGATCGAAAGCTTCGATCATACCGGCATGCGTGCGCTGTTCGGTGACGTCGAGCCACTCAAGAACTGCGCCGACATACTCGCCATCGGGGTCCATGACGGCACCAATGCTGAGGTTGATCTTCATGTCGCCGACCGAGATATCGGTGGTGAACGGAAGGTTGGTTGGATCGGAAAGAATCCGGCGCTGGTGGCTTGGATCCTTATGGAAACTATCGATACACATACCGATCAGCTGGTCAGGATCAAAATCAGGCCACAGCTGGCGGAACTGGTCCACTTCACGACGGAACAGGTCCTGAGTCGATTGGTTCGCATATTGAATGATCAAATCACGGTCGATCATGATGATCGCGCTGGTGGTTTGCTCTAGCGCCGAACCTTTAAAGACCATCTCGGCGGCTTGCTTCTCGGTCTCGGTGATGTCTTTGCAGAACTTCACGACCTTCACAGGCTTGCCGTTGTCGTCAAGGACGGGGTTGTACGCCGCATCAATGATGATTTCGCGGCCAGACTTCGTGACGCGCTGATACTTGCCCTGATCAAACTCACCGCGGCCAAGCTTCGTCCAAAACGCCTTGTAGTCCGTGCTTTGAACAAAGTCGGGGTCACAGAAGGTTGAGTGATGGAGCCCGACAAGTTCATCAAGGCTGTAACCCATCGCTGAGCAGAATGCATCGTTCGCAGTCAGGACGATGCCCTCCATATTGAACTCGATGACAGCATGGGTGCGATCGACGGCTGTCCGGATCGTTTTCTGATCGAAGGCAGCTTTTTCTGCCTCGGTGATGTCGGTCGCAAACTTGATCACCCGCACCACCTTGCCCTCGGCATCGACAACCGGGTTGTAGGCAGCCTGGATCCAGATCGGGTTGCCGTCCTTGCCAAAGCGACAATACTTGCCAGCATCCGCCTTGCCTTCGCCAAGGCGATCCCAGAAAGCACGATACTCAGCGCTTTGTGCGTATTCTGGGTCACAGAAGATCGCGTGATGCTCGCCAACGATGTCGCTCAGCTGATAGCCGGTCGTCGCCAAGAAGGCGTCGTTCGCTGTCAGGATGCGGCCTTTCAGGTCGAATTCAATGGTGGCCTGCGTGCGGTTAACGGCTTCAAGAATAGCCTTCCGATCATAGTCGGCCTGCTCCGATGCGGTGATGTCCGAAGCAGATTTGATAACCTTGAAAACGTTGCCGTTTCCATCGGTCACAGGAAGGTAGTTTGCTTGCAGCCAGATGGTGCCGCCGTCTTTGCCGACGCGCTTGAACTTGCCGCTTTGCGCCTCGCCTTTTGCCAGCTGGTCCCAGAATGAGCGGTACTCGCGCGAAGCCGCATAATCGGCCTCGCAGAACATTCGGTGGTGCTGGCCGACGATTTCGTCGCGGCCATAACCGACCGTGTTCAGAAAGTTTTGGTTGGCGTTTTCGATGATGCCTTCGGGGCTGAATTCAATCAACGCTTGGGTTGCATCAAAGGCTTGCAGCATGCTGTCCTGCACGCGCGCATCGGTCACATCTGCGATCTCGATAACATTACCTGCATACTGACCATCAGCATCGGTAACAATCGATACGGAAAGCTCCATCTTGCGAGAACCAACATCGATGTCTTTGGTCAGGGGCATCTCGGCTTGCGAACGCAAAAGACGGCTTTGCTCATCGAGCGATGCAGCCAAGAACGCGGCCGAGTGACCAACCGGGTTCAGAGGATCAAATCCTGCGAAGGCCTCGCGAAATCCATCCGCCTGGTCTGCGAAGAGTTTCGTTGCGCCGTCATTGGCAAAGGTAATTGCACCTTCAGCATCAAGAACGATCAGCGCTGTCGACACGCTTGCAAAGGCAGCGCTTTTGTACGCCGCGGCCTTAGCAATCTGCTCTCTCTCCGTGATGTCGCTAGCAAATTTGATGACCTTTTCAGGCTTGCCCGACTCATCGAGAACGGCGCTGTAAGCGGCCTGTAGCCAGACTTCGTCGCCGTTTTTGGCAAAGCGCTGATATTTGCCATCGTCGAAATCGCCGCTGCCGAGGCGCTGCCAAAACTCTTTGTACTCCGGTGATTTGACATAGTCAGCATCACAGAAGATCGAGTGATGACGACCAACAATTTCATCCTCGCTATAGCCGGTCACAGCCATGAAATTGCTGTTGGCGCGGAGAATGTTACCTTCAAGGTCGAACTCGATCCGGGCCCCCGTACGGTCAAGCGCGTCGATGATCGCGGCGCCCTCTCGCGCGACTTTTTCGGCGGCGGTCTTGCCATCTGTGAGCGTAGCAATCTCGCTTCGTGCTTCCTTCTCTGAAGCGCCAACCGTCAGCCAAAGGAGCAGACTGGCAACGCCGACGGTCAAGAAACCGATCAGTCCTATGACGCCGCTCCCCGACGTCGCCACGCCATATCCCGCAAGCGCCGCCAGCGCGCCTGCCAAGGCAGCGGTGATGATCGCCAAAAGCTTCGCATTCTTCAATGTACGCACGGGTTGCCCTCCCTCGCCGAGCGGATGAAGTCACACAATTTCGCTAAAACTCGCTAAACCATGCGCCGCTAACGTTGTCTCCATGCGGCTTTGGCACTTTATTCTCGAATCGGGGGCGCCTAAATAAGAGCTATGGAAAGCCAACTCGACACCCGACCCATCATCCTCACCGACCGCGCCGCAGCGCGGATTTCGGAGATCTTGGCGTCAGAGCCTGAAGGCTCGATGCTGCGTGTCGCGGTCGACGGTGGCGGCTGCTCCGGTTTCCAGTATCGCTTTGAAATCGTGGCCACAAAGGAGGCCGATGACCTCCTTCTGGAGAAGAACGGTGCACAGGTCGTGGTGGACTCATTGAGCCAAGAGTACATGCCCGGCGCCACCATCGATTTCGCCGACGAGTTGATCGCTGCCGCTTTCAAAATCGACAACCCATTGGCCAAGTCCGGCTGCGGGTGCGGCACTTCGTTCAGCATCGCCTGAGAGGCGATTTTCGTCTAAATTCTCGGG